>CAZPMO010000292.1:0-2552 GCA_964587515.1 uncultured Rhodospirillaceae bacterium | reverse complement strand
GCTAATCCCAACGCTGAGTAAGAACCTGCAGTTGGAAGTCCAATCACTCAAATGGAGCACGAATTACGACAGAGAAGCCATTAGTGAAATTGCTGATAGCCTTGAAATTGTGGAGACTTTTCGTGAGTGCAAATTCAACAAAAAGGCATTCGTTTCTTTTGTTCCGGAAGTAGCTGAGGCATACGAGAACCATCCGCTATTCATCCCTTACAATGTGGTTAAAGAGCGTTTCCTGAGTTTGGATGCTGGTGATGATCTGCTTTCATTCCGTTATGATCTGCCCATATACGATTATGATATCACGAAGCATCAGTCAGAATCTGCTTCTGTTGTTGGCTTGTATAATGGCTGGATTTCAGACATCTTACAAGAGTACACCAATAGAGATCTCAAAGATGAAAAACACCTAAATGATGCCCTAGAAGCACCCATCAGCTTTATCGAGCAGTGGAGTGATTCAAAGACAGAAGATCGTAAAGACTATGCCTGTGCAATATGGAGCATTATCCACAAACGATCGAATGGTTTAGGAATTGGATCTGCAGCGTTTCATGTGTTTGAAGATGAGATGCTTGAACTACTAGGAAAAGAGCCTAAAGTTGAAGCAATCCCAAACGAAAAGCCAAATGGAATGCTTAAAACACTTACCGCTGTTGGTGGGTATTTTGATATGCCCGATAACAAAAAATGGGATAAGCTAAATTCGTTCCGTGGCAAAGTAAGAGAGCTCGGCAGACAGGTAATTGTAGATGTGAAGCAGAACCCAGTTGACAATAAGGGTAAGGATTTCTTCGTGGATGAGTTGAGATTAGGCTCTCTCCCAAAGGATCAGTTTTCACTCTACAATGTTCAAGTTGGAGATGTATTTGATGCAATTATTACACAGAAAGGGAAAGCTGTCTACCTTCACACATTAACATCATAAACGTAAGCCGGGTTTACATTTTCGCCCCGGTTCGAAACTTAAAAGGAGTCGCCAATGAAATAAATACCCTGTAATTTATAATTCCTCCGTTAAAATATAATCTTGGAGAAAACCTAAAACCTCCGTGGGCAAAATGTAAAGAACGCCCAAAGCCTCCGAATCAAAATAATCTTGAAATAAAAAGGAAAAAACAGATAAAACAAGAAGAACAGAATAGAGACAAAATGGTAAACTAAACAAACAACTACTGAAACTTCTTTTTATCAAAAATGTCCGATTTTCATCAATAATACTCTTAATCCATAAAACGCCTTTTATGGGTGATTTATACCACTACTGTCACTTTTAGGGTAAAATACTTAATGAAAACACTAAAAAATACGTAGATCTCCCCATTGTAGAAACTTGACACCAGGTTGTAATTTCCTACGTCGCAACTTATCATAAGATGCCATTAATGAATCGCACAGGTCATAAAGAATAGACAAAGGAGACAAAAAATGAAAACAACCATAACTACACTTTTTCTAAGCACAATGGCATTTGCTGTTACAATTGATGGAAATGCATTTCTTGATGGTCAAACAGACCACAGCGGAATAACTATAACCTTTGTTAGAACCGTACCAAGCGAGTTAACAGAAACGGCTACGTCAGAAGCAAACGGCTATTATTCGGCGGAATTGGAGACGGGTTTTTATGATATTACATTTACAAAAGATAACTATTATACAGATGTAATTTCTGAACAAAACTGTTATTCAAGCATAACCCTTGATGATGTGACATTAAATGAGCATACCACATTGATCAATGTTCCTGCTGATTATGCTACCATACAAGGAGCAATTGATGTAGCCTTGGATGGTGATACTATTCTTGTTCATCCAGGGACTTATGTTGAAAACATTAATTACAGCGGCAAGGATATTGTAGTGGGGTCTTTGCTATTGATAACCCAAGATACTAGCTATGTTTCATCTACGATTATTGACGGGAATCAAAATGGGTCTGTTGTCAAATTTGAAAATAATGAGACAGAGTTGGCGCAATTAACAGGATTTACAATTTATAATGGGAATGCCCATATTGGAGGTGAAAATCGAGGTGGCGGAATTTATATAAATAGTAGACCAACTTTATCTTACCTAAAGATAACTGGAAATTCAGCTACTAACAAAGGTGGAGGGGTGTACTGTCAATCTGGAGGTGGAGTAAATATTAAATTTGTTACTATAGTGGGGAATACTGCTACTAATGCGGGAGGTGGGATTTGTTCAGAGAATGATAATACTACATTGGATGATGTTATTATTATTGGAAATACTACTGCCCTTGAGGGGGGTGGAATTTCTATTGATCTTGGTACGCTTACCAATGTAATTATAAGTGATAACTCGGTTACACAGGGTAAAGGTGGTGGAATTCACACCAATAGAGCAACTATAAATGGTGGTGCTATAATTAATAATTCTGCTACAGATGGTGGAGGACTCTCAATTAGCGGTGATGCAGAAATATCTAACGTGCTAATTGCTGAAAATTTGTCGTCGGGGAATGGTGGCGGAGTTTATTGTTCGTCTAACAATTCAATCATAACAAACGTTACTATTACGGGTAATTTGGC
>CAZPMO010000291.1:0-2554 GCA_964587515.1 uncultured Rhodospirillaceae bacterium | reverse complement strand
CGGGTGCGGCGGTTCAGCGCGGCGTGGCGCGGCGCCATATGAGCTTGGCGACGGTGCCTTCGCCGCCATACATGCTGGGCGATGACGAGAGCGTCAGGGTTTCGCCGTCGAAATCGGTCTGACGGACCTGCTGCTTGCCGATCAGTCCCGGTTGGCTCGCGAAATCGCAATGGTGCACGACCCGGTCGTCATGGACGTCATAGGGGCCGGCATAGGACATCTGTTTCGCCGGCTCGCCGGCAACATCGACGGTCGCGACCGAAGCCGACATATAGCCGTCGGCGGTATAGGTCAGTTGGCCATCCGATCCGTCGAGCCAAGGCGAGGTCTCGTTGCCATCGGCGTCGATCAGCCGGAAACCGTACAGACGCCACGCGCCGATGAAATCTTCCTTTTTCATTTTTCCTCCTTGTTTGGTTCAATCGAGCGCCTGTCGGATCGCGGCGGCGCCCGCCCAGGGACACAACGCGAGCGCGCCCAGCATCAGCCCGCCGAGCAATAACAAATGCTGGCGCGTCCCGAAACCCGCCATCGCCGCATCGACCACGCCGGCGCCGAAGATCAGCACCGGGATCAACAGCGGCAGCACCAGGAGACACAGCAGCACCCCGCCCCACCGCGCGCCCAGCGTCAACGCGGCGCCCACGGCGCCGATCAGGCTGACGGTCGGCGCGCCCAGCGCCATGGTCGTCAGCAGCGGCGCGTAGCCGTCCGGGTGCAGGTTCAGCAACACGCCCATCAGCGGCGCCATCACCAGCAACGGCAGCCCCGTGCTCAACCAATGGGCCGCGGCCTTGGCCAGCACCGTTATTTCCAGCGCCACCGGCGCAAGCGCGAGCTGCTCCAGACTGCCGTCCTCGTAATCGGCGCGGAACATGCGATCGAGCGACAGCATCGCGGCCAGCAGCGCCGCCACCCACACCACCCCGGCCGCGATGCGCGCCAGCATGTTGGGTTCGGGCCCGACGCCGAACGGAAACATCACGGTGGCCAGCAGGAAGAACATCAGCACCAGCGCCGGGTCGCCGGGCTGGCGCACCGCGAGACGCAACTCGCGCCCGAGCACCAGGGCGAAGCCGTTCATCCGGCGTCCTCCCAGACGCTCTCGGGCGCGGCCGCGAAAGCATCGACCGCGAGGGTCCGCGCCCCGGGCAGATCGAAATCGACATTGGTCGAGACCACCGCGACGCCGCCGCCGCCGCGGTGAGCGGCGATCGCGGCGGCGAGCGCGGCCACGGCGTCGCGATCGAGCGCGACGGTGGGTTCGTCGAGCAGCCACAGCGGCGCCGGTGCGGCGACGATGCGGGCCAGCGCGAGACGGCGGCGCTGGCCCGCCGACAGCAATTGCCCGGGCGCCTCGCTCAACGCGTCGAGGCCGAAGCGCCCAAGCCCCTTCGCGACCCCGTCGGTCCCGGCGCCGCGCAAGCCGGCCCACAACGACAAATTCTCGGCCACCGTCAACGCCGGCTTTACCGCGTCGAGATGACCGACATAATGCAGCCGCGCGGCGTGGGCTTCCGGATCATCGGCGACAGGTTTCCCGTCCCACGTGATGGCGCCGGCATCGGGCCGTCCGAGGCCCGCCATCAGGCGCAGCAGGGATGACTTGCCCGAGCCGTTCGGCCCGACCAGCATCAGCGCTTCGCCCGGCCCGACATCGAATTCGAGCCCGGCGAACACCAAACGTCCGCCCCGCACACATGCAAGACCACTGCCCGCGAATCCCACCATGCGGCAGACATTACACAAGCGCCATGCTCAAGCGACGCAAAAAAAGGGCCGCCGGTCGAAACCGGCGGCCAAGGGAGGGTCCAACCTTGCGGTTGGTTAGGACGCTCAGGGTGGGCGTCCTGGGGGCTAGAATGTTGATGTAGGGTGTGAATATGGCTCGAAAGCGCCGGGAATAAGGCGATTGTGTGATGTTTTGTAAGCTTCTGGACACGAACCTGGCGCACAATCCACATGCGCACTTGAGATTGGGACCTAAAGCGGTCTAATTTCCGTCGCGCCATTCCCGCCGCCCGATACTTCGTGGCGCGCGGCGGATGCCCCGAAATTCCATACCGAGGAGAAACGCGGTGAGCGGTTCTGGCCAGGACACCATGAAAACGCGGCGGAGCTTGACCGTTGGCGGCAACAGCTTCGACTATTTCAGCCTGCCGGCCGCGTCCGACGCGGGACTGGGCGATCTGTCGCGCCTGCCGTTTTCGCTGAAGGTGCTGCTTGAGAACCTGCTGCGGCACGAGGACAGTCGCACGGTGAAGACCGCCGACATCGAGGCGGGGCTCGAGAACCAGACATCGTCGCACGAAATTGCCTTCTTCCCGGCGCGAATCCTGTTGCAGGATTTCACCGGCGTCCCCGCCGTGGTCGATCTCGCCGCCATGCGCCAGGCGATGGCCGACATGAACGGCGATCCCCAGAAGATCAATCCGCTGTCGGCCGTCGATCTAGTGATCGACCATTCGGTGATGATCGACCAGTTCGGATCGAAAGACGCGTTCGCCAACAATGTGCGGCGCGAGTTCGAACGCAACAAGGAGCGCTATGAATT
>CAZPMO010000290.1:0-2559 GCA_964587515.1 uncultured Rhodospirillaceae bacterium | reverse complement strand
CCGCCGGCGCCGAAGCTGACGGCGGCGCAACGCGCCATTCTCGACCATCCGTTCCCGCGATTTTCGGACGCCGAAATACGCCGCCGCCGCGAGGCCATCGAGGGCGTGATGGCGGCCAACGACGTCTCGCATTTGCTGCTGTGCGGCGCCGGCTTCCGGGGCTCGGCGGTGCCGTGGATCACCGAATGGCCGGTTACGACCGAGGCCGTCGCGGTGTTCACGCCGGGCGAGAAGGACGCTTTGTTCGTCCAGTATTTCAATCATGTGCCCATGGCGACGCGCGTCGTCGAACGGGCCGAGGTCCATTGGGGCGGGGCGCTGACCGTCAACGCTGTCGCCGATGAGCTCAAACGACGCGGCGCGGCCGGCAAGCGGGTCGGCGTGATGGGGCCGCTCGGCTTTTCCCAGCGCGACGCGCTTGCCGCCGTCTGCGGCGACGTGGTCAACCTCAACCGCGACTATGTCCAGCTCCGGCTGGTGAAATCGGACGAGGAACTTGAATGGTTCCGCATCGGCGCGGCGCTCTGTGACGTCGCCATCGACGCGCTTTCCGATCACATGCGCTCCGGCCTGGACGAGCATGATCTGGGCGACATCGTCGAACGTTCCTATGTGCCGTGGGGCGGGCGCACGGTGATCCATTTCTTCGGCGTCACTTCCATGCACGCGCCCGATCTCGAAGTGCCGGCGCAGTTCACCTCGCCGCGCAAGGTGGAGAAGGGCGACGTGGTGTTCACCGAAATCTCGGCCACCTTCGGCGAACATTCCGGCCAGGTGCTCAGGACCTACGCGGTCGAGGAGGAGCCGACACCGCTCTATCGCGACCTGCACGCCGCCTCTCTGGCCGCCTTCGAGGCGATCAAGGCGGTGGCGCGCCCCGGTGCCCGGCCCGAGGATCTGATCGAGGCGTCCGGCGTCATCGAGGACGCCGGCTTCACCACCTGCGATAATCTGGTGCACGGCTATGGCGGCGGCTATTTCCCGCCCATCATCGGCTCGCCCAGCCGGCAGAACGAGCCGGTGCCCGACATGGTTCTGCAAAAGAACATGATGATGGTGATCCAGCCCAACGTCACCACCAAGGACCGCAAGGCCGGCGTGCAGACCGGCGAATGCGTACGCATCACCGACGACGGCGCGGTCTCGATCCATGACGCGCCGAGCGGTTTCCTGAGGGTCTGAGGCATGCCGCGCGACCCGCGCGTAGACACCGCGCTCGGCCACTGGGCGCCGCGCTTGGTGGCCAACGGCGTGCCGCTGACAGACTTCCAGGAAGTCACCAATGAAATCGAGACCTGGGAGGAATGGTGCCCGGCCTGGGCGGCGCGCGCCGCGATCCACGAAGAAATGGGCCGCGAGGCGCTTGCCGCCGGGCACGGTCTCTCGGCGGGTGCGCATCTGACCACGGCCGCCGTCTGCTATCATTTCGGCAAGTTCCTGTTCGTCAACGATAGGGACGAGATGCGCCGGGTGCACGAAAAGGCGGTCGCCTGCCGGGCCTTGGCGTTGCCCCATCTCCGCCCCGCCGGCGAGCCCGTCGACATCGCCTATGAGGGCGCGTCGCTGAAGGGCATCCTGCGAAAACCCGTGGGCGTCGAGCGTGCGCCGGTGCTGGTGATGGCCATGGGGCTTGATTCCGCGAAGGAGGAAATGGACGCCTATGAGAACGTATTCCTGGCGCGCGGCATGGCGACGCTGGCCTTCGACGGGCCGGGCCAGGGCGAGGCCGAGTACGATTTCGCCATCCGCCCCGACTATGAGGCCCCGGTCGGCGCGGTGATCGATTATGTGGAGACCCGCGCCGATCTCGATGCCGGCCGCGTCGGGCTCTGGGGGGTCAGCCTCGGCGGCTATTACGCGCCCCGCGCCGCCGCCTTTGAGCCCCGGGTCAGGGCCTGCATCGCGCTGTCGGGGCCCTATGACTGGGGCGCGATCTGGGACGATTTGCCGGGCCTGACCCGCAACGCCTTCATCGCGCGCTCGCACGCGGCGGACGACGCCGCCGCGCGCGCGGTGGCGGAACGCATGAACCTCGCCGGCGTGGCGGAACGCATCACGTGCCCGCTTTTCGTGGTGATCGGCAAGATGGACGCGCTGATCCCCTGGCAACAGGCGGAACGCCTCGCCAACGAGGCGTCGGGTCCCACCGTCCTGCTCGCCATCGAGGACGGCGGCCACGTCGCCAACAACCGCGCCTATCGCTACCGCCTGCAAACCGCCGACTGGATGGCGGAAATGCTGGCCGCGTAAGGGTGGACCCTCTCTCGGCATTCGGTCTGCTGGCGGTAACCGCGATGCTGGTGTTTTACGCGTTGGAGGCGCGCAGCCACTGGTTCGTGCTGGCCTTCGCGGTGGCCTGCGGGCTGGCCTCTATTTACGGATTCGTTCAGGGCGCATGGCCGTTCGGGCTGGTCGAGGCGGCGTGGCTGCTGGTGGCGCTGCACCGCTGGCGGCGGGTCGAAAAAGGAGAGCGTTCCTAGTCCTTCGAGACGCACCCTTCGGGTGCTCCTCATCCTGGAGACCTTTGCGTGATTCATTGATTTGTGATTCCCTGTTTTT
>CAZPMO010000289.1:0-2579 GCA_964587515.1 uncultured Rhodospirillaceae bacterium | reverse complement strand
GCGATCACCAGAACACGCTGGCCCTGTTGGAGCGGTTGGAATCCGACCTCAGCCGCATCGGCCCGGCCTCCCCCCCGGCTCAGGACGACGCCGCCATGCGGGCGCTGCTCACCGACGTGAAAACCATCCTGGAGGCCGAAGTCAAAGGCCACTTCGCGTTCGAGGAGGAGCACCTTTTTCCGCGCTTTGCCGAGCACATCGACCCCGCCATTACCAATATGCTGGCGGGCGAACATGAAATCATCCGGCCCTTGGCGACCGCGCTGGTCGAAAGCGCCCGGGCGGCGCTGGAAAACGGATTTGACGAAGCCAGCTGGGCGAAGTTCCATGCCGACGCACTGGAATTGGTCGAGCGTGAGGTCTTTCACATCCAAAAGGAGACCATGGGTTTCCTGCCGGCGCTCGAACATATCTTCGAAGAGGACGACGACGCCGAACTGTCGATGGCCTACGCCGAGGCCGGCGGCAACGTCTAGCGACCCATCCCGCAGACGCGTTACAGCAGCATGTTGGTGTTGGTCACATGCGCCACGGGTTTGTCGGGATCGCCGGTGTAGAGGTTGATCTCGCCGTAGACGATCTGCCGGCCACGTTTGATCACACGCGCGACGGCGACCAGATCGTCGTCGGTGGCGGGACGGAGAAATGCCGACGTTTGGCTGACGGTCGTCATCGGCACCAGCTTGCCGACCGAGGATGCGATGGCAAACACCATCGCCGTATCGGCCAGCGACATGATTACCTGCCCACAGACCATGCCGCCCAAGCGGTTCAGCTTCGGCGACGGCGGCACGCGCAGCGTGGCGATGCCGTCATTGATACTGTCGAAGGAAATGTCCAGGTCCTGAATCCAGGGGGCAAATCCCTCCTTTAATAAAGACCGGGCGTCGGCAAGGCTAAAGCGACCCATCTGGATTTTCCCTTCTTGATTGATCGGGACAAATACTAATAGGTCGCCATGGTGTGGTCTATTTCCCGCGCCCAGGCGTCGATGCCGCCCTTCAGATTGATCGCGTTGTCAAATCCCTGCTCGCGCAGAAATCCGACGGCCTGAGCGCTTCGCATGCCGTGGTGGCAAAGCACGACAAGCGCGTGATCGACCGGCAACTTGGCAATCCTCGAGGGTATATCCATCATGGGAATGTGGACGGAGCCTGCAATCATGCAGGTCTGAACCTCGACCTCTTCGCGCACGTCCAGCACGGTCAACGTCGTCGCCTGGCCGACGACCTGATCCCTGAAACGCATTTCGAGATCGGCCACGGAAATCTCGATCGGATAGGCTTCCATCTTGTCGCCCACGCCGGATAGATCCGAATATGAATCCACTGAACCGCCCCCTGATGATGACTTGGTCACTTGTATGAAGTAGGCCGATTTCCCTAATCGGCAACGGCGACAGGCCGTTCGGCCCCGGAGGGTAGTTCGGCCCCGCGGTCGCGCATCCAGGCGGCGATATCGCGCCAGACCGTTTCGCCTTGCAGGTCCCTCAGCAGCATGTGCCAGCCGTCGGGATAGTGGACGTAGCGGTACTCGGCCTCCAATCGCTCCAGCATCGCCTGCGTGGCATGGGGCGGCACCAGGTCGTCGTGCTCGCCATAGAGGATCAGCGCCGGCACGTCGAGCCCCCCGGCGCCCGCCAAGCCGTCGTCCATCATGCCGACCAGGCCGTAGATGGCGTCGGTCCGGCTGCGTTTGATGATCAGCGGATCGCGGCCCAGCGCCCGCAGCATGTCGACATTGTCCGAGGGCCGGATACCCAGGCCCCGTCCCGAAAGTTCGTTCCACGGCGTGGTATGGGCGGAAAGCCAGAGCATAGCCTTGTAGAAAGGGTTCATCGCCGACCAGCCCCAGACCGCGGGCGCCGCAAGAATGACGCCGTCGACCCGGCCCTCTAGGGCATGGGTATCTCTATGCCGCCGATCCAGTGCCGCCAGGATCACCGCGCCGCCCATGCTCGATCCCATCAGATAGAGCGGCACGTCACCGTGCTCGGCCTTGATTGCCGTGACCGCATCTCCGAGATCGCTCACCAGCGTCGCGTTGCCGGGCCAGAGCCCGCGATGGCGGTTCGCACCGAACCCCCTTTGATCGTAGGCATAAGTCGTGATGCCCTGGTCCGCCCACCAGACCGCCGGGGTCTCGAACGCCTTGGAATAATCGCCATAACCGTGCAGCGCCAAGACAACGGCCCTGGTCGTCATATCCGCGGCGGGGCGCCAAATGCGCAAGGGTATTTCTTCGCCGTCGGCAGCGGTCAGGGCGTGCGTGTAGTCACCGTGCTTTGCTTCGGATATCTCCGGCGCCGTAATTGCCGGCCCCGCCCCCATCACGACCGGCGCGCAGGCTCCCGTGAATAAAACTCCGACAACCGCCAACCACTTTTTCATCGCCGTTTTCCGGTCAGAGCACCGGTTCAGGGGGCGGTCTCATATGCGGGCTCAGCCGCCATTCGACGTACTTGAACGCCCGAGTGACGGCATAAGTCATGATCAGATAAAACACCGCCGCCGTGATGAAGAGTTCGTAGGGCGCGAACGTGCGCGAAACGATCACCCGGGCCACGCCCGTCAGATCGA
>CAZPMO010000288.1:0-2945 GCA_964587515.1 uncultured Rhodospirillaceae bacterium | reverse complement strand
ACCGGACCGAAAGCGGGCGGTCCCCACTATGTCGCCAACTTCACCATAGAACACGTCGCCGACGGGGCGCCTCCACAAGCGCGCGAAATCGGGGCGAAAGAATTTCAGTCCGCATTGGACAGTCTGACGGGCGCCCCTCTGCCCGCGCGTGAACCGGCCCCTTCGCTCTCCCTGCCAGGCCCGACCGGCGAGTCGAACCGCTTGACGTCCTATCCGAGAGGAACCGTTCTATGCCTGGGCCCAACTGCGGAAGCGGCTATTTCACAGGCAGAAATGGCGTTGGCGGCGGGAAACCGGGTGTTGCTAGCCGCTCCCGATCTAATATCGGCGAACCCCGAATTCGACGTGCAGGGGGCGGCTACCGCGCTGCTCGACGGACGGCCGACGCCCGATGCGCTGCGACGTGCGGCGGGCTTCCACGCGGTCCTCTACTGGGCGCCGCCCGAAGCGCTCAGGCCGTACCGTATGGCTCTGGCGGAACGCGACGGCCCGATCCTTCCGCTGATATCCGAAGTGCCGCCGCCGGGCGCACTCTCAACGGAACGCCACCTCTGTATCGATACCACGGCGGCGGGCGGCAATGCATCGCTGCTGTCCGCTGCCGGCAGTGTTTGAGCAAAAGCCCGGTTCAAGTGAGACGAACCGTCCGTTCGGGCGAGAACCTGAGGGGCACGGTCGTGCCCTCGCAGGGGCAGCTCTCGATGGAAAACTCACCTCCATGCAACTCGGTCAGGGATTTGCAGAGATGAACACCCAGCCCCGTGCCCTCCGAAGCGCGATCGTTATCGTGCAGCACCTGCTGGAACGGCGTCATCACTTTGACCATGTCCTCAGGCGCGATTCCGACCCCGGTATCCGAAACCTGAATCGTCAGCCCATCGTCTTCCAGAAACCCGGCGACGTTGACCGATCCCCCGGGCGGCGTAAATTTGATGGCGTTGGAAAGCAAATTGAGGATGATCTGCTTCAAACGGACGGCATCCCCGACAAATTGTGCCGGATTAACACGAACATTGTTTTCCAGGGCGATACCACCGTGGTTGGCCCGCTCCCGCATCATGCGCAGGCAGCTGTCCACCAGTTCCCCGGGATCCAACACGCTCTCGGCTAGTTCCAGTTGATCCGCTTCGATCTTCGATACGTCGAGGATATCGCCGATCAACTCCAGAAGATGGCTGCCAGACGCATTGATATCGGATGCATATTCGCGGTACTTGACGTCGCCGATAGGGCCGAACGCCTCGACTTTGAGAATTTCGGAGAAACCGATGATCGAATTCAATGGCGTCCGCAGCTCGTGGCTCATGTTAGCGAGGAATTCCGTCTTGGCCCGATCCGCATATTCCGCTTTCTCCTTGGCGATCTTGAGGCTATCGCCGATTTTCTTACGCTCGGTAATGTCGAAATAAGTCAGCATGCGGCCGCCGTTCGGCAGGGCGTAGCACTGATAGAGCAGCACGACGCCGTCGGCGCGGATCATTTCGGTCGGCGGAATGGCGCCCTGTCGAACCCGTGCCACGCGCTCCGCTACATAATCGTCGAAATCTTCGTCGCCCACGGGATAAAGGCCGGTGTACCGGTTATGCTCGACGAACTCCTTCATGGTCGCCTGTCTCTCGATCAATTCGTCCGGGAAGTTCCACATCTTCTGGAACGCCTTGTTGGCGATCCGCGCCCGAAGATCGGCATCCATGAAGAGAACGCCGTAATTGATCGCCTCCATGACGGCGCTGAACTCGGCCAGGGTTTCCTCGAGTTCCTCCTCCGCGCGCTTTCGGGCGGTGACATCCCGTCCCGTGCCGCGATATCCGGCAAAATTTCCTTCGTCATCAAACACCGGCTTACCGCTTGACGAAAGCCAGATGGTGCCGCGCGTCGCGTGCTGCTGCGGGTAGCGAAATTCGCTGAACGCCCGGCGTGCCTCGAAGTCGGCGAGATGGCCATCCCAGACCGATTGCGGCAGGTCACCGGCGTCACCGGGTTCCTGGGTCGTGCCGATAACTTGCTCCCTCGGCACACCGGTTATATCCGACCACTTCGCGGAAACGTTTGACACCCTGAGACCAGCGTCCATTTCCCAAAAGAAATCGGAGCTGGTTTCCGCCAGATCGCGGAAGCGTTCCTGGGAGCGGACGAGTTCGCTTTCCATGCGCCTGCGCTCAACGATCTCCAATTTTCGCCCCTCCTGCCGCAGGAGGTACAGCCGAAGCACGACCGCCAATACGGCAGAAAGGACCAAGCCGAACAACAGGATGACTTTGACGGTTTGCGACGAATTTGACGCAAGGTGCGCAGCTGTGGGCCGAAGCGAAATCGTCCAGGTCCGGTTGGCGATCGCGAAACGGCGACGAACCGTCTCGGCGTTGGTTCCCTCAGTGGACGCTCCGCCATAAACGGCAAGCTCGCCGTCCGAGATGGAGAGGATATATTCATCCGCCGCGCTGGATTCCACGGCGGTGCGAATCAAGGGATGAATGCGGAATACGAGATTAATGAACCCGTCGTCGCCGCGCCTGTTCCTCAGCGGGCCATAGGCGACGAACCCTTGCCGCCCTGGGCCAGATCGATGGGCGGCGTGACCTGCGTCGTACCGCTCTGTTCAGCGGCGGCGAGGACGGGACCGGCGAAGGCATGTTGGCGGATATTCAGCCCCAGCGCCGCTTCGTTGCCGTTGAGGGGCGTAACCCAGCGAATTATGCCTTCGTTGTCGATCCAACTTATGGCTTGGAAATTTGGGAACAACTTGTGCAGGGAATGCGCTTCGCGAACGAAAGCTGCCTGGTCGGTTTTTTCCCGGCCGGCCCATTCGCGGCGAAAATGTTCCGCCAATGCGAGTCGCGCCGAGATGAGAGAATCCAGCCGGACCGTGATCTGTTCTGCCACCAGAGCCGTGTTCGAGCGGATGCGCGCCGCCGTGTTGGCGTCGTTGACCTGCCACAGCCATG
>CAZPMO010000287.1:0-3035 GCA_964587515.1 uncultured Rhodospirillaceae bacterium | reverse complement strand
CTCAGAAACTGGCAGAGAAGCCTTACACTGTTGTGGGTGACGGAAAACAAACTCGGGATTTCACTTTTGTTTCAGATATCGTGGCTGCTATTATTGCTGCTGCAGAAAGTGATGTAAGTGGGGAAATAATAAACATCGGTTCAGATAATACATACAGTGTGAATCGATTGGTAGAATTACTTGGTGGTGAAGTGATATACATCCCAAAGCGTCCAGGAGAGCCGGAATGTACCTGGGCGGATATTTCCAAGGCAAAAAAGCTGTTAAACTGGCAACCAAAAGTTAGCTTGGAAGAAGGCGTTGATATATTATTGGAGAATATAGACTATTGGCGAGAAGCCCCAGTTTGGGATGAAAAGTCTATCGAAAAAGCAACGGAAAAATGGTTTAAGTATTTGAGCTAGCTATATGAATGAAAAAATAAAAACCCTGGAAGAGCTTCAAAAAATAACTGCCAAACTGAAATCAACCGGCAAAAAGGTAGTCCATTGCCACGGTGTATTCGATCTGCTGCATATAGGACATATCAAACATTTCGAGGAAGCCAGAACTCTTGGCGATACTTTGATAGTGACCATAACGCCGGATGAATTTGTAAATAAGGGCCCCAACCGACCAGCCTTTACCACCGCCCTGCGTTTGGAAGCCTTATCCGCGCTTGAATCAATTGATTTTGTATCGGCTAATGAATGGCCAGTTGCTGTTAATACTATTAAGATGATACAGCCTGATATCTATTGCAAAGGGCCCGACTATAAAGACCATAAAGATGATGTTACGGGCAAAATAGATAATGAGGAGAAAGCAGTTAAGTTGATAGGCGGTAAAATAATGTACACCGAGGACATTTCCTTCAGTTCCAGTAACTTGTTAAATAAGTTTGGTGATTTATATTCTCAGGAGCAAAAGTTATTTATTCAAAAAATAGTTGATAAACATAGCTTTGATTTTATCAAATCAATAATAGAAAAATTGAAGAGTTTAAAGGTGCTCGTTATAGGTGAAACCATTATTGATCAATATGTTTTTTGTGAAGCACTAGGCAAGTCTGGCAAGGAACCGGTACTGGTCCTCCGAGATCTGGAAACACAGCAATATCTGGGAGGCTCTTTGGCCATTGCCCGGCACTTGAATGCATTTTGTGATACAATTTCCGTTTTAAGTTTTTTGGGCAGTAACAATGAACAAAAAAAATTCATTGAAGAAAATATAGAAGAAAATATTCAACTCAATTTTTTAACTAAGCATAACTCCCCAACCATTATTAAAAGAAGATTTCTGGATAAGGTGGATAGCAAAAAAGTGCTGGGCGTTTATTCAATCAATGATGACCCACTCACCCAAAAGGATGAAACTAATTTTATAGAAAAAATTAACAAGTTAGCATCAGAACATGATTTAATTATCGTCTCTGATTATGGTCATGGTATTATTACATCAAAAGTTGCAGAGCATATTTCAAAAATGGATAAGTTTATTAGTTTAAATGCTCAAGTCAATGCTGCTAATATTGGTATGCACAGTATAGGTAAATATTCTGATATTGACTGTTTAATTATAAATGCATCTGAATTACGCCACGAGTTGCGCCAGCGCGATGGTGAACTTGTAACGCTTGCTAGAAATCTCAAAGAAATGATAGCAACAAAGAGTATTACTGTAACTCAAGGTAGGGCCGGCGCTTTTTTACTCAATAATAGCAAAATCCCGATTAATTGTCCTGGATTTGCTGTTGATATTGTGGATAAAATTGGCGCTGGAGATGCCTTACTTGCATTGCTGTCAGTATGTCTTTATAGTGGAATTGAAGAAGAATTGGCATTATTTATTGCTTCTCTTGCGGCGGCACAGTCTGTAGAGTCTATTGGTAATAGCAAACCGGTAAGCAAAGTGGATCTACTTAAAACCATTTCACATTCCTTAAAATAGATTATGTCTGACCAACAATTTCTAAAAAGTTACCTAGAAGATTTATCTGACCTCTTAAAACCAAGTGATGTTATAATTAATGAGCTGATCCAAGTACGTGACTTATTATTGGAGGTAAATAAAAATAATAATAAGACTCTCATTTTTGGAAATGGCGGAAGTGCAGCTATGGCCAGCCACTTCAGCGTAGACCTCACCAAAAACGCCGGCATACGCTGTGTCAATTACAATGAAGCAGATCTCATTACCTGTTTTGCCAATGATTACGGTTTTGAGCGTTGGGTGGAAAAGTCGGTGGATTTCTACGGCGATGAAGGTGATTTGCTCATCGTTGTCTCTTCCAGCGGTAATTCAGAGAATATGCTGAATGGTGTTAAGGCTGCACAAATAGGAAAATTCAGAGCAGTGGTCACCTTTTCAGGTTTTGACGAAAACAACCCTTTACGCCAGCTGGGAGATATCAACCTTTGGGTAAATAGCAGGGCTTATAATTTCGTGGAGAATATTCATCAGATTTGGTTGCTGGCCATCGTGGATCTGATTATTGGAGATAGAGAATATTCTGCTTAACGCAAACAAATATTTTATAGGGATAGAATATTAATGAATAACATCTTTATAACTGGCGGGGCCGGATATGTAGGCGCTGTGCTAGTGCCACATTTACTTGAAGAAGGCTATGCAGTTACTGTACTTGATCTTATGATCTACGGGGAAGAGGTACTTCCCGCTCATCCCAATCTTAATTCTGTAAAGGGAGACATTCGGGATCAGGCCCTTTTGCAAAAACTCTTGCCCGGCCATGATGCAGTGATTCACCTCGCCTGCATCTCCAATGATCCGAGCTTCGAGTTGAATCCGGATCTGGGCAAGTCCATTAATCTGGACGCCTTTAGGCCGCTAGTTATAATATCAAGAGAAAATGGTGTTCAGCGCTTCATTTATGCCTCATCTTCTAGTGTCTACGGTATTAAAGAAGAGTCTGATGTTCATGAGGAAATGAGCTTAAATCCGCTTACTGATTATTCTAAGTTTAAAGCTGATTGTGAACAAATTTTATCAGAATATCAATCTGATAATTTTACTACAGTAACTATCCGCCCTGC
>CAZPMO010000286.1:0-3216 GCA_964587515.1 uncultured Rhodospirillaceae bacterium | reverse complement strand
AGTAATAGAACGGAATAAGCGATCATCGGGTCAAGGCTAGCCACTGGTTCGTCGGCAAGAATCAAGATAGGATTGCTGGCTATTGCGCGGGCTATGCCAACCCTTTGCTGTTGGCCACCAGATAGCTTATCGGCTCGAACGTGAGCCTTGTCCAACAGGCCAACCAAATCGAGGCATTCGAGTGCTCTTAGCTTCAAATCTCTCTTAAAGAGGAAAAATAGCGACGCGATCGTGCTGTTTTCACCAAGGAATCCGGTAAGCACGTTATTGAGGGATGACAGGTTTCCGACAAGATTAAAGTGCTGAAAAATCAATCCCACTCGTTTCCTGATACTACGTAGATTTCTTGGAGTAACTAGTACCTCTTCGAGAATAATGTTACCCGAGGTTGGCGCGACCAGACCATTGATGCAACGTAAAAGAGATGTCTTACCCGAGCCGCTGGGTCCCAGGATCACGATAAACTCTCCGGGTAAGACATCAAAACTTACATCATTGATTGCTATAGTTCCATCGGAATAGATTTTTTCCAAATTCGAAATTCTCAGTAACGGCACCATATGCGTGTCTTTCTGTGGTAGTAACAACATTCACTGAGAAGCTTTGAGCAAGCGGTCAACTTCTCTAAGAAGATCGTAGTCGGCATCCGTAACTGCAATATAGCGCTCCATTTCTCCTCCGTAGCCACCAATGCGACCATGTTTATGCGCCTCTAGTGTTGCTGCCTTAATCTTGTCTCGCACTTCCTGAGGGAGACGCTTTGAGTAGGCTAATGGGGGTGGTGGGACAGGTGTGGATTTGTGAATGATGCGAACCTGATCCATCTTGAAGGTTCCATCACCTAACCGCGCCTCAAAGTTTCTCGAACTCATCCCGCAGACATCTGAATGCTTGTTAAGCACTGATAGCAGACAAGCATCGTGACTTCCCGCATAGAAGACATTCTTAAAATGATCAGGATTCTTCGTCGAAAGTCCGATTTTCGATAATTCCACCTGGGGAATCAGATCACCACTTGTTGAGCCAATGCTATTTAAGGCCAGTGTTTGCCCTTTAACATCCTCAAATTTCTTGATTGGGCTGTCGATAGGAACAACAAAGTAAGCAAAATAAGTGGCATCGGTTGCTCCTTTTCGAATGCCAGCCGCGAAGGCCTCAGCATCGGCAATTTCAGCTGCTTGGATATATGTTTTGCCGCCAAACCACGCGATTTGTGCACGACCCGCTCGCATAGACTCCACAGCCGCGTTGTAATCGGTTACCTTAATCGAAGAAATCTTGTAACCAGAAAGTTTTTCAATAATCTTGATCAAATTCTCATAATCCTTGTCATCGCCTTTCTCGCTCGCTGGGACAAATACCATCTTCAGGTCAAGATTCTGAGCTTGGCCGTTGGTAAACAGACTGAAACAAATGCCGAGAACAGCAGCAACAAAAATGATTCTGTTTTTCATAACTTTCCCTTTACGAAGGTGTTGGTATGGTGATTCGGATATCATATTCTGTGACAATGGTGCGTAATCATGGCGAAGAAACCGTCTCGTGCGGTTCCAGTCGGTTTTGTTTATTTATGATATGTGATTCATATCACATATAAATTTTTTCTTTTTTACCGAAAACTGATAGTTCTGATAATCGCAGAACGGCTTATTCATCGAATTCCTTTAAGGCATTTTTGTAGTCCTCAATTGTGTCGATTTCTTTCCAGCCACGTTCAATAATGACGCAGTGAATGGGGACACCGAAGTCCACCATCTGCTGAATCATATCGGTCAGGTAGGCTTTCTTGAATTCAGCAGCACGTTGGAATGGCTTACCGTCATACACGGCCTTGGCTTGGTAGAAGTGTTTCTTTAAGATTGCTGTACCCTTTGGGGTCAGCCGCATCATGCCGATAAACTCGCCATGCACATCGTGGCTGTTGGCAATAATTTTCCCGATCTGGATAACTTTGTTGTTGGCATCAAAAATAACGTTTTCGGCTTCTTCGATTGGGTGATCTACGCGTCCAACATAGTAGCCACGCCAATCAATATCAACAACGATTGAAATATCATGGTCCGATTGGAGCAATCGCTGCACAACTTGACTTTCAAAAAGAATGTCAGAATATGAAACAATGATATGGCTATCTAACTCTTTTTCTGCATAAAACAGTGAACTAAGAATATTGTTATTCTGGAAATCCGGATTTTCGTAGTAACGTAGGCCTTCGTAATTGATTTTTTCTTTTTGGTACCCTCGGATTAAAGAGATGTTTTTTATTCCGCAAGCGTTGTAAGCCCTAATTTGGCGTTGCAACAACGTTTCTCCACCGAAATCCAGCATACACTTGGGCTTGTCCTCTGTAAGGGGCCACAGGCGACTTCCCATTCCTGCGGCAATGATCAGAGCTTTTTCGTTAGAAGAAACCATATATCTTGTTAACTCCCTAATAGCGCGTTTATCGAGGTTGTAGTCGTTAATCGCCCGTAACAATGGAATGCATTCCGGTCGTTCTGCCATGATATTGAGGGTATCTGGAGGGCTAGCCTCTCTTGATTGGCCAGCTAAGTCATAGAGTGTCTCCAAATCGGCTTCCAGATGGTTAGCAATATCGACTAGCAAATCATTTTTCGGGGCCGGCCTTCTATCTTTTTCGATATCACTCAAGTAACTCGGTGAGATAGTCAGCTGGCGAGCTAATGCCCGTAATCCGATCTTTTGTTCCGAACGTAACTGCTGGATATATTTACCGAAAGTCGCTGGTTTTTTTGCCATAATTTGTGTGGCTGTACGCGGACATGCGCATATTAACATGTTTTGAGTTCCACATCTACTCCAGCATTGTTGTTGAGAACCGTGTATGACAGCGTGGGACTGCCGCTGATGTCCTTATTAGGTTGCAGATTGCCTTGCCACGACTAGTCTGATGCGATCAGTCGGAAAGGTTGCCAGGGCTATTCAGGATGCCGCTCGAATTGCCACGCGAGCTTTGATCATCCGCAGTGGGAGATGTCCATGTTTTCTAAGCACGGGATCATCTGGGGTATCGAGGCAATGGTCGTGCCACCTCCTCCCAATCTTGTCACATGACCGAAAGCAACGATTCTGCTATTACGCCTTGAGGATTTCTGGCTTTGCGCATTCCCATTGGGAGGAAGAAGCAGAATGGGGGTTAGCACAGCAAAGTGAAGTGGCCCCGGTTGTCTGTACAGCCAAACCCGATTTATAAGT
>CAZPMO010000285.1:0-3227 GCA_964587515.1 uncultured Rhodospirillaceae bacterium | reverse complement strand
GATCAGCCCCAGAGCGTCAGTTCGATTTCGTTGATGGCCGCATCCTCGACCAGGCCGATCACCCGATAATCCTTGCCTGCTTCCAAGCCAAAGCGCGGATAGATGAGCCGCACGGTATTGGCCATTTCCAGCGCGAACGGTTGGGTTTTGACCCGCACCCGGAAGAGATCCCGGTCGGCCTTGTAGAGATCCAGCAAACGGGAGGCCTCCGTGCCGGCGGCGGCACTCCCATCCAGCAGCGTCTTGATCTCAAGATCACCGGCCAAGGGGTGCTTGGTGAGCACGGTCCCGTCCAGGGTGGTCACATGACGAAAATCCCGCGCCGTGAAGGCGCGCCGGCCGGCGGTGGCTCCGCCCTGCAGCTGGAACTCGACCTGGACCGTCCAGTTCGGCTGGTAACCGAGGCGGACCCGGTGCACGGGCAACGCCGTTGCCTGTCTATCGATCTCCAATATCTCCACGTCGGTAAACGTGGCCGCCGGCGTGCCGCCCGGGGCCTCGAGCCGTCCCACCTCGAATTTTCCCGAACGATCAAAGCCGTAGTAGCCGCCGATACTCGCGAGCAACTCGTCGAGTACCTCAAGCAAGTATCTACTGGAGGCGCCGTCCACATAGATGCCGACGGTGGCGCTGTTGGCCGTGTTGAGCGCCGTGAAACTGGCGGTATCAAGGTCGCCGGCGCCGAGCCCGCCCTGGGTGGTGACGATCTCTTCGGCGATGTCGGCGACCGTCGTCAGGTAAGTACCGCTCGGCTTGGCTCCTTTGACATCGCAGGTCACCTGTTCCGTCAGCGGCGCGCCGCCCACGGTCACGAAACCGATGGCGGCATCGACCGCGTACTGGTTGGCCGCCGGCGTACCGACGATCTTGGTATAGGCGATGCCGCCCACATAGAGGGCATCCACATCTTCGATGGCGCCGTCGTGCACCTGATAGCGCCCGGCGCCCGGGTCCACCATGACCGGGCGCACATTGAGCACCCGGCCGAACGCCAGCGGTTTGCGGACGCCGGTGAGGTCGGATCCGCCCTCATCGCCACCGGTGCCAGCGTAAAGGGTGCCCTGGATTGGTTTGTCGAGCTTGTGCTGCCAATCACGGAGCCGGACCGCGACAACTTCGTCCGTGACCTCGATCTGTTCGGCGGTGCCGTCGAACACGAGGTCGAAGTCGCCATGGGCAAAGTCGCTGCCGCCCAGATATACCCGCACCCGCCGGTCGTCCCAGCTGTATGCGAGGAGTCCATCCAGCCCGCCATCGGCGTTGGCGAGGACGATCTCGCCGAAATTCGGGATCGAACGCCCGCCGATCAGGCCTCGCTGGAACAAATTCCGTTCGAAGTTTAACGCTGAGACCACACGGGGTTCAAAATACTGGTTTGCGGGGCTGTCTCCGGGCTCAGTCACGAAACCATGGTCTGAGTAATGCCGCGTGACCACGGCGCCCGCGCCCGGATCGTAGGGTTCCAGTGTCACCAGGTAGCGCCGGGCCGCATAGGCGTCGGCCAGTAGATCCGTGAAAGCACTCATGCCGCGCGGACCCCGGAGGCGGCCTGGCCGGCGAGGACCCGGCGCAGGTCGCGTTTCACCTCCTGGAGCTCGCCTCGGGTGGCGATCAGTTCCCGCTCGAGACGTTGGCCGCGAAGATCGGCGATCCGGGATCCGCGTTCGATGGCACCCACCACATCCCGGTTATCGTTGCTGTCCGCTACCCGAACCGGAATGCGGCCCTGGTTCATGGCTTCGAGCGCAGGTTGGCCTATGGAGGTGACCGCATTGCGCCGCATGACGAACTCGCCGGGACTGAGAAGAGCGGGCACCGTATCGGGACCACGGACCAGTCCGCCTTGCGCGAAGCCCGGTAGGGAAGCGACGGACTCTCTCACGCTCGCGGCCTTGTTTTTGACGTCGTCGAAGCTGGCGGTGATGCCATCCAACAAACCGCCAAAGGCCGGTCCGACCACGGCGCCAAGATCAAATGTGCGGCTTGAGGCGACGCCGGGGAGGGTTTTCTGGATCTGGCTTCCCAGAAGTCCCTCTCCACCGCCGCCGATGCCGACGGCGCCGAGTATACCGCGCTTAGCCACGGCCTCGCCGGCAAGCTTGAGCACGGCGGAGGTGCTCAAATTGCCGCCGAGGACCCCAGAGGCGAAGGATGATGCGACACCGCCCGCAAGCCGCGAGATCAGGCTTGAAGACACGGCGCCGATACCGGGAATGACAGAGGAGCCAAAGCCAAGTGCGGCGGCCTGGGCGGCGCCTGCTGCCGGCAGAAAAGCGCCGGCCAATGCACTGCCGATGCCAGGTAATGCGAGGGATGCCGCCAGAGTGAGCAGGCCCTGGGGTGTGGCCAGGCTCTTGACCGCGTTTACCGCACCCTTGACCACGCTTTTGAAGGCGCCGGTGATTTTCTTCACGAAACCGCCAAAGCCAAAATGCTGTACGCCGTCGGGACCGATCGAGGGCGACAAGGCACCATCGTTGGCGGCGGCGATGGCGGGGAGCCCGAGTCGGCGCACGGCCTTGGCCGAGAGCACGAATTCGCCCGGGCTCAACAGAGCCGGAATATTGTCCGAGCGGTCATGGCCCGGGCCCGTGACCAGACCACCTTCGGCGAACTTGAAGAAGTCGATGACCTTGTCGACCACGCCGCCGCCGATCTTGGAACCGATGGCCTGGACCGCGCCGGAGGCGGCGCTGCCGGCGAAGCTCACCGTAGCCTTGGCGGCCAGCTCTGCAAGTCCCTTGACGACGGCATCCTTGAAGGTCCCGAAATCAACCAATCCGGTGGCATAGAAACTCGCCAGGGTCTGTTCCAGGGGCCGGAACACGGAATTGGTCAGGAAATCGCCGGCAAGACGTCCGTGTTCCTTCACGCTGTCGAAATATTCCCGCACGGCGGCGATGGCGCCGGCGCCAAACTGCAGCCGTTCGCGCTCCGCCTGGGCGTTCCGGGCGATCTCCGTGAGCTTGCGCTGGTGCTCTCCTTCGATGATCTCGGCCGCCCTGGCAAATTCCCCGGCTGTGATCTCCCGGACGGCGAGGCGCCGGCGCCAGTCGTCGAGCTCCCGATCCCGCCGCCGGTCAATCAGGTCGACCTCGCTCAGGGTGGCCTTGGCATGGCGTTCCTCCAGGGTGCGCAGGTCACCAAGCGCCCGCTTGCGGGCCTCTTCCTGCTTCTGCAGGGCTTTTTCGGCCGCCTTGAGCTGCTGTTTGCGGCCGATCAGCGCG
>CAZPMO010000284.1:0-3253 GCA_964587515.1 uncultured Rhodospirillaceae bacterium | reverse complement strand
CACACCGCCTTCAACGCATCGACGCGAGGCGACGGCGCGCCGCCGAACTCCCCGAACAGCAGCCGCGCGAAGGGACCGAGATGCGCCACCAGTCCCGGCCGCTCGATCACCGAGAGAATATACGTCACGCCGCCGATGATGTGCGGGCGTCCCAACCGCGCGGCCAGCATTTCGGGCGCCGTGACGCCGTTCTGGAAAGACACCAGCATGGTGTCGGGCCCGATCAGCGGGCGGCATGCCTCGGCCACGCTTTCCATGTCGTAGAGCTTCACCGCGACGAACACGGCGTCCACCGGTCCGATCTCGGCGGGATCGTCGGTCGCCTGGACGGATTTGACCTCGACGTCGCCGAGCGCGCTGGTGACGCGGAGTCCGTCGGCGCGCATGGCGCGCAGATGTTCGCCACGCGCGATGAAACGCACGTCCTCGCCGGCCGCGGCCAGGCGCGCGCCGAAATACCCGCCGACGCCGCCGCTGCCGTAAATCGCGAACCGCATGGCTAGCCGAGGAAGTCTTTCAGCGCGGCGGTATAGGCGTCCGGCTGTTCCATGTTCGCGAGATGGCCGGCCGGCGAAAGCTCGACGAATTGCGAACCGCCCACGGCTTCGTGGATCAGGCGCATATTATCCGACGGCGTCGCGACGTCCTCCTTGCCGCCGATGAACAGCATGGGCGTATCGATTTCATCGAGCCGGTCCTGGAAGTTGAGGCCTTTCAGCGCGTGCGCGCAGCCGATGAAGCCGGTCGACGAAGTGCCCGACACCATGGCGCGCATCTTGTCGAGCGCGGGCGATCCCGAGGCCAGAAATTCATCGGAGCACCAGCGTTCAACGGTGGGGCTCGCCAGCGACGCCATGCCGTTCTGCTCGACCGTTTCGATGCGCCCGTCCCAGGCGTCGCGGAATTCTGGCGGCGCATCGGCGCGGGTGTTGGACGCGACCACGCGGTCGACCCGATCGGCGTAATCCTGCGCCAGGCCGAACGCCGTCATGCCGCCCATGGACAATCCGACGAAGTGGCTCTTCGCGATATCGAGCGCGTCCCAGATCGCCACCACGTCGGCCACCAGCATGTCCCAGTTGTAAGGTCCTTCGACCGCCTCGGTGCCGCCGTGACCGCGCTTGTCGTAGCGCAGCATCCGGTAATCGTCCTTCAGCGCCGCGACCTGGTCGTCCCACATGGAGACGTTGGTCGCGAGAGAATTGGAAAACGTCACCCAGGGCGCGCCCTCGCGCCCGTCGATTTCGCAATTGAATGAAACACCGTTGGCGTTGACTTGCATGATCATCCCCTGGTTCCGAGTTCTTTCGAGAATACGATGGCCGCCGTCGCGTGTCACGGGCCACAGGTGCGCCGCCCGGCTACCTGCTCTAAACTCCTCCGAAATCAAAAGGGGGAGCCATGCACGCCGATCATTCGATCCTTGAAATCGTCGGGCACGCGATGATCGCGTTCCTGTTCCTGTACCGGGGCTTCACCGCCTTCCCGCAGTTCGACGATCACGCGGCCCGGTTCGAAGGCCACAATATTCCGTTTCCAAAACTGGTTCTGATCGGCGGCTTCGCCACCATGCTGGTGGGCGGCGCGATGGTGCTGATCGATTATTACGCCTGGGCCGGCGCGATCGGGTTGATCGTCTTCACCATCATGGCGAATTTTCTCTATCACCATTTCTGGTCGATGGAGGATCCGCGCCTGCGCCAGACCCACACATGGATATTCTGCAACAACGTCGCGGTGATGGGCGGGCTTGTGATGGTGATCGCCTGAACGCGTCCATGCGCGTGACTATGAAAGCGCGGGCGGACGACCTATTTATCGTTCAGAACGCTAAAAATCTTGTCCCGGCGGGACATCTTCACCAACGGAGAAACGATGGCGCGCATCGCGGCTTCCATGAATCGGGACAGCAAGGTCATCGGGTTGATCTGCTTCCCGCATATGATGAGCCATTTCTATTACATGGTTCTGCCACCCATGTTCTCGGTGCTGAAAAGCACCTTCGAGATCAACAATCTCGAACTCGGCGCCGTCCTGACCTCGTTCGCCCTGGCCGCGGGGATCGGCCAGACGCCGGTGGGTTTCCTGGTCGACAAGCTCGGCGGCCGCCGGGTGCTGGTGGCCGGGCTGGTGGTCGAAGCCTCGGCCATCGGCTCTATCGGACTGGCCGATTTCTATTGGCAACTCCTGGCGTTGGGAGCGGTGGCGGGCATTGGGCACACCGTCTATCACCCGGCCGATTACGCGATACTCACATCGGTAATCACGAAGGAGCGCATGGGCCGCGCCTTCGGCATTCATTCCTTCACCGGATATCTCGGTTTCGCGCTCGCGCCGCTGTTCATGACCGGGATCGCCACGCTGTGGCACTGGCAGGCGGCGTTTCTGATGGCCGGCGCGGTGGGGCTGACCTGCGCGCTGCTGGTCTGGACCAACGGCACGCTTCTGGACGGCGTTGATCTGAAACAGGAGTCGCCGAACCCGGACAAGGAAAACGAACCAGCGAGCGACAAACCCCAACCGGCCGGCGTCGGTCAGGGCGTAAAGCTGCTGTTCAGCGTACCGATCATGATGTGCTTTTTCTATTTCGTGCTGAATCAGATGGGCGTCGGCGGCTTGCGGAATTTCCTGGAAGTCGCCTTGTGGGAACTCTACGCGACGCCACAGGTCGTCGCCGGGGCGGCGCTGACCGGCCTGATGGCGGGCGCGGCGGGCGGCATCCTCGCGGGCGGCTTTCTCGCCGACCGTACCGGCCCGCAAATCTGGGTCGCTTGCCTGACGCTGGTGCCCTCCGGTCTGCTGATCGCCACGATCGGCGCCTACGACATGCCCAATATCGTACTCGTCACGGTGATCACGCTGGCCGGGTTTCTGATGGGGCTGCTGGTGCCGTCGCGCGACCTGCTGCTGCGTGATGTGACGCCGGAAGGCTCCATGGGCAAGGTCATGGGATTTGCATCGACCGGCGCCAATTTCGGCGGCGCGATCATTCCCGTGGTCCTGGGTTGGGTGATGGATAATTCCGACCCGCGCTGGATATTCTGGATTTCGGCGACCATGATCGCCGGCGCGTTTTTCACTTTTATAACGGTCCGGGGGCGTTACAGACGATGAGCACGGCCGCGGCTGGCGCGATGGGGCGCGGTGTTCGTATCGTCTCGCTGGTCAGCGTCGCCCATATGATGAGCCACGTCTTTCAGCCCGCCTTATTCATCAAACCCGTAGCATTCGGTCGCGTTGCACGTGATGCGGG
>CAZPMO010000283.1:0-3424 GCA_964587515.1 uncultured Rhodospirillaceae bacterium | reverse complement strand
CATCAGCTTCTCAAGGCAGGGTCGAATGAACAACCTATTGAGACATCACATCTAGGCGATCGCGGCGAAGGTCGCGGCGATGTCGGTGGGCTCGGTGACGCCGCCCAACACCACCTCGTCGAGCCCCGCCGCGTGGTATTTCGCGAGGCGCGCGCGCACCGTCTCCGCCGCGCCGCAGGCCGCATGGGCGCCCATCACCGCATCGCTCACCAGCGCTTCCACCGCATCCCAGTCTTCGGCGGCGTAAGCCGTGCGCAGACCCGCCTGATCCAGGTCGAGGCCGGCCAGCGCGACGTTGCGGGAATGATGTTGGCCGCGCAGGATAAATCCCAGCGTGCGGCGTAATTCGGTGAGGTCGTCGGCGCCGCCGATGCGGGTATAGACGATGCCGTGGGTCGCTATCGCGCGGCCTTGCGCGCCGCGCTGCACGTGATCCAGGCACCAGCGCACGAAGGGGACCGACGTCGCGCCCGAAATGATCGCCCCGTCGGCTTTGCTGCCGGCGAGTTCCAGCATCTTCGGGCCGGAGGCGGCGAGCACGATGGGAACCTGGCACGGCGCGTTGACCAGACGGCGCTCGCCGAGGCGGCACGCCTCGCCCGCGAACAAAGCGCGGCAAATCCCGATCGCGTCCTCCAATGTCCCGAGGGGACGCGAAACTTCAATGTCTGCGGCGGATAAATCACCCGGCGCGCCGACCCCCAGCGACAACACCACGCGGCCGGGATAAAGTTCATCCAGCGTCGCCGCCGCCATCGCCGCGTGCACCGGGTGGAGCGCGAAGGGCGACATCGCCATCAGCGCCACTTTCAGCTCCGTGGTCGCGGCCAGCGCGGCGGAGGCCAGCGCCACCGGATCGCGCAGGAACAGATGGGTCGCCACCCACAGCGTCCGCGCCCCGCCGGCCTCGGCCGCGCGCGCCTGGGCGGCGATGTCGCCGGCCGGCGAAAACCCGTCGATGGAGAGGCCGAAATCAGCCCCAGACTCAACCAACATAACCGTACCCGTCGTGAAGCGCGCGCAGCACCGAGTCCAAATCCGGCGTCGCCGTGGGCGCGCCCTCGGCGCGGCCGGTGTCGAAACCGAGATCCTTCAGCCCGGACGCGGTCATCACCGCGACCACCGTTTCGCCGCTTTTGATCGTGCCGGCCTCGTGCAGCCGGTCGATGGCGGCGAACGACGCGGCCGACGACAATTCGGCCGACAGCCCGGTGGTGGTGGCGAGGCGCGCCTGCCAGTCCGCCAACGCCTGGTCGTCCAGGTTCACCGCCGTACCCTGCGACGCCTCCAGCGCGGCCAAGGCCTGGAAGGTGCCCTGCACCACGTCGATGGAGACGGCGCGGCTGGCGGCGTTGCGTGGCACCGCCGGCGGCATTTGCGCGCTTTGTTCGAGCGCCGCGCTCAGCGAGCCCGAAACCTCGGCGGCGATCATGCGCGGCACGGTCTCGGTCCAGCCCCAGCGCCGCATCTCCTCGAACCCCTTCCACATGCCGTAGAGCGCATCTCCGTAACACACCGGCAGCGCGCACCATTCCGGCGTCCGCCAGTCCAGTTGCTCGGCGATCTCGTAGGCCAGCGTCTTGTAGCCCTCGATGCCAATGGGATTGGACCCCGCGGTGGGGCCGAAGAACGGCGATGTCGGGAACCAGCCAAGCTCGCGCACCGCGCGCGACAGCACCGTCCAGCGGTCGTCCTTGCCGGGCAGCTCCAGCACCATGGCGCCGTAGCCGCGCATCTGCGAAACCATGGCCGGGGCGGTGCCCTTGAAAGTCAGCACCACGCAGGGCAGACCGGCGCGCGCGGCATAGGCCGCCGCCGCCGCGCCCGCGTTGCCCGACGACGATGTGGCGATCACCGTCGCGCCCGTCCGGCGCGCCCACGAGACCGCCACCGTCGCCAGCCGGTCCTTGAACGACCATGTCGGGTTGCGGGATTCGTCCTTCACCAACAGTCGGTCATGGCCCAGCCCGTCGGTCGCGACCAGCGGCGTCATGCCCTCGCCGAGCGTGACCGCGTCCTCGGCGTCCAGCGGCAAACTAGCCGCGAAACGCCACAGCGAGCGCGGCTCATCGGGGATCGCGGCGCGGGCTGGCGCGGGGGCGTCGGCGTATTGGACCGTCAAATTGGCGATTACGCCGTCGGCGGCGCAATCCTCGCAGGCGCGCTCGAATGCGGTCAGCGGATAGGCCCGCGCGCACCGTGTACATATAAGCCCGTCAGGTGCCATCATTGCGCCGCGCGGAGCGCCTGCCAGACCTTCTCGGAGGTCGCCGGCATCTGCACGTAGGGCGCGCCTTTGCCGTCCAGCGCGTCGTTGATGGCGATCATCACCGCCGGCAGCGCGCCGACGGTGCCGGCTTCGCCGCAGCCCTTTACCCCCAGCGGGTTGGTGGGTGTCGGCACGGTGTTGCTGGCGATGGCGATATCGCAGAAATCATCGGCGCGCGGCATGCAGTAATCCATGAACGAGCCCGACATCACCTGGCCCGACGCGCCGTCGACCGCGATGTCCTCCATCAGCGCCTGTCCCACCCCCTGTGCGATGCCGCCATGGATCTGACCCTTCAGCAGCAGCGGGTTGATGATGGTGCCGACATCGTCGACCACCGTATAGCGCATGATCTCCACCGCGCAGGTGTCTTCGTCGATTTCGATCTCGCAGATATGGCAGCCGTTGGGGAAGGTCGGGCGGCCGCCGTCATAAACGCCGGTCTCGTCGAAGCCGGGCTCCACGTCCTTCGGAAGCCGCGGCGGCATGAACGCCGCCTTGGCCACGTCCTGGAGATGGACCGACCGATCGGTGCCGGCGACGGTGAAATTGCCGCCCTCGAAGGCGATGTCGTCCTCCGCCGCCTCCAATATATGGGCCGCGATGCGGGTTCCCTTCTCGACGATCTTGTCGGCGGCGAGCGTCACCGCGGTGCCGCCGCACGCGGCCGAGCGCGAGCCGAACGTGCCGATCCCGAAGGTCACCTGATCAGTGTCGCCATATGAGAACCGGATGTCGTCGCTGTCGAGCCCGAGCTTGTCCCACATGATCTGCTTGAAGGTGGTGGCGTGGCCCTGGCCGTGATCGTGGGTGCCCATCAGCAGCGTCGCGCCGCCGGACGGGTTGAAGCGGATTTGCGCGGTCTCCATCATGCCGGCGGCCGACGCCTCGATGGTGTTGGAGATCCCGAGCCCGCGCAATTTGCCGCGCGCTTGAGAGTCGTCGCGCCGCGCCGCGAACCCGTCAATATCGGCGTTCGCAGCGCAGAGCTCCAGATTCTTCAGGAAATCGCCGGAATCATATGTGTAGACCAGCCCGGTCTTGAACGGCATGGCCTCGACGGGAATGGTGTTGCGGCGGCGCAGCTCGATCGGGTCGGTGCCCAATTCCCGCGCCGCCTTGTCCACCATGGTCTCGATCACATAGGCGGCTTCG
>CAZPMO010000282.1:0-3538 GCA_964587515.1 uncultured Rhodospirillaceae bacterium | reverse complement strand
AGAAGCGGACACCCAAAAACTCACCAAAATCCGACTTTATCAACAGTATCGGCACTTTTCGGAACTCATCTGGTCCGAAATATTAGTCTGCTTTAATTCCAGAAACCGGCATTGCGGAATTCTTCACCGGGCGAATCCGATAGGTCCTCTCGGATCGATGGCGTTTTCCGCACGTTATCGGCTAGCGAGATAACGCGGGAAACAGACTTTTAAAATGTAGAATGTCCTGTGTGGTTACCTCCCGTCTCAAGGCTTTTCGCTCTGACAATGCCCTGGTTCGCATTAGACTGACGGCACCGTCGCCGCCATATGCGGCCACCCCGTAACGCTATTCGAAGGGAACCTCACGACATGGATCTGAAGCTCACCCGACCGCATCAGGCCCGCCTCGACATGATCGAGGGGCTTAAGGCCTTCGTCGCCTCCGAAGTGGTGCCGGCGCTCCGGCGTGACTTCGACGGATGGACGGAACGTCGCAAGCCGGTGGAAGATCAGCTGCGCGACCGGGAATTCATGGCCGGGCGTTGGCAGACGAATCCATTGTATCAATCCTCGCGCGGCCTGCAGCGCGTGAGCCAGGAATCCATGTGGCGCGAAGTGATCAACGGCCTTTCGGAACGCCGCGACGAAATCGAAGAGGTGCTGGACGCGCCTGTCGATGCGCCGGGTTCGCTGATCCTGGACCCGAACCTCGAAATGCCGCGTTATTACGACGCCACCGAGTTCCACCTGCAGCCCGGGAATTACCATCGCGACAGCCTGGCCGGGCCCGTCTACGAGCTCGGCGTCGCCGCCTATTCGATGCATCGCTACGGCAGGGACGGAGGCGAAATGGGCCGGGCGCTGATCTCGGTGCTCCCGGAAAAGGACTACAAGCGGGTTCTGTATCTCGGCTGCGGTCCTGGCTATAAGGCGTATCCGATCGTGGACGTTTTTCCACGGGCGGAGCATTACGGCGTCGACTTGTCCGCGCCGATGCTGAAATACGCCCGGCACCGCGCGGCGGAACATAAGCGTCCGATCCATTTCAGACAAATGAATGCCGAGTCGCTCGACTTCGAGGACGGCGCGTTCGATCTGATTTTCTGCAAGCTGCTGCTGCACGAAGTCCCGACCAAGGCGGTCCTGAATATCGTCGCCGAAGCGGCGCGGGTGCTGGCCCCGGATGGGGTGTTCTGCAATCTCGAATTACCGAGCTACCAAAGCCTCGATCCTCTGAGCGCCTATCTGATGGACTGGGATACGCACCATAACGGCGAGCCGTTCTGGCGGGCCTATCACGAAATGGATCTGGTCGGCGCGTTCAACGACGCCGGCCTCCACGGCGGCCTCGTCGAGGCCTATTCGGAATGGGGCGGCGCCAAGGGGAACTATATGGGCAAATTCTCCTACCACGTGACCATGGGCCGGAAGCCGGGAGCCTGATCGATGGTTGTTCAAGCCGATTATCTTGCCGATGTCTCGAAGACCGACCTGATGCGCGTGGTCGTGGCCCTCGCGACCGAGGTCTTTGAAATGCGCGACCGTCAGCGGGCCCTTGAGGCGATCCTGGGCGAAAACGGCACGGATCTGTCCTTGCTCGACGCGGTGGTCGAACCCGCCGCGTTCGATCCGGACCGGCTGGCCGAACGTGACGGTTTCGTCGCCCGCGTGTTCGAGGCGTTCCGACAGCCGGCGGGCTTAGACCAGGAGGAATGAGCGGAAAGCCGAAAGCGGCGTCAGGAGCCTGAACTTCCGCTGTTGGCGCGAAGCGGGAGTTGCAACTTCCCGGATCAATGTCCCGTGGCGCGCCGGAAGCAGACATTAACGGCGCTTCCTAGCGGACACTCATTAAGTTGCATGTCGGATCGTTCCGAGTCACCCTCGACGGTCCAGGAGGGTCCCGCGTGGGAATTCCCGGATAATCAAACCGCACATCAATGGGAGGAGAGTGACTATGTTGTTCTGCATCACGGCACAATACACTCCGCAAGCGCTCAACAGTATGTTGGACGATCCCACAACCAATCGCGCCGAAGCGGTCGAGCAAATGCTCGAAGCCGCTGGCGGCAGGCTGGTGTCAATGTACAGCACCGTCGCCGAAGGCCCCGGCGTACTGGTGATCTTCGAAGTGGATGACCCCGAAGCTGCGCCGGCGATGGCCGGAGTCGCGGTGGCGGGCGGCGCCATCCAGAACCTGAAATTCACCCGTCTGATGACGCCGGACGAAGTGACCAAGGTTCGGCAAAAGGGTCGCGAAATTCGCGGCGCCTACAAGCCGCCCGGAAAATAACGTATGGGTGGCGGCCGACGGGGTTGCCATCGAACATGTTCTAACTCTCGGAGGGGCTGTTATCGGCCCCTCTGAAATATTTCTCCCACGACGGACTTTCTACAGCGCGCCCGGCGCCCCGCTTACGGCTCGTAGACCTGGACGCGCAGCGGGCGGCCCATGGAGGGGCAGGCGCTGAGGGCGCACAGCGCGTCCATGGGCGCCTCGAAATCGATGTAATCGCCGGGCTTGCTCCGGCCGTCGACCAGGACGAAGGTGCCGGCGTCGGTATCGTATTCCAGGGTCTGGAACAGGTTCAGGGGATCGGGGATGTCGCGCGGCGCGATGGGCCGGTCCGCCAGCGCCTTTTGCAGCACCTCGTAGCAACCGAACGGCGGCACGCCCATCGGCCCGCCGACGCCCATCTCGGACTTGGAGAAGCCGTGGTAATCCTTGTCCTCGAAATTGCCGTATACCCATGCCGAGCACATGCCGTACTGCAAATCGTGGATACCGTAAGTGTCCTCGGCGATGGTGAGGATCACGTTGTTGTCGCGGCTGTAAAGGTGGTCGCCGGTCGAGATCAGGAATTTACCCTGGTTGGCCTTGGTGCGCGCCTGGCTGAAGCGCTCGGTCGGATCGTCGGCGTTGAAGCACACGAAGTCGCCGATGGCGCCGCCGTCGACATCGATAACGCGGATATGCTGGCCCTGCCTGACCACCCATGCGCCGCCGTCGCGGCCCGGCAGCGTGACGTCTTCGATGATGTTCATGTGTTCCCCCCCGTTGTGACGTGCGCCTCGGCGCAATCCTTTCAGATGGGCGGGGTGAAAACAACGCCCGCCCGCGCCGCCGTGGGGATTCGAGGCGGATCAGCCGTCGGGGGTTTCCGCGGCATAACCGAGATAGGCGCGCTGGACGGCTTCGTCGTTGAGCATTTCGGACGCCGTGTTGGCGCCGACGACGCGGCCGTTCTCCAGCAAATAGCCGCGATCGGCGATCTCCAGGCTGAGTTTGGCGTTCTGTTCGACCAGCAGGATCCCGACGCCGGTCGCGCGCACGTTGCCCAGCGACCTGAACAGCTCGCCGCACAGGATGGGCGACAGCCCGAGGGAAGGTTCGTCGAGCAGGAGGAAGTCGGGGGACGACATCAACGCGCGCCCGATCGCCACCATCTGCTGTTCGCCGCCGCTCATGGTTCGCGCGATCTGTCCGCGGCGTTCCGCCAGTCGGGGAAACAGGGACATGACGGTCTCCAGATTGCGCTGCTCATGGGCGCGGGCGCGG
>CAZPMO010000281.1:0-3539 GCA_964587515.1 uncultured Rhodospirillaceae bacterium | reverse complement strand
TGCAGGGTGGGATCGAATGAACAACCTCGTGAGAGATCACAACTAGGAAAGCTTTCGCTGGAGTATGGAAGATGGCCGAGAATTATCAGAAGGGTTTCCCGGTTTCCTGGGATCAGCTTCATCGCGATTCGCGGGCGTTGGCGTGGCGGCTCGCCGACCTCGGCCCCTGGAAAGGTGTGATCGCGATTACGCGCGGCGGGCTGGTGCCATCGGCGATCGTCGCGCGCGAGCTCGAATTGCGCATGATCGACACCGTCTGCGTGGCATCCTACGACCATCAGGACCAGGGTGGGTTGAATGTGCTGAAGCAACCGCCGGGTGACGGCGACGGCATGCTGCTGGTCGACGATCTGGTCGATACCGGGCGCACCGCCCGCGTGGTCCGCGAGATTCTGCCCAAGGCCCATTTCGCCACGGTCTATGCCAAGCCGGCCGGCCCATGGTCGACACCTTCATCACCGAGGTCAGTCAGGACACCTGGATATTCTTCCCCTGGGACACCGAACTGCAATTCGTCGCGCCCATCGTCTCGACCGAGACCGGCGGCGGGTAGCCACCGGAGTCACGGCCTGTTGGGCGAGCGGTAGCCGTCTTCCTTGCGCTGCTTCATATAGGCTCGGTAGTTTTCGCGCTTTTCGGAGACGCCGTTTTCCTTGAAGACATACGGACATACATCGACGCAGATATGACAATAGGCTTCATGGAGGCGTGAGAACGGGTAGCACTTCTCCATGTCGATACGCCAGCGCTTGATCCCTTCGGTCAGGATATGGTCGGTGGCGATCGCATCGCCCGGGCAGTTGTTGCGGCACAGATTGCATTTCTCGCAATAATCCTGGACACCGAATTCCAGCGGCGCATCGTAAGCGAGCGGCAAATCGGTGGTCACGAAGCTGGGCCGGAAATTGGCGGCGAGATCCGGGTTGATCAGGCTGCCATGCCGTCCGAGTTCGCCGAATCCGCATTGATGCATCGTCGGGATCGCCTGTATCTGCGTCACACCGTTGTGGTGCGCCCAGGCGGGATAGCCCATGGCGCGAATTTCGGCGGCCAGCGTGGTCGCGATTTCCGCGACGCGCACATAGACATCGTAGGTCTCGGTCTCGATCGCCAGCGAACCGTCCAGCACATTCGCATAATCCTCATGCACCGCGATCGCGATGATATTCCGATGCGGCATTTCGAAATCGACATCGATCATGATCGGCCGCAACGCGGTGCAACCAACCAGGTCGGCGCCAAGCTCCCGCGCCCGCGCCTTGATCTCCGACGCCATGGCTGTTTCGTCGGCGATCGCGCGGGGGTCGGGATTGACGGGACCGTCGCGGTCCTCGGCGAGCGCCATCCAGCGGGCATGCGCCCTCATACGGACATCGTTTTCCTTGGTCCATTGCGGCACATTGTCGAGGCCTCTTTCCGTCAACATGCGCCGCAGCAACGGGTCCGCGAGTCCCTGTTCCCGTTGCCAGCTAATTCCAATCATCATTTCCACCGTACCTGTCCATAGAAAATTCCATGGGTTGGGATAGTGATCCAGCAGCGAGCCAAAAAGGAATAGGGCAGGGTCACGCCGAAGGTGGCATTGTCGCCGCGTCCCTCCAGCGTGACCCGCCTCCGGAAATCCCGTTCCATGAACTTAGTGCTGACCTCCGCATAGAATTTCGCTCCCAACGCGCGTCCGGGAGCGATCTGTGGCGGAAGAACGCATTGAAAGGCGGCTCGCGGCGATTCTGGCGGCCGACGTGGTCGGCTATAGCCGCCTTATCGGCGCCGACGAAGGCGGCGCGCGGACCCGGTTCAATGAGTTGATCGACGAAATTGCACGGCCATCCCTCGACAAACATCGGGGGCGGCTGGTCAAGACCATGGGCGACGGGTTTCTGGTGGAGTTCGGCAGTCTGGTCGATGCCGTCCAGTGCGCCGCCGACATCCAGACCGGCGTCGCCGAACGTGAGGGTGACAAGTTCGAAGACGACAGGATGCTGCTGCGCATCGGCGTGCATCTGGGCGACGTGATCGTCGAGGGCGAGGATATCCACGGCGATGGCGTCAATATCGCCGCCCGGCTGGAAGGGCTCGCCGAGCCGGGTGGAATCTGCGTGTCCGGCATGGCCCATGCCGGGGTGCACAACAAGCTCGCCTTTGAATTTGACGACCTCGGCGATCAATCGCTCAAGAATATCGCGGCGCCGGTCCGGGTTTTCCGGCTGATTCTCGAAAACCCGGACAAAGACGGCCCATCCGCCACGGGCGAGTCCTTCCGCCAACCCGCCATCGCGGTATTGCCGTTCGAAAACCTGTCGGGTGATCCGGAGCAGGAATATTTCGGCGACGGGCTGACCGAGGACATCATCACGGCGCTGTCGCTGTGGCGTTCGTTCCCGGTGATCGCGCGCAATTCGGTGTTCGCCTTCAAGGGCACATCGCCCGATATAAGGCGTGTCGGCGAGGAGCTTGGAGCGCGCTACGTCATCGAGGGCAGCGTGCGCCGGTCCGGCGATCGGGTGCGGGTGACGGCGCAGCTGATCGAGGCCGAGACCGGACATCATGTCTGGGCCGAGCGCTACGACCGGCCGATCGACGATTTCTTCGATCTGCAGGACGAAATCGCCGACCGCATCGCCGCGGTCATCGAGCCGGCGCTGGTCCGGGCCGAGGGCAAGCGGATCGCCGCCAAGCGGCCGTCCGATCTCGCCGCCTGGGAATATTGCGTGCGGGGTTTCGACCATCTCGCAAAATTTACCCACAAAGACAACATCCTGGCGCGCGAAATGTTCGCCGCGGCGCTAGCGCTCGATCCCAATTACGCCCGCGCCCATTCCGGCATGGCCTATACGCATTGCCGTGATTTCCGCTTTCGCGGCACCGAAAATATCGAGGAGTCGCGCCGCGCCGCGTTCAAGGCCGCGCGCCGCGCCATCGCCCTCGACGAGACAGATTCCCAGGCGCATGTCATGCTGTCGCGGGCCTACAGCCTGGGCGGCGAAGGAGAGTCCTGTATCGCCGAGGGAAGGCGCGCGCTGGAGCTTAACCCGCACGATACCGAGGCGCTGGTGTTTACGGGTTCCATGCTTGGGTACTGGGGCGACCCGGAAGAAGGGATCGTTTTGCTCGAAAGGGGTCTGGAACTCAATCCACTGGATCCACGCAACTTCAACTTCATGGCGCATCTGTGCGTCCCCTATCTGTCCATCGGTGCATACGAAAAGGCGGCTCATTGGGGTCGCGAAGCCACCCGGCGCAATCCGGATTTCTTCGAATCCCATGCCCATCTGGCCTCGGCCCTGGGATATCTGGGCCGTGGCGAGGAGGCGCGGGACCTGCTCGCGCGGTTCGACGACTCGGCGATGGACTATGTCCGAGGGCGTACGTGGTTGCGCCAAGACGTAACTGAAATTCTGCTGGAAGGCCTGCGCAAGGCCGGTCTCACGGAAGATTAAGAACAGCCATGCCCGCCATCAGGGTAATCGCATTGGGCGATCGAGAGCTTTCCTAGTTGTGGAGTCTCGCTAGGTTATTCACGTCCAAGCCTGCTCGGC
>CAZPMO010000280.1:0-3650 GCA_964587515.1 uncultured Rhodospirillaceae bacterium | reverse complement strand
TGATCATGCGCAAATCGGCGGGGCGCGCGCGGAACTCATGCCGGATCACGGGATCCGGGAAGAACCACATCTCCTTGGTTTCCTCGAGGCCTTCGTTCAACGCGCCAGGGCCGGCGGAGGCACGGACGTCGATCTCGGGGATCGCCAAATAGCCTTCCGGCGCTGTTGCCACGGTGCTCGGTTCGACACGTCCCTCCTTCGGTGCTGCCTTCTTGCGGGGTTTGCGGGGCGGCACCTTCTTGTGCTTGAGCTCCTCTGCCTTGCAACCCAGGTGGTCAGCGAGCGCCTCGCGGTCGTCCTCGGAGAGCACCTTCGGCGTGCCGCGATAGACGAACTGATGCAGGTAGGCCGCATTGCGGCCCATGGCGATCGACGCGGTTTTCATGTCGGTCGCCGGCTTCCGGTCCTTCACCAGCTTGAGGACCTTCAGCCTTACGGGGTCGAGATCCATGTCCTCATTCCTTTGTGTCTGTACAATAGGAAATTAACAATCTTTTCCAATTGACGCAATAGGAAACATTCGATTTGATTATTCCTATCATGCAGACGCTGACCGAACAATTCCATTCGACCGTCGAGGAGTTCCTCGAGCGCACCGGTTTCAAGCCCACGGAATTCGGGCGCCAGGCGGTCGGTGACCCTTCTCTGATCCTGAATTTGCGCCGTGGGCGCTCGCCGACGCTGGCGACGGCCGATCGCATTCTGGCCTTCATACGGGAGGCCGACGCGGCGGCGAGCAAACGCAGACGCCGGGTGAATGGCAAGTGATTGGGAACTTCCAAAAATGACAATCGAACAGGCGACAGTCAAACATCTGAACCAGGTCGAGCTCTCCCGCAGGTGGAGCTTGAGCCCCCGAACGCTGGAGCGTTGGCGTTGGCTCGGCGAAGGGCCGCGGTTTCTAAAGATCGGCGGTCGGGTGGTCTACCGGCTCGAGGACATCGAAGCCTATGAGGCCGAGCAGATGCGCGACAGCACGGCGGCGAGCGATGCGCCAGCAGTGTTGGGGAGGGCGCGGGCATGAATGCCTTCGAGCGCCACGGCATCGACCACCTTTCGCCCTCTTCACTCAACCTCTGGGCCGCTGAGCCGGCCCTTTGGGTCATGGAGCGACTACTCGGGCGCCGGTCGCCGATCAGTGCGACGGCGGCGCGGGGTCGTGCGGCAGAACAGGGTATCCACGACGGCCTGATGCGGCCCGACCGTGACCTGGCGGCCTGTGTCGAGACGGCGGAGCGTGTCTTCGATCGCGATATGGCGCTCGTCGCCGATGAGCGACGCGAGTCGGAACGAAGGAAACTGGCGGGGTATGTGGAGCACGGGCTCGCGGAGCTGCGTCAGTACGGGGTGCCGACCGCGGCGCAGGAGCGGGTCGAGATCCGTCTCGAAGACGTGGCGGTACCGGTCATTGGCTTTATCGACTGGCGGTTCGATCAGCACGGTCTAATCATCGACCTCAAGACCGCCGAACGGCTTCCCTCGGGTATCAACGATAGTCACGGCCGGCAGGGCGCGGTCTATGCGCGTGCCCATGACAACTACGGCATGCGTTTCGCCTATGTGAAACCGACCGCCGGGAAGAAGGACGGACGCGCCGTCGCGGTCTACCAGATGTCGGGCGACGATGTACGTCGGCATCTGGAGGCACTTCGTCAGATCGCGATCCGCCTCGGCCGGTTCTTGTCCGTGTCCGCGGATGCCGGTGAGCTCGCCGGACTGATGGTCCCCAACTACGACGCCTTCTACTGGAACAACGCGACGACCCGGGCGAACGGGGCGGCGGTATACGGATTCTGAACATTCGAAGCTGAAAGGAGCGAGGAAATGCCTCTCAATATTGGTGCAAGCGGCAACATCAAGCCCTACGTCAAGTTCAACGCCAAAGCCGACAAGTGGTTCGTGAAGGGAGACGACGGCGACGTCGAGATCGCTCGCCCCACTTTCGTCGCCGACATGGCGAACATCGCGACCGGCTGGCTCCGGTTCCGTGAGGGCGAGGCCCCGGAACGGACCGTCGATCCCTCCCTCGACCGCGCCGCGCCGAACCCTGGCGAGGGGTTCAAGCGCGGATTCGTGCTCTCGGTGTTCAGCCAGAAGTGTTTCGGCGGGCTGGTGGAGCTTTCGAGCGCATCCATCCACATGGGAAACGCGATCCGCGAGGTCTACCAGGCGTTCGAGGAGGGTCGCGCCAATCATCCCGGCCAGGTGCCGGTCGTTTCCTGCACCGGCTCCGAGCCGATGAAGGACAAATACGGCACCAACTATCGGCCGAAGCTGGAGCTGTTGAAGTGGGTGGACCGTCCGGCAGAGCTGCCCGACGAGTGCCCGGTCGATGTCAGCGAGATCTGGCACGGTGATTCCTCGCCAAAACCACAGGCGAGCCATGTCCCGCCGCCGCCCATTGCGGCAGCGGCCAAGCCGGCGGCCGATCCGATGCTCGAGTCCGAGTTCTGATCCGGCATTCGGTGTGACGCGAGGGAGGGCTCTCGTCCTCCCTCGCACCGACCCGGTAGCTGCGATGACCGAAAGCAACGTCCAACCCATGATCGAGCCCGACCCGAGGCAGATGCTGAGCCACCTCGAGCACCTGTTCGGCGGCGACCTCGATGGATGCCATGAAGGCAGAATCGAGCTTGCATGGACGGATGCCCGGGATGGCCGGCTCAAGCACGCCGCGATCTTCGGTACCGACGAGCTCGAAGAGCTGGCCGAGCTAGCCGTGAGCGAGAACCGGGTGCCGGGCCAGAACGTCTATGTCGGGCAGGCCTTGCGCAAGGTGGACATCCCACCCTTCGGTCGCTGCAATGACGACGACTTCCTGGCGCTCACCGCCTTTTACGTCGATCTCGATGACGATGTTCTCGCGACGGCCCGAGTGAATTACCGCCACCGGGGCTGCCCGCCGACCGCAGTCGTCGTGACCGGTCGTCATCCGCATGTCAGGGCACAGATGCTTTGGCGTCAGGAAATGCCCGAACGAGACGCTTTGGTTTGCCGGCGTCAAAACGGGGCTCTCTCATCTGCCCTCGGCGGCGATCCGTCCGTCGTCAATCCGAGCCGTGTACTGCGCCTGGGTGGCTCCATCGCCTGGCCGACCAAGCCAGGCCGAGTCATTGAGCGAACCGAGTTTCTCACCTTCGACGATGGTCGACCGCGTTGGTACTACCCGGGGCAAATCGCAAAAGCCTTCCCACTGGATGAGGTGGATACATGGCCGGAGGATACGCGACCATCGGGGACGGTAGGTCTCAACATCGGATCCGAATTCGACGGCGTGACCGTGGAGGCGTGCCTCGCGGCGATCCGATCCGGTGACCAGTGGCACAACAACCTAGTGCGGCTCACCGGCCACTGGATCGCCCGCAGCTGGTCCGACGACGAGATTCTGACCGCCGTCGAGGCCTTGACGCTGCCGGGCTACACGATCGATCAGACGCGCAGCGAAGTGGCAAGGATGATCGCGGGCGGCCGCGAAAAGTGGGGCGCGCCAAACCCGACGCACGAAGTGGGCCAGACTGAAGAGGTTCGCTCGCCGCTCGAAGCCGATTTCGTCGAAGATCTCAACGTCGCCATGTTGCCGCGCCGGCGGTGGCTGCTCGGGCGGTCGCTGCTTCGTGGCAACGTTTCGGTCAAGGTGGCGCCACCCGGCG
>CAZPMO010000279.1:0-3676 GCA_964587515.1 uncultured Rhodospirillaceae bacterium | reverse complement strand
CGAGAAACCGATTTGCCTCCATCAAATGATCCTATTTGGTCGGATAGTGCTCTAGGTTTTAGGCGCCGGTGACGGCGTGGCGGTCCGCGCCCGGCCGCCCGCCCTTTGCGACGACGACACGATTGCGGCCGGCGCGCTTGGCCTCGTAAAGAGCATCATCGGCGCGCCGGACCAGTTCACCCAACGGTTCCTGGCCGGCGAGCTGGGTCACCAGACCGATACTGATCGTGACGTGCACCTTTTCGGTATCGCCCGGCGTCACGAACGGGGCTTCTTTCATTGCTTCGCAGAGCCTCTCCGCCGCGGCAAGGGCGGCCCCGGAATGGGTGTTGGGCATCAGGACCACGAACTCCTCGCCGCCGAGGCGGATCGCCGTGTCGGAATCACGGAGGTTGGTCATAATTCGACCCGCGACGCCCTGCAGCACCACATCGCCGACAGCGTGTCCAAACTTGTCGTTGATGCCCTTGAACCGATCGATATCAAGGATCATCAGTGATATCGGTTTGGAAACGTCCGCCAGCATCCGGTCGACGCCCTCGAAATGGGCCTCCAGATAACGGCGGTTATTTAGTCCGGTCAGGTCGTCGGTGAGAGCCGCGGTAAGGCTCCTGCGGTAATTCGCGCGCAATTCGTCCTCATAGCGCTTGCGACGAATTTGGCTGCGCGCGCGCGCGAACATTTCATCACGATCGACGGGCTTCACAAGATAGTCGTTGATACCGAGTTCAAGCGCCTTGGCGAGCCTGTCATCGTCGCCTTCGTAAACCATCAGGACGATCGGCACCTGGCGCATCCGCTCATCCGAGCGCAGTTGCGAACAAAGCCTCAGCGCGTCGTTTTCGCTGCGCCCGTCATCGACCATCAGCAGATCGAATTCGTGACGAATGACCAACGCCTTGGCTTCGGCTTCGGTGGCGGCGCGATCAACCGTATGGCCACGCGATTCGAGCTGCCTGATCAACTTGCCGGGGGATTCATCATGGTCGATCACCAGGAGGATGCGTCCTCCCTCGTTCACGCCCAACGCGTCAAGCTCGCCCTTGAAGCCGAACTGCACGAACGTCGCCTCTCGATTGCGCCACTCATCCGTGGCCCGCTTGAGCCGCACCAGCGAACGGATACGCGCGAACAACGCGACATCATTGACCGGCTTGGCGAGAAAATCGTCGGCTCCCGCCTGGAGCCCCTTGACCCGGTCGCTGACATCGCTCAGCGCGGTGACCATAACGACCGGAATATGGGCCGTCTGCGGATCGGATTTGAGAATGTGGCAGACATCGAAGCCATTCATGCCCGGCATCATGACGTCGAGCAGGATCAGGTCGGGGGCATTCTGCTTCGCCTGCTCGATGGCGTCCTCGCCATCCTCGGCGGTGATCACGTCGTAATATTCGACGAGCAGCTTTGCTTCGAGGAGGCGGCGGTTAGCGTCGACATCATCGACGACGAGTATGCGGGCCGACATTTCGCCTTTACCCGAGAACCTTTTCGATCGTCTGCAGGAAGCTGGAGACGGAAATCGGTTTGGCGATATACGCCTCGCATCCACCTGAGCGGATCTTTTCCTCATCGCCCTTCATGGCGAAGGCCGTCACGGCGATGACGGGAATGACTTTCAGCTCCTCGTCTTCCTTGATCCAGCGCGTGACCTCGAGGCCTGAAACTTCGGGAAGCTGTATGTCCATCAGGATAAGATCGGGCGCGTGTTCGCGGGCGAGCCCAATGACTTCACGCCCGTCCTTGGTATGCACCGTCTCATATCCGTGAACTTCAAGCAGATCGTGAAAGAGCTTCATGTTGAGTTCGTTGTCTTCGACGATCAGTATTTTCTTGGACATTCTCGCCTCGTTGGATGGCCTTCGGCGGAGGCCTCAAACCGGGATGGCGTCACGGTATAGGCGACCCGTATACGGTCTTCAAGCCACCCCTTCGGCAAACCGGTCAATAATCGGGTTCACCGTTAAGCAAATTCTCAGAAATTCATTAATTTTTGGTAAGGTTTTGCGCGAAACGCCGGTCGGACGGTAGAAAAAGCTGGGAATCATGCGCATAGGAATCGACCTCGGAGGCACCAAGATCGCGGCCATCGCGCTGGACGATACCGGCGGCGTACTGAGCCGGCGGCGCGTCGATACCCCGAAAGGCGATTATCAGGCGACTATCGACGCCATCGCCCGGCTGGTTTCCGACATCGAGGCCGACTGCGGCGGAACCGGCACGGTCGGGGTCGGGATTCCGGGCTCGCCCTCGTCCCATACCGGACTGGTGAAGAACGCCAATTCCGTGTGGCTGATCGGCAAGCCGTTCGATTGCGACCTGAGCGCGGCGCTGGGCCGTCCGGTGCGTATCGCAAACGACTCCAACTGCTTTGCCCTTTCGGAGGCCACCGACGGCGGAGCGGCCGCCGCCAGGATCGTATTCGGCGTCATCCTGGGGACCGGTGTCGGCGGTGGGCTGGTGGTCTCGGGTGACGTTCTGGCGGGGGCCAATGCGATCGCCGGCGAATGGGGCCACAATCCGCTGCCCTGGCCGACCGACGAGGAGCGTCCCGGCCCGGACTGCTATTGCGGCCGGCGCGGCTGTATAGAGACCTTCCTGTCGGGTCCGGCAATGGCGGCGGCGCATTTCGCGCGCACGGGCCAACGCCGGGACGCCCGCGAGATCGCGGCCCACGACCTTGAAGGAGATGCCGATGCCGCATCCACGCTGGCGATCTACGAGCATCGTCTCGCCCGCGCCCTCGCCACTGTCGTCAACATCGTCGACCCGGATTGTATCGTGCTGGGCGGCGGGCTTTCCAATATCGCGCGGCTCTATGACAACGTGCCGAAACTTTGGCGGGACTATGTTTTCTCGGATCGCGTGGACACCAGGCTGGTGCGCCCGAAACACGGCGATTCCAGCGGCGAGCGTGGCGCCGCCTGGCTGTGGCCACCTAGAGCATGATCAGGCGCCGCAGGACGGTTTTTGGCCCAACTCCACGCGCACTAGATTGGCCCGCACCTTGAATTTGCCGAAATCCAGCGTGATCCGATCGCCGACGCCGTTTTCATACATCAGCATGCCGACTTCATGCCGAGGCTCCGAGGTGGAGCTGCGCGGCGCGAAATAGGCGAACTGAACCGGCCAGGAAAGCCGGCCCTTCAGCGCGGCCGCCCCTTTCGCCAGTTCCCGCTTCGCGCTCGCGGGCCGGCCGATCACCGCGCTGACCCGCAGCGGCCCTTCTTCGCTCATGCCGTCAAACACCATCATGTTCTGGATCGTGGGCGCCTTTTCCGCCGCCGACAGGACCCGGCGCGTATGGGCCATCGGGAATACTGTCCCGGCGGGCAGATCTTCCGAATCACGGTCGGGCACGGAATATTCGACCTTGCCGCCGTCGCCCGACTTGGACAGCGTGGCGCGGCCTTCCAGCTTCTCGGTTGTCTTGCCATTGGTGGCGTTGCTGATATTGAACCGATATTCGAGACCATCCCGGGATTCCCAGGTGGCGGCGATCGACGTAATCCGCACCGAACTCCCCGGCGAGTAGGTGATATCGAATAACCAGCGATGGTCCATCGACCAGCCTTCGCAGGATTCCGACCATTCGACGAGCATCTCGCCGACAACCGTGGATACCCCGCTACCGGTCTTGGTCGATGTAAGGGCGATATCGTATGCCGCGCGATGG
>CAZPMO010000278.1:0-3706 GCA_964587515.1 uncultured Rhodospirillaceae bacterium | reverse complement strand
CACCCCCCCCACTGCTCGACCGCCGCCACCTGCTGCGCTCCGGTGGCGCGGGTTTGCTGGGGCTGGCCCTGGCGGCGTGCAAAGACGAGCCCGCCGCCGAGCCCGCCGCCGCGCCACTCATCCCCGGCGCCCTCCACTTCCCGCTGGTCTCCGGCTGGTACCGCGACGAGGAGGCCCGCTACTACGAATTCGGCGCCAACTCCCGCGCCGCCGGCAACGCCGTCAACACCGCCCCCCTCTGGGTCTTCATCACCGGGTTCGACGCCGCCGGCGTCCCGCAGTTCGTGAAGCGCCAGAGCAGCGTCGTCAGCACCAACATCGGCGACCCCGACTACTCCGACCTCTGGCAGATCGTCCTGGTTACGGTTCCGGACGGCTACGAGCCTGACTCCATCCGTTCGCTGGCCGCCATCCGCGAATCCGGCTTCCCGACCGAGTCCGGCGAGATGCTGGTCAACTGCCCGTTCGTTCCGGAGGGCTCCACGCTCGCCGAAGGGCCCGAGCTGGCCGAACGCTGGATTGACGGCGAGAAGGTCTTCTATCCCGACTTCGGCGCCAATCCCGATGTCGCCAACCCGATGTACGTCCTGATCACCGGCTACGACCCGGACGGCGTGCCGATACCGGTGGAAGGCCAGGGCAACATAATCGACGCCATCCCCGGCCAGGCAGGCTACTCGGCGTTCTGGCGCCAGCACCACGTCACCGTCCCGGCCGGCTACAACGCCAACGACCTCCGTTCCGCCGCCGCCGTCCTAACCTCCGGCTTCCCCATCACCGTCACCAACACCGTCCTCAACTGCCCGGTCCACAGCCCCCGCGAATAGCTGACTCGCACCGGCGGTGGATTACTGCCACAATCATCGCGCGCGGAACAACCGGACCACGGGGGAGCCATGCGGAGAGTCGCCGTCGGTGTGATCGGCTGCGGAGCCGTCGCCCAGATCATGCACCTGCCCTACCTGCAGGAGCTATCCGACCGGTTTCGGATCGCCGCCATTTGCGACCTGTCGCCGAAACTACTCGAGTACATCGGCGAGCGCTACGGCGTAGCCGCCCGCTACCCGGACTACCGCGATCTGCTGGCCGACGATGCAGTCGAGGCAGTGCTGGTGCTCTCCGGTGGCAGCCACACCACCGTGGTCATCGACTGTCTCGAAGCCGGCAAGCACGTCCTCTGCGAAAAGCCGCTGTGCTACTCGGTCGCCGAAGCCGCCTCCGACGCCACCGTCCTGATGGGCTACTCGGTCGCCTTCGATCCCGCCTTTCAGGCCGGGCGCGAGCACCTGCGGACCTGGGACCGCGTGGACTATCTCTCCGCCCAGGTCCTGCACCCCCTGAACGACCTGTACTTCGCCCACCAGGGCGTGCGCAGTTTCGATGACGCCCCCGGCGGCGCCCAGGTTCGCGCCGGCGGCGTCGACCGCGAGAACCCGACCGTGCAACTGGTCTTCGACTCCCTCGGCCACGACCTCGACGAAGTCTCCCTACAAGCCTTCTTCACCCTGCTCAACTCCTCGATCCACGACGCCTACATGCTGCGCCTGCTGCTCGGCGAGGCCGAAGAGGTCATCTCCGTCGAAGCCTGGCGGGCCGGCCGCGCGGTGGCCGCAACGCTGCGCTTTCCGGACGGCGTCCGCGTCCAGTACGCCTGGATCTACAACCACGATCTAAAGCACTTCCACCAGGAGATCCTGGCCATGGGCGGCGCCCGCCGCATGCGCCTGCAATGGCCCTCGCCCTTCCTCCCCTCAGCTCCGACCGCGCTGATCATCGACGAGATGCACGACGGCGCGCTGCACGAGCGTCGCGTCACCAGTTCCTACGAGGAGTCCTTCAAGCTCGAGCAGATCCATTTCCACGACGTCTGCACTGGAGCCGCCGAACCGCTGCACACGGTCGCCCACGCGCTCACCGACACCCGCCTGCTGGTCGCGATGGCGCAGCGGGCCGCCGCTCGTCCCCAGGGGGCCTAACCCCGGTTTTCCGCCGCCCGCCGGCTCTGCCGCATCACCGGCATGAAGGTGACCGTCACCGGCGCCAGGTCCGCCGCGTCAATGATCTGGATCGCCCGGTCCCCGTACAGCCCGCCGAACAGATACTCTCCGTCCGGGTCCGGCCACAGCCACTCAATCGGGCCTTCCAGCGCGTAGATATCCACCACCGCGCCGGTCTCCGGGTTAACCACAGTCAGTAGTTCCAGCCCCTCCCCGAAGGCGTACAGCCGGCTGCGATGGGGATCGGCCACCAGCGCTGTCGCCCCCGGCACCGACGCGATCACCCGGGCCACCCGGTCGCCGGCCATATCCAGGTGATAGACGGTTCCGTCCAGATTCGAGAGCAGGTACAGGGCGTCGGCCCGCGGATCGGCGGTCACCGCGCCGATGAACGGCGGCACGTCAACGGTCTGTCGCGAGCGGGTGCCGGTCGCCGCGCTGTACACTTCCAGCCGGTTTTCCGGCCAGTTCACCGCGTATACCCGCGATCCGTCCCGACTCAGTACCGGCGGCAGCACCTCCGGCCCCAGCCGCACCCGGTGGACGATTTCATACCCGCGGTTGTCCACCAGGTACAGGCTCTGGGTCGCCCAGTAGGCGTCGTCGGTGGCGAACACCAGGTCGAGCACCCCGGTGTTGCCCACGAAATAGACCCGCGAAGGCGAGCCCGCGTCGAAGCCCTTCAGGCCGTTGACCACCGCCAGCACCGAGATCATCGCCCGCGGCGGCTGCGCCGACCCGGCGTCGCCCTCCAGGGAAATCCGAATCTCGGCCGGCAGCACGAAACGGTATTCGAGGCCCGGTTCCGCCACCGATTGCAGCGGCACCCCGCGCAGCCGCACCGACGCAATGCTGTCCAGCGCCAGCCCCGACGCTCGATCGATCAGCGCGTACATCAGCATCCCCCCGCCGAGGCTGTCCGGGTGCGGTGTCAGCAACCGTTGCGAAGCCATCGGCGCCAGATCGATCTGGAAATCCAGTTCGCCGGTCTCCGGCAGGGTCAGCGACACCTGACGGCGCCGGAAATCGATCAGGCTCACATCGATTTCCGCCGGGCCCGGCCGCGGACCGCTGAACGTGGCCACCCCGTCCACGCCGGTCTTGGCGGTGCCCATCGGCCGGCCGAACCGATCCGCCATCTCCAGCCGCGCCCCCGGCAGGTTTATACCCCGCCGGCTGTCCACCACGTGGATGTTGACCGTGGTGTCATAGCCCGCCACCTCGTAGCCGGTGCTGACCACCTCCGGCCCCGACTCGCCGCTGACGCTTTCCGCCTCCACCGTCGCCAGCGTGGTCATCGCCGTGAACACCAGCGAAGGCACCACCACCTCGATCTCGAATCCGCCGCTCCGCGAAGCCGTCACTGCCAGCAGCCGGATTCGCCGCGCCTCGGTCTCCGCGTCCCCCGGGATCCCCAGGTAGATCGCCACCTCTTCGCGCGGCTCCCAGTTCCGCCCGGTGACGGTCACCGTCGAACCCGGTGGCCCGCCCGCCGGCGCCACCCGCAACTCCGCTCCCGACACCGCCGTGGCGCTCGACTGCCCGCCGATCGACGTCCCGTAGAAACCCAGCGCGATCACCGCCAGGACCGGGACCAATACCACCAGTCCCAGCACCCCGCTGATGAGGACGATCGGCCGGACTCTCATAGCCAACCAGTCTAGACGGCGTCCGCGACGAACCGACGAGCAGCTATGCCGGCAGGCCCC
>CAZPMO010000277.1:0-3712 GCA_964587515.1 uncultured Rhodospirillaceae bacterium | reverse complement strand
CGGATTCCACCTTAAGGTTGCTGCCACGCTGTCCAACCAATGGGGTCCATCTCTCGGTGCCATCCTGGTGTTGATTCCAAAAAAGCTGTTCTACTGGGAAAACGTTTTACGGAACCCGCAAGTGGGACTCTTGATAGGTCTGAAAAAGCGTTGCGAATATGTTAGATTCACCGCACAAATTTCGCGCGATCTGAGTTGGCTGAAATAATCCCCATGGTTGTTTCTGCGGCATCGCTCGACCGAACGCGATGATGAAACGTTATGCGCTCCATAGCGAATCCCAGTTCAGTTTCACAGAAACCTCTGCTGTGTTGAATCTTGGGTGAAGCTGTTCCCTCTAAGGGGTTGGAACTATGTCAGCTAAAACTATTTTAAGTGGTTTGTCCATCGGGTCATGGATTCAGATTGGTCATCCAGTAGTGACGGAAATAATGGCATCAGCAGGGTTTGATTGGTTAGCCATTGATTTAGAACACAGTACCATATCTCTTCGTGAGGCAGAGGATCTGATTCGGATTATCGACTTGAAAGGCGTCGTACCATTGGTCCGCCTTTCTTCGAATAACCCTGAGCAGATCAAACGGGTCATGGACGCAGGCGCGTATGGCGTAATCGTACCGATGGTTAATTCTGTCGAAGACGCTGTGAACGCTGTAAAGGCGGTCAAGTATCCTCCAGTGGGCGAGCGAAGTGTTGGATTGGCTCGAGCGCAAGGTTACGGTGTGGATTTTGCTCGGTATTTTGACTGGCAGAAAGATGGATCACTCGTGATTATTCAGATTGAGCATATTAATGCGGTAGATCGTCTGGAGGAGATATTTTCAGTATCGGGAGTAGATGCTTACATTGTAGGTCCTTATGATCTTTCTGGATCGCTTGGGATTCCGGGAGACTTTGAAGCGCCAGTGTTCCTGGACGCGATGAGTCAAATCCGTAGTGTAGCGAGCCGCCTTGCGTTTCCGGGAGGGGTGCACGTAGTAGAGCCGGACCCTAAGTTGTTGCGGGACTGTATTCAGAAGGGAAATCAGTTTATTGCATACGGCGTAGATACGCGGATGCTAGATATTGCTTGTCGTGAAGGCTTGGAACAAGCAAGAACTATAGATGTTATGGAGCGGACGACCTGAACATTATCGCGGTTATTCCCGCCAGAATGGGATCAAGCAGATTTCCGGGAAAGCCTATGGCGCTGATTCACGGTGTGCCAATGATTGGCCACTGCATGCTTAGAGCGAGTCTCTGTGAGAGTTTAGACGAGGTATATGTTGCGACCTGTGACCGCGAGATTGCCGAATACATAACATCGATCGGTGGAAAGGCTATCATGACGTCCGATACTCACGAGAGAGCAAGTGACCGAGCTGCTGAGGCAATGCTGAAGATTGAGGAAGACTCTGGCCGTTTAGTTGATATTCTGATAATGATTCAGGGTGATGAACCAATGGATCATCCAGAGATGATAAACGATGCGTTGGAGCCGATGTTAAGTGATAACGCCATCGGCATAGTCAACCTAATGACAGACGTCCGCTCCGAGGAGGAATTTACTGATCGGAACACTGTAAAAGTCGTTACTGATAAATTTTCTGACGCAGTCTATTTCTCCCGAGAACCTATTCCATCTAGATCAAAATGGAACGGTAACTTGCCAATGATGAAGCAGGTATGCATCATCCCGTTCCGTCGCCAAGTCCTGATTGAATTTAATTCACTTGATGAAACCCCCCTCGAGAGAATCGAATCCATTGATATGCTGCGTTTAATTGAGAACGATAAGAAAGTGCGTATGGTGTACACAAAATTTGATTCAATCGGCGTAGACACCCAAGAGCATCTAGAGCGAGTGGCAAAACTCATGGAGTCCGATGACCTGATGGAAGATTATCTTGCTAAGGGGAAAGTGACTTGAGGTGGATAGCGTTAAGCTCTTCGATTCTGGATGTTATTGACGAAAGACCTAATAAGCTTTACTCGATAAGTTAGGTGTGGATTCTATGAGGATTTTTGTATCTACCGTCCCTTTCGCAGAAGCGGACCCCCGTCCAATCGAGAATTTGAGAGAGATAGGAGCCGAGATCACAATAAATCCACTAGACCGGAAGCTGAAGGATGTGGATCTAGCGGAACTCATCCCAGGTTATGATGTTTTAATTGCTGGAACCGAGCAAATTAACGAAAAAGTGCTTGCACAGGCAGATTCGTTAAAGTTGATTGCGCGCGTGGGAATAGGGTTGGATAGCGTTGATTTGAATGCTGCGAGACGCCGCGGAATTGAGGTGACATACACACCAGATGCGCCGTCTCCTGCGGTTGGTGAGTTGACAATCGGGCTGATGATTAGTTTGCTTCGTTCTGTGCATGTATCGAATCTCCGCATGCACCAAGGCGAATGGAATCGATTTTTCGGCAAGCGCCTCTCCGAGGTATGTATCGGACTCATTGGTATAGGTCGCATTGGGAGCCGGGTTCTTCGCCATTTGTCCGCATTCAATTGTCGCCGCATACTCGTGAATGACATCTTGACCGAGCTTCAGTTGGCTGATTCCTTTAATGGCGCCGTAAGGCGTGTTGAGAAAGATGAAATTTACCGACAGGCAGATATCATCTCGATCCATGTGCCACTAACGCAAGAGACACGCAATTTAATTTCCAAATCGGAGATAGAAAAGATGAAGCCTGGGGTCCTCTTAGTGAATACATCGCGGGGGGGCATCATAAATGAAGCTGATTTGGGGCGCGGCCTAAAAGGGGGTCGAGTCGGAGCGGCAGCGATTGATGTTTTTGACCAAGAGCCGTATGTTGGAAGTCTAAAAGAGTATGATAATTGTTTGTTGACTGCGCATATGGGATCTATGTCCGTCGATTGCCGCACGCAAATGGAGTTGGAAGCGACTCAAGAAGCCATACGGCTTTTCAAGAAAGAAGATTTGGCTAATCCCGTTCCTGAGTTCGAGTACGAAGTTCAACGCGCGTCAAGGGGCTCTGAATGAAACAAAAAAAGGCCACGGTGATTGGGGGATCAGGTTTCTTGGGAAGTCATGTTGCTGATGAGTTGGCAGACAGAGGATATCGCGTTACGGTCTTTGATCAGAAACCGTCGAATTGGATTCGGCCCGATCAGGAAATGATTATCGGGGACATGCGAGATGCACAGGATCTTGAGAGAGCGTGCATGGACGCGACGTATATCTACCATTTTGCTGGTGTTGCTGAAATCAGTGTTGCAAAGACTAATCCCTATGAAACAATTCAATCAAACGTACTCGGTACGGCTGCAGTGCTAGAGATCGCGAGTAAGATGGGCGTTGAGAGATTTGTTTATGCGTCTACTATGTACGTCTACAGTGAGTCTGGATCCTTTTATAGAGCAAGTAAACAAGCAGCGGAGACGGTGATTGAGGCCTACGGCCAAGAGTTCGACCTTGGATACACTCTCTTGCGGTTTGGATCTTTGTATGGTCCGAGGGCTCAGAAGTGGAATGGTCTTCGAAGTTGTGTGGAACAGATTCTGACCCATGGAAAACTGTATTACCCTGGAACTGGCGAGGAAAGACGGGAATATATTCATGTCCGAGATGCAGCGAAGTTGAGTGTTGATGTGTTATCGGAAGACCATCGTGACCAGGCGATCACCGTCACTGGACTTCAGGTATTGAGGTCCAGAGAGCTGATAGAGATGATTTTTGAGATAGCCGGGAAAGAGGCTGAGGTG
>CAZPMO010000276.1:0-3728 GCA_964587515.1 uncultured Rhodospirillaceae bacterium | reverse complement strand
CATGGAACCCGAGGTCGGCCCGGTCGCCCGCATCACCTCTTCTCGGGTCATCACCATCTTCACCGGCCGGCCGGATTTCTTCGCCAGAATGGTGGCGAGCGGCTCGAGATAGACAATGGTCTTGCCGCCGAAGCCGCCGCCGATTTCCGCCGGGATCGCGCGGATGTCGCTCTGCGGTATGTCGGTCAGCATCGACGTCATGGCGCGCACCATGAACTGGCCCTGGCTGGAGCTCCAGATGGTCGCCTTGCCGTCGGCGGTAACGCTGACGAGGCAGGCATGGGGCTCGATATAGCCCTGATGCACCGGGCGGGTCGTGAAGCTTCGCTCGATCACCACTTCCGCCTCATTGAACCCGGCTTCCACGTCGCCCTTGGTGTGCTCGAGCGTGCCGGAGATGTTCGACGGCTTGCCGTCGAACTTCACGAAGTCGTGCAGGATCGGCGCGTCGGGCTTGATGGCGTCCTCGACGTCGATGGCCCATGGCAGCACCTCGTAATCGACCTCTATGAGAGTGCAGGCTTCGGCCGCGATCGCCTCGGTGGTGGCGGCGATGGCGGCGACCGGGTGGCCGTGGAACAACGCCTTCTCGCGCGCCATCACGTTGCGGCACATCCAGCGCATGTCCTGGATGCCGAGCGGAACCGGCGTGTCGGTCGGGAAATCGGTGATGTCGGCGGCCGTCACCGCCGCCTTCACGCCGGGCAGCGCCAGGGCCTTGGAGGTGTCGATGCCGCGGATGCGGGCATGGGGGTGCGGGCTGCGCAGCACCTTGCCCCAGATCATGCCGGCCATGGCGGCGTCGGCCGCGAAGGCGGCGCGCCCGGTGACCTTGTCGGCGCCGTCGGGGCGGATGGTGTTCTCGCCGATCCACTTGTTGCTGCTCTCGTTCATCATGCCGTCTCCCGCAAATCCGCGGCGGTGTCCAGCACCGCGCGGACGATCTTGTCGTAACCCGTGCACCGGCAGAGATTGCCGGCGAGCCAGAACCGCACTTCGGTTTCGGTCGGGTCCGGGTTCTCTTCCAGCAGCGCCTTCGCCGCGACCAGCATGCCGGGCGTGCAGATGCCGCATTGCAGGGCCGCCGCCTCGAGGAATTTCTGCTGCAGCGGATGCAACGCCTCGCCCTCGGCCATGCCCTCGATGGTGCCGATTTCCGCGCCTTCGGCCTCGGCGGCCAGCATCAGGCAGGCGCAGACCAGCGTGCCGTCCAGCGTGATCGAGCACGCGCCGCAATCGCCCGAGCCGCAACCTTCCTTGGCGCCGGTCAGGCCGAGCCCGTTGCGCAACACGTCGAGCATGGTCTCGTCGGGCGCGCAGAGGAACTCCTGCGGCTCGCCGTTGATGGTGGTGGAAACATGCAGTTTGGCCATGGCTCAAGCCTCCTTCGCGCGTTCGGCGGCGATTGCCGTGGCGCGCTTCAGCAACACGCCGGAAACCTTGGTGCGGTACGCGATCGTGCCGCGCTTGTCGTCGATCGGATTGCAGGCGGCGCGGCAGGCTTCCGCCGCCGCCTCGAGCGCGGCGGCGTCGAGCCGGCTACCGATCAGCGCCTCGGCCGCCGCGTCGACGCGCAGCACGGTCGGCGCCACGGCGCCCAGCCCCACCCGCGCGGCGGTGCACGCGCCGCCGTCGAGCGTCAGGCCGACGCCGACGCCGACCACCGCGATATCCATTTCGGTGCGCGGGATCATGCGCAGATAGGCGTCGCCCGAACCCGGTGGACGCGGCGCCAGGGTGAAGCTGACGGCGATCTCGCCGGGCGCGAGGTTGGTGCTGCCGGGCCCGGACGGTACGTCCTCGACCGCCAAATCGCGGCGTCCGTCCGGCCCTTGCACGGTGACCACGGCCCCCGCCGCGACCAGGGCGGGCACGCTGTCGGCGGCCGGCGAGCCGTTGCACAGATTGCCGCCGAGCGAGGCGCGCCCCTGCACCTGGGTCGAGCCGATCAGGTTCAGCCCTTCCAGCACGCCGGGCCACGCCGCGCCGAAGCGCGCGTGTTTCGCCAGCGCCGCGCCCGAGACGGCGGCGCCGACCACGAAGCCGCCATCGGCGGTTTCCCCGACGCTGGTCACCTCGGCTATATGTTTGATGTCGACGATCAGGCCCGGGCGCACGAGGCCCGAGCGCATCTGAACCAGAAGGTCCGTGCCGCCGGCCAGGATGCGGGCCGCGCCCGTCGCCGAGGCATAGGCGCCGACCGCTTCATCGAGCGTGGCCGGCGCCAGATATTGGATATCCGTCATGTGAGTTCCCGGTATCGTTTTTCGTTCCCGAATTCCACGAGCCCCGAAAGCTACATGGACCGGCCCGATTGGAACAGCCCCTCAAACGCGATTTTACACGCGCGGTTGTGGCTGTGGCTTGGCCCGGGGATCGCATGCGGGTTAGGCTGGGCATTCCATTTCAAAGGGAGGCAAATCATGACAATTCAGGTTATCACGTCGGACAAGGTTCCAACCCCCGGGGTGCCGCTGTCCAACGCCATTCGGTCGGGGGATTTCATATTCGTTTCGGGCACCACGCCCTTCGCGCGGGACGGCTCGATCGCGGTCGACGACTTCGCGGCGCAGATGCGCCAGGTCATGGACAATATCCAGGCGCTGCTGGAGGCAGCCGGGTCCGGGCTCGACAAGATCGTGAAATCGAATGTCATCCTGGTGCGCAAGACCGACTTCAAGGAGATGAACGAGATTTACCGGTCCTATTTTCCCGACGGCGTGTATCCGGCGCGCACCACGATCGAAGTGGGGCTGGCGAACCCCAAATTCCTGTTGGAGATCGAATGTATCGCGGAAGCCTGATGGGCGGTTAGAGCATGATCCTATTTGGCTGGATCATGCTCTACGTCAGCAGGGCAATCGCATAAGAGATTATTTCGCGGCGCTATCCTTCGAGACGGGCCTTCGGCCCTCCTCAGGATGAGGATATACCTAGCTTTCCTCATCCTGAGGAGGCGCGAAGCGCCGTCTCGAAGGACTAGGAATGCTTTCGGCCGTCTAATGCGATCCCCCTGTCTACGTCAGGCTGGTGGATCGACTCCGACGCTTCGAACCCTCTTCCGTTTCGGTCGATCCGTTAGGACTCCAGGCCGAGTTTTTCGCTCAATCTCGGGCCGACGATCGTCGATCCGTACTTCTCCCGCATCCGGGCGACCGCGTCCGGGTCGTCCGGCGCTTCGCTGATCAGGGCCATGTCGCGGAATTGCGCGTCGAGGCCGCCGGGCGTCATCAGATTGATCGCCTTCACCGCCGGCTGGTCCTTGCGGATGTTGGCGAAGGTGTGCGGCACGCCGGGGGGAACGGTGGCGAAGTCGCCGGGGCCGATATCGAACATTTCGTCGCCGACCTGGACCGTGAGGACACCCTCGAGGATGAAAAACGTATCATCCTGGTCGCGGTGAACATGCAGCGGCGGGCCGTCGAGATACTTGATGTCGCCCACCATGAAGTCGAATGTTCCGCCCCTGAGGCTGCCGTGCTTGAACCGCCATAGATCCTCGTACACGTCGCCCTCGGAACTTCGTACGATCCGCGCTTCCGCCATGGTCGTTCTCCTGAAGTGGCGATGGAATTCTACGGTCCGCCGACCGATGCGTCCATCGACCGTTTGGTACGCGATCGGGGAAAAGGAGACGCCATGCCCCTTTCTCCCGGCCGAAACCGGTGGCGTTTTCGGACGGGTCTAGAGCATGATCCAGCCAAATAGGATCATTTGATGGCGGCAAA
>CAZPMO010000275.1:0-3847 GCA_964587515.1 uncultured Rhodospirillaceae bacterium | reverse complement strand
CGCCGCCTCGTAAAGCTTGTGTTTGCACTGCCCTCATGGACTAAGGGAACGAAAGGGCTTTCAGATGAGGCTGAGAAATGTCGGGACGTTCTGCTAAACGCAAAGGATCCTTTTAAAGCCCTTTTTACTGACATGCCGGCCATTATGGGCATTCAGGTAACTAGCCAATCAGGGGCAAAAAAGTTTTCTGCGGAGGTCATGAAATCGATAGAGGAGATGCAAGCCGCGTTCCCGTCGATGCTCGTGTCACTTCGTGCCCAGATGGTTTTTGAACTCGGTTTTGGCAATGCGCCGTTTTCGTCCGTTCAAGAGAAACTCATCCAATCTGCGCAGCTTATTAAGGACCAGACAGGGCATCCTAGACTACAGACGTTTGCTTCACGCTTGATCGAGCTCACCGAATCGCCGTTGAGCTTTAGGGCTATCGCAGGGCTTTTGATTAGTAAGCCGCCTAGAGATTGGACGGATGAGGAGACGAAGTTAGCAGAGACGGCGATGGCGGAGCTCTGCTTACTTTATCGCCGTGAAGAAGTTTTGCATGAGGCGCGAGTCGGAGATCCCAAAAGGTCATTCGTTACGTTTATTTATGGTGCTGGGAAAAATGCATCCATCATCCAAGCTCCTGCAGATCGAGAGCTGCCAGATGAGAAGTTTGATCAGCTGGCGAAAGAGCTGGAAGGTTATCTTTCGAAAAAAGGTGTTTCGGAAAGTACGAAGTTGGCACTGGTTGCCCGTGTTGGCGCGAAATTGGCAGAGACAATGGGTGGAGAAAAGGGGAAGGGAGAGTAACGATGTCAGATGAGCTACATGTCCTCGGCCTGTCGGGAGGAAAGGATAGCGCTGCGTTAGCGATCTATATGCGAGACAATTACCCCGAATTCGATATCCAATACTATTTCTCAGACACCGGCAAAGAGCTCACAGAAGTCTACGACTTTCTCTACAAGTTGGAGACCTATCTAGATCGCCCTATTGAAAAACTTGGTCTGTCAGATCAACGCACGGGAGAGGGGCACGATTTTGATTTTTGGCTTGAGCAATACGGCTACTTTTTGCCCTCCGCGCAAACGCGTTGGTGCACAAGAATGCTTAAACTCAAGCCTTTCGAAGATTGGATCAAACCAGCTCTAAGGGCGGGTAAAAAGGTCAATAGTTACGTCGCGATTCGTTCGGATGAGCCCTATAGGCAGGGACACATTCCATCGAACAATAATATCGTTGTTCGTTTGCCTTTTAGGGACGACGGCGTCGATAAACGACAGGTCATCGAGTTGCTGGAGCGTTCAGGCCTTGGCATGCCGGCTTATTACGACTGGCGTTCTCGTAGCGGCTGCACATTTTGCTTTTTCCAGCAGAAGATGGAGTGGGTTAATCTTAAAAAATTCCATCCGAAGGCTTTCGAAGAAGCAAAGGCATATGAAAAACTCGCAAAAGAGCATGACTCTCCTTTCACTTGGTCTAGTGGCGAATCTCTTGAGGAGCTAGAAAAGCCAGATCGGATGAAGGAAATCGAAGAGGACTTCGAGCGCCGGAAAGAGCAAGCAAAGGCACATGAGCCGCATAATTTTCTTCAAGACGAGGTCTCTGAGTTTACTGACTTTGACGACTTGTATGGGGAAGATGAAGGTGCCGGTGCGTGCCTCGTGTGTCACAAGTGATAACAGTTTCCGAGCTTGATTATGGGAGCCTAAGAGATGGTTGGAAAGCGAGTTTCTGGCGATCTCTATGTTCATAAATCGGCGCTCAGCTCTCTCGACACCGAGCAGAAAACGTTTGTTAGCGATGCGCTAAAGGCAACAAAGGGTCAGAAGGTGACCTGGAATGTCGTTCGTATATCGAATTACAATGTCGCCTTTCTCGATTACCAAAACTTTGATGATGACCCGTTCCCCGCTCTAACAATCAGTGCACGGGTAGATCTCATAGACAACCGCTTATCCATCCGAGATTTTTCGGGTTATTCGAACCCGCCGATTTTGCACAGAAAAGAGCTTCTTGTAGATGGTAGCTATCCACGTCGAGATGAGTTCGAAGGGCTTACGAAGGCTCTCGATGAGCTTGATGTGTTTTATGAAACCAATGCGATTGGCTACAGAAACCAGTGGGAGGCGCGGCTTAAGAAACACGGAATAACGATTGACGGCCATCGAGTAAAAAAAAAGGGTCCCGTAGGGGACGCGGTTGTTGAGCGCCACAAAACCGCAATGGTGCGATATCAGTTGTCGCAACCAACCCAATTACTTCTGCGCTACGGCTTGTTAACAGAAGCCACGACCTTTTTTGATTACGGTTGCGGTCGCGGACATGATATTGAAATTCTAGCTGAGAACGGTTTTGAAGCGCAGGGGTGGGACCCCCATTACAATCCTGAGAGTGCCCTTGTATCGGCAGATGTGATTAATCTCGGGTTCGTCTTAAATGTCATCGAGTCTCCTTCTGAGAGGCGAGAAGCACTTAAAAAATCGTGGGCGCTAGCAAAGACAATGTTGGCTGTGTCGGTAATGACGCCTGGTGCGTCCTCCTTAGAGCACACAAGGCCCTATAAAGATGGGTTTTTGACGAAGCGCGGGACGTTTCAGAAGTACTTCTCACAAGAGCAACTTAAAGATTTTATCGAAGAGACGATTGACTGTGAGCCGATAGCGGTTGCTCCCGGAATATTCTTTATTTTCGCCGACGACATTGCGAAGCAGGATTTCCTGATCAAGCGCTATGAAAGCGCTAGGCACCGGGTGGTGTCTTTAAAGCCACGTCCAAAACCTATCGATCGTACGTTTAAGCCAGATCGCATGGAGAAACTGGCTCCAGTCCTACAGCACTATGCAGAGGACATTTTAAACGCAGGTCGACTCCTGAACATAAATGAAGTTTCACACGAGATAATCAGCGCGTTTAAGGCCGAACGCGTTTCTCTCAAATCTGCCGAAGCCTACTGTCTTTCCGAGCTCATTGAGCAGGGTGAAATTGATACAGTAGTGGCTGAACGGCGTGGCGATTTGATCCTGTATTTTGCATTGGAAATGTTTTCCCGAAGAAAGCCCTACAGAGCGCTTCCCGTTAAGCTGCAGTATGACATCAAGGCGTTTTGGGGGAGCTATGCAAATGCTGAAATCGAAGCTAAGCAGCTGCTTTTTTCCGTAGGGGATTCTGCCGTTATTCATAAATCGGCAGATGAAGCTCTAGACGAGGGTCTCGGTTATCTTCTTGAAGACGCCCATCTACAGTTTCACGCTTCGATCCTTAAAAGGTTGCCTTTGGCACTTAGATGCTACGTCGCTTGTGCCTCTGTCTTGTACGGTGACGTTGAAACGGCAGATCTCATTAAAATTCATTTGCGATCTGGCAAACTAACCCTCTTGGAGTATGAGAATTTTTCAGAGGCACTACCGTCATTGAAGCGCCGCGTAAAGGTCGATATGCGGCAGCAAGAGGTTAGAGTTTTTACCTATGACGGACAGGAGAAGCAGTATCTCTTTATGAAGTCGCTGTATCTTCCCGATGACTGGCCTGAGTACACAGAGCAATCGAGGTTCGATCTTCAGGTCTCGAAAATTGGGAAGTTTGATTTCAGCGGATACGGGCCAAACGGCAACGTATTTGACGAATACCTCAAGGAGCAGAACATGTTCGTCGATGGTTTTGAGCTAAAGGCTTTAGCAGCCCGTTGATGAAGTCGGCACTGGACGCAAACGGCCTGGTCTGATTCTTTGATGTTCGGATTTGACCGGGGGTTCAGCAATGGCGACCGATCTTGGCGTGAAGATCGTGGATCTCGCCTTCGCGGTCGGCCCGCGCCTTGTCGGCGCCATTGGAAAATACCGCGCCCAGGCCATCCATCGCCTGGCGC
>CAZPMO010000274.1:1490-3924 GCA_964587515.1 uncultured Rhodospirillaceae bacterium | reverse complement strand
CCCCGGACAGCTCCGACCCGCCCCCGACCGCCGTTATCTCCAGCACGTGGGTCCCCGCCGGCAACCCCGACGCGATCGGCACGCGCGCCAGCGGCTCCGGCTCCGGCGCGTAGAGATCGATCACCGCCTGGCCGCGATGGTCCTTCGGCACCAGGTCCGGCAGCGAGTCGTTCCCGTCAATCCGCACCCGCGCCAGCCCCATCTCCGGGCCCCGATAGGTCAGCAGCGCAACCGAGTCCCCTTCAAAACGAAAGGTCATCCGCGCCCCGGCCTGCCCGGTCGTCCGCCACAGCCCCAGCGACGCCAGTTCGCTCGGTTCCCGCGGCCACGGCCCCTCGAAAGAATAGGCCGGACTCGTGTCCTGGTGCACCCCGGCGCCGGCCACCGGCCCATCCGCTGTGAACTCCGCCAATTCCACCAGCGCCGGGCGCGGCGTGAAGTCCCGGTCCATCAGCCGGAACCACGGCGTCGGGTCGTCGGGATGCGTCTCGTTGGGCCAGCGCGAAGCCCAGATGAAGATTGTCGACATCCACGGCCACTGCTCACGCGCCCGCTCGATTCCTTCAACCGTCCACTCGCTCTGGCGCCTAACCGGGTGATCCCCCCAGATTCCCGGCTCGCCCGCCCAATCCGCCGGCAGCGCCATCCAGCCGTACTCCGTCGCCCAGATCGGCTTGGCGGCGTCCCCGTAGGCCACCATGATCTCGCGCCACAGCACCGCCCGCGGAAAGTTCGTCCAGCGCTCCCCGATCCGCACATCGTGCGGGCCGGTGAACAGGCCGTAGGACATCGCGGCCGCCACGTCGAAATGCGCCTGCGCGCCCAGCACGTAGAGCCGCTCCAGGAACAACGTATCGCTCAGGTTGCGGGGCCCGCGTTCCGTCGTCGGCGCCAGCCCCGCCAGCACGATCACCGCCTCCGGATTCGCCGCCTTCGCCCGTGTATGGGCGACCCGCAGCATCTCCGCATATTCCGCCGCGTCCGGATCCCGTTCCCCCCATTCCCCCCACAAATTCGGCTCATTCCAGATCTGGAAATAGCGGACCATGCCCGCGTAGCGGCGAACCACCGCCTCCACGAAGTCACCAAAGTCCTCCAGGTCGTCCGGCGGGCTCTGGCTGCCGGGAAGCTCCGGGTTCCAGTCGCTCACCGCCCAGCGCGGCGGGCGCTCCAGGCGCGCCAGGATTTCGATCTCCGCCGCGTCCGCCGCCGTCACGATCGCGTCGTACCGGGCCCAGGTCGGTGCGCCATTCCGGAAATTGACGAAATCCCCCTTCGCCTGCTCCTCGATCTCCTCCCACAGGAACTGCTGCCGGACGATCCCGATCCCCGCCGCCTTCAGGGTTGCTAGTTCACGCTCGATCGCGTCGAGATCCGATTCAAGATGCAGAAAGGTGTTCGCGCCGATTCCCGGTGCATCGGTATAGGGCATCGCTTCGAGCCGCCCGTCCCCATAGGTGACACCACGTTCGAAAAAGTGCCGGTACGCCACCAGCGACCCGGTCGCCAGGACCGCCAGCGCCACGCCGGCCAGCCCCAGGATCAGCCAGCGAACCCGTTGCGACAGCCTGATACGCCCCTACTTCCCGGTCGCGGCGCGCACCACCGCCCGGTAGACCGGCCGGGGCGTGAAATCGGGATCGACCATCCGGAAGTAGAACTCCGACTCCGCCGGGTCCACATCGATGTACTGGCGCAGGAAGAACCAGATACAGAACACCCCGGCCCACGGCCAGTTGGCCCGCGCGTACTCCACCCCGCGGACGGTCCATTCGGCCTGGACATCCTCGTCCACCCTTGACCACACCAGAAGATGCTCTGGGAAGTCCGGCGGCGAGGCGTTCCACCCGTATTCGTTGAACCAGATTGGCTTGTCGCCGTCCCCGTTCGCTTCCATGATCGCCCGCGACAGTTCGACCCGACGGAAGTTCAGCACCTCGGGATCGGGCGGGTCCTCCGGCGGAAAGCCCAGCCCGAAGGCGTTAGCCGAGTGGATATGAAAGTAGTCGCCGCCACCTTCGTCGTAGAACTCCTGCAAGAAATCCAGCTCCACCTGCGCCCGCGCGCTCCGCTCCAGCGTGGCCGCCAGCGGCGCGTTAAGGATCAGAACCTCCGGATCAACCGCCTGCGCCGCTTGGAACCCCGTACGCAGCAGATCCACGTAGCCGGCGGCGTCCGGCCTCCGGCCGCCCCACTCGTGGGCCAGGTTCGGCTCGTTCCAGATCTGGTAGTGGCGAATCCTCCCCCGGTAGCGGGCCACGATCGTCTCGATGAACCGGCCGAAATCCTCGAGCTGGGAAGGCGGCTCGGTGGGCACCGAGCCCGGCGGTCGCGCCCACTCGGGGACGCGGTCGATGCGCGCCACGATTTCGATTCCGGCCTCCTCGGCCAGGTCCACGATTTCGTCGTACTTCTCCCAGGTCGCCGTCTTCCA
>CAZPMO010000274.1:0-1480 GCA_964587515.1 uncultured Rhodospirillaceae bacterium | reverse complement strand
CGCCCACGGAAAGTGCTGTTTGATCCAGCCGATGCCCGCGTCCTTCACCATCTGCAGCGTCTTCCGCTTGCGCCAGCTCTCCGCATCCTGGTGCAAGAACGTGTTCGCTCCCCATGGGTTCACATCGGCCAGCGGCAGGCGGTCCTGCTCGACCTGGCCGCTCGCCGGCTCGCCGCAGCCGGCCAGGATCAGCGGCGCCACCACCACCCCTGTGGCGAATCCGCGGCGGGTCAGTCGCCGTCCCATCTTCAGCCTCCCAGCACCGAGGTCGCGTACTCCAGGCTGTTCCCGGCCGCCACCGCCGCATCCCGTGAACTGTAGTCCTGGGTCAGGGTCACCCACCCTTCGTAGCCCCCGTTCTGCAGAGCCTCCACAAGCGCGTCGAAATCGATCCCGCCGGTCCCGATCTCGGTGAAGCCCTCCGCCTCGATGAACTCCCGAAACTCGGTCTCTTCCGACATCGTCCGGTCAAAGACATCGACCTCCACGTCGCGAAAATGAACGTAGCCGATCCGGTTGACGTTGCGCTCAAAGAACTCCGTCGGGTCGATTCCGGCGTAGAAGAGATGTCCGCAATCGGCCGCCAGCCGGATGGTCTCCGGATTCGTATCCGCCATCATCCGCTCCAACTCGTCGGCGGTTTCCACGTAGCTCCCGGCGTGCTGCTTGAACGCCACCGGCAAATCGAACTCCTCCAGGCAGATGTCCGCCGCCAGATTCAGGCTCTCGCAGAAGTACCCCCACTGGTAGTCGGTCATGCCGTCGTGGCGGCCCTCCGGGAAGAAGCCGGCGGTTGCCTGGCGGCGCGGCGATCCCGACGAAGCCAGGATGATGTTCTCGGCGCCGACCGCCGCGTAGAACTCGGCCGATCGCCGCAATCCCGTGAATTCCGGCTCACGAAAATCGGCATCGAACCAGTTGGCCGCGAAATAGCCCGCCGCCATCGCCAGCCCGTGCTCGGCCAGCAGCCCGCGCAGTTTCTGGATTTCGCCCAGGTAGTCCCGGGCTCCCTCCAACCCCGCATAGCCAAGGTCGGCGGCGATCTCCGCGATATCCGCCAGAGATACCTCGGCGGGCCAGAGAATCGGGCTGATCGCGACGCGCAAACCGCCCTCCTAGGGGGAGCTGCCTTCGTCTTCCCGACCGGCCTTGTCCCCGCTCGGCTTCCGCAGCGATTCCCCTTCCAGGACTGTGAAAGCGGGCTTCGACCGGGGAGCCTCGTCCCGCGTCTCACGCTCCGCCGGACGTGGTGCCGGGCGCTCGACCGGTCGTGGCGCCGTCGACTCCGCCGGACGTGCCGCCGGTCGCTCAACCGGTCGTGGGGCCGGTCGGCCGGCCGGTCGCGGGCGCACCCGCGTCGCCGGGTCAATCCCCATTTCTTCCGGCGATGGCGGCGGCGGCGTCGGCCACTCCTGGCGCTCCAGTTCCCGGCGCCGTCCCGACGAAGAGTCCCCCGGCCGCGACCGGCTCCGGCCATCCG
>CAZPMO010000273.1:0-3989 GCA_964587515.1 uncultured Rhodospirillaceae bacterium | reverse complement strand
TGGCCGCCATGGGGCACGGCGACGAGATCGCCATCGTCGACGCCAACTTCCCCGCCGAGTCCATGACCGAGCGCCTCGTGCGCCTTGACGGCGTGAACGCCACCCGCGCCCTCGAGGCCGTCCTTTCCGTCTTCCCGCTCGACGACTTCGTCGAGCGCCCCGCCGCCGTGATGGAAGTCGTCGACAACCCCGACGAAGAGCCCGTGACCGTGCGCGAATTCAAGGCCACCGCCGCCGCCGCCGAAGGCCGGCCCATCGAATTTGAGGCCGTCGAGCGCTTCGCCTTCTACGACCGCACCCGCGAGACCTTCGCCGTCGTCGCCACCGGCGACCGCCGCCTCTACGGCAACGTCATTCTCGTCAAGGGGATCGTCCGCCCCGACTAACCGCGCGGCCCCCCCGGAGCCCCTCGCGAAATCCATGAATATCTCGTCCGGAAACGTGCCGTCTGCGCCCCGCCGGTGTAACCTTTCCGAGCGGGGTGGAGCAGTGGCAGCTCGTCGGGCTCATAACCCGGAGGTCGTCGGTTCGAATCCGACCCCCGCAACCGACCTGGGCGGTCCTTTGGGGGAGGGGCCAGAGGGCTTCGCAGGCGTGGCTGGAACTCTTCAACGATCGGCCGGCACCTCCGCAGTCGGGCCCCGTCAGTACCCGTCCGCATGACCACTTCCAGCGGTCCGTTGAAACCCGAGTCCCTCCGCTCGCTGCTGGACGCGCAGGCCGATCCCACGCGCGCGCGCGACGTGGCCCGGTACCTCAAGCTCGACACCCGCGAAGTGCTTGGCGTCCCCGTACCCGCCGTCCACAAGACCGCCGTCGAGTTCGTTCGCGCCTCCGGCCTGCCCGAGGACCTGGACCTCCTCGATCGATGGTTCGCCGGCTCTTTCGAAGAGGCCCTTTGCGCCGTGTTCTTCATGGGCTCTCAGCCTGCCCATACCCGTCGCCAGTGGTCCGTCATCGAGCGCTGGTGCGCCGCCCCCGACACCTGGGCCCTGGCCGATCCCATCTCGGTCATCCTGATTGCCGGATTCCGCGGCGAAGGAATCATCGACCATCAACTCCTCCGCGCCTGGATCGCCACCGAAGAGCCGTTCTGGTTCCGCCGCATCGCGCTCGTCGCCACCACCGCCATCAACCACGGCGGTCCCGGTGGACCGACCAGAGCCCAGCTGCGTCGACTGGGACGGGTGCCGGCATTCGGCCAGCCCGCCCCCGAACTTACGCTTGAATTCCTCGAGCACAGCATCCATGACAAACGCCACTTCATCCGCCTCGCCATCGGCTGGGCGCTCCGGGTACTCGTCGAAATCGAGCCCGCCGGAGTCGCCCGGTTCGTGCAGGCCCATCGCCCCGGCTTCACCCGGGCTATGCTCAACAAGGCCCGCCTCGACGACGACGGCCGTCGCAAGACGTAGCCTCTGCCGGCAGCGGCGCCCCGATCGGCAACCCCAGAAAGGCTAACCCCCGAATGACGCTTCTCATCAGTGAAAGTGACGTACAGCGCCTCGCCGACATGCCGATGGCCATGGAGGCCGTCGAAGACGTCTTCCGGATGCAGAACACCGGCGCGGCCATCAACTCTCCTCGCCGGCGCGTCAGCGGCGGCACCACCACCCTGCAGCTGATGGGCGCCGCCGTCCCAGGGCTCGACCGCATCGGCTTCAAGGCCTACGTCGGCGGCGTGGGTGGAGCGAGGTTCGTTGTGAATCTCTACCGCGAATCCACCGGCGAACTCGACGCGATCATCGAGGCCGGCCACCTTGGCCAGCTCCGCACCGGCGCCGCCAGCGGCGTATCAGCCAGGCTCATGGCCCGGTCCGACGCCGGCGTCGCCGCCATCATCGGCAGCGGCTACCAGGCCCGCACCCAGCTGGAGGCCGTCGCCCACGCCCGCAAGCTCACCGCCGCCCGCGTTCACAGTCGCGACGCCGCCCGCCGCGCGGCCTTCGCCGCCGAGATGAGTGCCAAACTGGATCTCCCGGTCGTCGCCTGCGCCACCGGGCAGGAGGCCTGCGCCGGGGCCGACCTCATCGTCACCGCCACCAGCAGCGCCCAGCCGGTCCTGGCCGGGGACTGGATCGAGCCCGGCGCCCACGTCATGGCGATGGGGGCCAACCGGATTCAAGCCCGGGAACTCGACGATACCGCGTTGGCTTCCTTTGACCTGGTGGCCGCCGATGACATCGATCAGGCCAAGATCGAATCTGGAGACCTCACCGCCGCCGTCGCCGCCGGCGACTTCGCCTGGGAAGACATCGTTCCCCTGGCCGACATCGTCGCCGGCGCCGTCGAAGGCCGTGGCCGCCCCGAGCAGCGGACGCTGTTCAAGTCACTGGGAATCACCATCTGGGACATCGCCCTCGCCGATCGCATCTACCGCGCGGCCCGCGCCGCTGGGGCCGGCTCCGAAATCTCGATGTATCAGGTGGTCGAAGGCTGAAATCGGTCGGCAAACCGGGCCATCAGGCACTAGAATGCGGACTGGCCGCACGAACGCCGGCCGCCCCGCCCCCATCGTCTAGAGGCCTAGGACAACACCCTTTCAAGGTGTAGACAGGGATTCGAATTCCCTTGGGGGCACCAACCCGCCCGCCACGGCGTGTCCGACTCGGCGTAGCCCCTACGACGTCGACGTATAGGTGCTGATCAGCAATCCCGCCGCGTCGTACAGCAGCGCCGCGTCCAGGGCCGTGTCGTGCCAGACATCCGGCTCGGTCCATTTCAGGTCGCCCTCGGCGCTGCCGCTGGCGATGGTCAGCGTGCTGCCGGCCGCCAGCTGATAGTCCGGTGGGAACACGAACCGCTCGTCGCCGTTCTGGCTCACCAGCACCCACAGCGACATCTCCACCGCGTAAGCGCCGCGATTTCTGATCGTCACCGTCTCCGCCGTCTTGTTCACCGATTCGATATCGATTATGTCCACCGGTACCGCCGTTGGTGTTGGGGTCGGGGTGACCGTCGGGGTCGCGGTCGGCGTCGCCGTGGGGCCGGCTCCGGGCCCGCCCGGTGGGGTCGGAGTCGGCGTCACCGTCGGTGTGGGTGTGTGGGAAGGCAGAATCCGCTCGACCACAACCGATCGTGGGCGCCCCGGCTCGCTCGTGGGTGACGCCGTCGGGGTCGGTGGACTTGGTGTCGCTACGTACCGGGGGGCGGGTTCGCCGCCTCAACCAGCAACTCGACGGGCACGCCTTCCACGGAGGCCTCTTGCGCCACCGCCGCCAGTTCTTCCTCCAGTTCCGCCGCCACTTCCGCGTCGCCGCAGGCCGTCGCCGCCAGGACCATCGAAATCCCGAGCATCGCCAGCAGCAAGCTCCGTCTTGCGGCTCCCGGCCAGGCGTACATGGCGATCAAACCCCGGGCAGCAGCCAATTCGCCAGCAGGATGGCGAACGCCGCCATGGCGATGAACGCTCCGATGACGATCAAGATCGTCACCAGGCACGAAAGCGGACTCGTCTTGTTGCGTCGCGCCATGCTCGCTCCGGTTGCTTGAAACCGCCCCGGAACCTGCCGGGTGGCTCATCGGATTCTAACCGCTCAAACCGGCGTTTCGTCCTCATCGGCGACCGTGGACCGGTTGGCGCTGGCCTCCAGTCGGTGCAACGTCCGCATCGATGCCAGCATCGCTCGGCCCGACGTCAGCGGTTCCCGGCCCTCCCGGACCGCCTCGACGAACTCCACGTTCTGCCGCGGAATCGACGCCTCGTTCAGGTCCAGGTGCGCCAGCGTGCCGTCGTGATTTGAGAAGTGGTCACCATCCAGGGTGAAGGTGTCCTCCTCGCAGATGAAGCTGATCCGCACCCGCTGCTCCGGCACATGGGCGTTGTAGGACATCGCGTACGAGGCGATTCCCCCACTCGCGAACTGCAGGTGCGCTCCCAGGTCCCGGGGTATTTCGCCGTGGCCGCCCGCCGGTCCCAGCACCGCCCGCGCCCGCTCCGGTTCGCCGCCGAACAGCCACACGGCGTCGTCGACCACGTGCCCGGCGTG
>CAZPMO010000272.1:0-4133 GCA_964587515.1 uncultured Rhodospirillaceae bacterium | reverse complement strand
TCCCCGACTTTGTTTTGGGCCCGAGCGTACCCTTGGTCGGCGGCCATACGATATGCGGGAGCCACTAGTACAGCTAACGCTGGGCCAGCTGCAATTCGTTTAGGCATCGGCCAAAATGTAACTGCAATTTCGTTTGGTTTATTTCACCTTTGCAATGGGCCGAGATAAGGTTGGTACTTCCCTTTGTAAGAACGGCTTTCAACGAAGCACATCGATTGGATCAGATAAGGGTTCCGTGAGAACCAAGTATCGTATCCGATGGGATATTCCACAATAATCTCGCCGGTTGGTTTCGATAGATCCATGACCCCTTGGACGATCAGAGTGGTTTCATCGATAAGCTTAATTCTTACGCTTCGGCATTTTTTGGAGAACAAAATATGCGGTGGAAATGACGATTTCGGAAGGAATAGGTACCCCGCCTTAATGGTGTATCTCTCCCCATATTATGTGCTGCCAATCCATTTATTTCCTTCTCCGTTTTCGATGTCTTTCTTGGTGAATTTTACTCGTCCGTGAATGATTGCATGTCCATAATCTCCATCCGGCCCAGCATCCTTAACAGGATAAATCGACAACCTGTCGTCCTGGTACAAGCCGACGCATCGCCCAACGCTATGGTCATAGGGGCGGCATAGTGGGTTGTCCCACCTGTACTGTCCGAAAGACTTAAACCCATCAGGCTTGAACGACCGTCGAGCCTTATCGATAACATCCAATGCTATCCCTTGTTTCATCGGAGTGGGGTAAAATCCTTCGGTCAGGTCAGCTGCAATTAGGGGTGGCATCGATACGATGAGAATTACTGAGGCAAAATATCCAGCAAATATATGGCTGCATGACATGATGAAATCCTTTTTATCGATAACCGAATTCTAGTTGGCCATCCGGCAATAATATGACCGAACCGAGGCCAGTTGATGGCGGAGCGGTCGGACCGTAGGACATCCTGAGATTCTACTATAAGTATACAGTCCCACGATAATCAATTTCGGTGCGATCACCATCGAAGCGGCGCGGTCCTAATAATATCATCAGGAGGGATGTGCCCCCTGTGTCATCTGCGGCCATCTAGGGGGTAAGCAGCGCGCAAAGGCCCCCATGCCTCCAAAGTCATCTCTCGAAAAGCCCCCCCGGTCGATCGTTCAAGGAGCGTCCAGTCGCGGAGTGGTATCACGTGATACCGTTATCGAACTGGACCGGGCCTTGCCGCTCGACCTATAAACTCCCCGTGAACGATCGGTTCAGACCCTTCGGGATATAACCTCACGATGAACGACCAGATCAGATCGGTGGACGAGGACCAACACGGCCATATTCAGCTTCATGGCCCGGACGATTTCGAAGCGATGCGCAAGGCCGGGCGGCTGGCCGCCAAACTCCTCGATTTCATCACGCCCCATGTGGTGCCCGGCGTCACCACGGGCGAGCTCGACAGGCTGTGCCACGAATTCACGACCGAGCACGACGCGATCTCGGCACCGCTCGGCTATCGCGGCTTTACCAAATCGATCTGTACTTCGATCAACCACGTGGTCTGTCACGGCATTCCCGGCGACAAGGCGCTGCGCGATGGCGATATCATCAACATCGACGTAACCCCCATCCTCGACGGCTGGTATGGCGATACAAGCCGGATGTTCCCAGTCGGCAAAATCAGCGTGAAATCACGCAAGCTGATTGAGGTGACATACGAAGCCTTGATGCGCGGCATCGAAGTGGTGCGTCCCGGCGCGACGCTGGGAGATATCGGCCACGCTATCCAGAGTTTCGCCGAAAGCCATCGCTATTCCATCGTGCGCGATTTCTGCGGCCATGGGCTCGGCCGAATCTTCCACTGCGCGCCCAGCATCGTTCATTACGGCTCGCCCGGTCAGGGACTGGTGCTGCGCGAGGGAATGTTCTTCACCATCGAACCGATGATCAACGCCGGACGCCACGAAACCAAAATTCTCGCCGACGGCTGGACGGCGGTAACCAAGGACAAGTCGCTTTCGGCGCAGTTCGAGCATTCGATCGGCGTGACCGCCGACGGCTATGAGATTTTTACACTCTCCCCCGCCGGGTACCACCAGCCACCCTACGACGTATAACGTTGCTTTCATCCGTTGCAAGCAACGATCAGGTGCGACAGATCGAGGCTCGGATAGGCGATCCGCGCCATCGCCTCGGCCGTCACCTCTAACGGCACTTCCCCACCGTAGCTCCGACCTGAAAATCGCGGTCGGTGGCCGGTGATCGCGTCATGCACCTCTTCGGGAATGCCCGGCAACGAGCACCTTGCCCACCTCATGACGGACGATGCGCCAATGAGCCCCTAATTTGGACGCCCGATCATGGTGCCACCTTGCATCGTCTAGCGAGCGTCAGCAGGCCCGGCGGGTGTGTCTTCGGAAGCAGCAGCGGCACCAAATAGCCGATTTCGCCCGGCCTGGATGCGTTCAATGATGGAGCCACCCTCGTTGATTTGGACGGTCTCCCGGAAGGCGCTCACTTCTACATGCTTGCCGACCAGCTCCAATGCTCGGGCGGCTGCCGCCGCATTGAAGGTGAAAAGCAGGTTCCCATCGTCGTCCTTAATCTGGCGGCGGGTCTTCGGATGCAGCGCCGGTTTGATCTCCTGCATGCAGCGCCGATGTAGTTCCACGGCCTGTTTCAGGACCCATTCGCTGTCGATCTTCGTGGCTTCGGATCGCTCGCGCTTCGCTTCCGCGATAGCTTCCTGAATGTCAGGTTTTGTCAGGAGTTCGGATGCGATCGACCGCGCTGTATTTCTGCTATAGCCCGCGCGGATCGCCGCCTGGGTGGCGTTGAGGTCGATCAAATATTCTTCGACGAAGCGCTGCTGCTTCGGGGAAAGGTTCGCGTTCATTGGAAAATTCCTCCATTGAAACCATCCCCAGCCACTCAAATATAATTGAAATGTTATAACATAACAATATGGCACCAAACATTGGTGGAAAATATTGGTGGAATGCCGCTGAATTTCTCCGATAACTATTTGTTTTAATTGATTTAATATGAAATGGCGTCCCCTAGGGGATTCCACTGCTACACAGCCGCAACATGTTGATTCTAAAAAGACAAATGTTTCAATATGTTGCGTGTGGTCGGGGCGTTCCCCGCTTGATACACATCTATGCTACACAACCGAATAGCATTGGTCATCCATAAAGACCAAAATAGCCGACAAAAAATTGTATGGTGGGGTGAACGGATGCTGGTCGCCGTTTTGGATTGGGGGCAAAGATGGCTGGAATTCTTGTTTTTTGGTGGTTAGGGTCGTTCATATTTTTCAAGGTGATTTTTGACGCCAGTTTCTCTCGGGATATGTCGGTGATTGCGGCAATCCTTCTCGGCGTTATGGTCGCAATCTCTGTGTTCTCAAGCGGCTATTTTTATGCCACAAAGATGGGGGCACATCTCGCAAATGTCCGGCTCGGTCAGCCCTCAAATTATCTTGGGTCAGCGTTCATGGTGTGGCTGCTTACGGCGGTTGCTAATATCTGTGTTGGCAAGGCAATCGTTTTCGGCTTCTCAAAAAGTCTCAATAGGTCTCTGGGTGGCGAACTGCTTTTCAGGGGGCGCTATTATGCCGACGAAGGTTACTTATTCGCTGCGCTGATTGTGCTTCCCATTACCTTTCACTTCGCAACTATCCTGTTCAGCGTTAATGCCCAAACCAAGGCGGTTCAAGAATTGGATACGAACGGGGAATAGCCTGAGAGTCATCGTCAAATTGCGATCCATAACGTTCGTTCGATTTCCCTATTCTCTATTCTTTCTCCATTAGGTTTTGCCGCCAGTCACCGTGCTTCGCTGACCAAAGAATATCTGGACCACGCTCAACAACCATCATTTCTTGCTGCTTTGCCACATCGGCAGTGGCGATCAGTGCTTTACCAAAAAATTCAATTTTATCCTTCGGGTTGGTTTGTTCGATAAAATCATCAAAGAATTTGGCAAAATAATCACGAATTTCATTATCCACCATAAACATGATGATGAGTCCGGTTAAGGCATTTCGCTCACGCATTCCACGACGGAACAGGTTCCATTGGAACAACACAACAAGAACTAATCCACCCGTCGCCAACCAGCCTAAATCCATAACACCCTCCAACCCAGCATGA
>CAZPMO010000271.1:0-4174 GCA_964587515.1 uncultured Rhodospirillaceae bacterium | reverse complement strand
GCTGGTCGCGGTCGGCGTAGGGTGCGCCTTCACCGGTTGGCTGGCCAAGCGCCAGATCGGCGGCCAGACCGGCGACGTGCTGGGCGCCGCGCAACAGGCGGCCGAGATCGCGGCGCTGCTCGTGCTGGCCGCGATGATGGGCGCGTAATTTGGGGAGCAAGTAATGGGCGATGCGCTTTTGCTGGTGGGAAGCATCCCACTGGAATCGGTCGAGGAGGTGTTCGAGACCTTCGGCACGAAGCTTGGCCCTTATTTACCGGCGCTGCCCGACGGCGAGGTCGGCCCGCGCAAGCACTGGATCAGCCGCGTCCATTATCAGGTCTTCGCCGGCCATCCGGAGCTTGAAATCCTGCGCCATCCGCGTCCCGACAACGGCATCGAGCGGCAGAATCCGCACGATTCCTCGGACGGCTGGAACTTCCGTGTGCGTGACGGCGTCGATCGGGTGCGGTTCGGCGATCCCGGCTGGCGGCTCGGCATCACCCGCGACGCGGTGAGTTCCTATTTCGTGTTCCGGACCCTGCGCGACAAGGGCGTCATTCCGAAGGATCTCCGCTTCCAGGTTTCGATCCCCTCGGTCAACAGCGTCTGCCCGCCGCGCATCTTTCCCATCGCGGGCGATCTGGACCGCATCAAGCCGGGCTATGAGGACGCGGTGGCCGCCGAATTGGAGATGATCGTCGAGAAAATTCCGGCCCATGATCTCGCCATCCAGTGGGACTGCGCGACCGAATTGCAGGATTCATACGGCGCGATCGCCGAGTTCCCGCCCGAAGATATGATCGAGCGCAATGTCGCCCAGTTCCGGCGCCTGTCGCCGCTGGCGCCGGAAGACGCGCTGCTCGGCTATCATCTCTGCTTCGGGACGCTGGGCGGCTGGCCGAGGTTCGAGCCCGACGATCTGTCGGGCGCGGTGCGGCTTGCCAACGCCTATGCCGAGCACGCCGGCCGACGCGTCGACTGGCTGCACCTGCCGGCCCTCGACCGCGCCGACGAGGCGTTCTACGCGCCGCTGGCGGGGCTGAATCCCCGGGGGGCGCGCGTCTATCTCGGCGTGATCCACAACATGGCGGGGTTCGGAGACCGGGTCGCGGCGGCCCGGAAATTCCTGCCCGAATTCGGCGTCGCCGGCTATTGCGGCTTTGGCCGCCTCGACCCCTCGGAAATGGGACAACTCCTCGACGACCATATGCAGGCGATGGCGAAAGTCTGAGCCCATGGCCCGCATGGCGTGCGGGTGCTATCCTTCCCCGGAATGAAAACAGAAGAAGGGGGGAGCGATGAAACTGCTGCGCTTCAATCTGCATAGCGAGCCCAGGACAATGTCGCGGCTGGGCGTGCTGCTGAAGGGCGACCAGGTCGCCGATTTGCGCGCCGCGGCGGGGCGTTACCTCGCCGATGTGGTGGGGGATTCACAAGCCGGCGAGATTGCCGCGCTGCGTCTGCCGCCCGACCTGCTGCGTTATCTCCAGATCGGCGCGCCGGCGCGCGAACTGGTCGAGGCGACCGTTGCCTGGCTCGGCGATCTCGCCGATCTCGACGCCGCCGTCGGGCTCGACAACAGGCCGCTGATCGCGGCGCTTTCCGATTGCCGCCTGCACGCCCCGATCCGCCGTCCCGGCAAGACGATCGCGGTCGGGCGCAACTATAAAGATCACCTTTCGGAAATGAGCACCGAACTGCCAAGCGCCATCCCGTCGTCGTGGATCAAGGCGAACTCGGCGATCGTCGGGCCGCACCGTGACATCGTAAAGCCGCGCGTGGTCGAACAGATGGATTACGAAACCGAACTCGCCATGGTGATCGGCAAAACATGCAAACACGTGCCCGAGGAACGCGCCTGGGAGGTCATCGCCGGCTATACGGTGATGCAGGATATCTCGGCCCGCGACATTGTGCGCATGGAGCGCAAGGAGGGGAACCAGATGCTGGGCAAGATGTTCGACAGCTTCGCCCCCATGGGCCCCTATCTGGTCACCGCCGACGAAGTGCCGGATCCCCAGAACCTCGCCATCCGCACCCGCGTCAACGGCGAGATTCGCCAGGACGGCAGCACCGCCCAGATGATCTGGTCGATCCCCAAGCTGATCGCGTGGTTGTCGCAGATGACGCTGGACGCCGGCGATGTGATCCTTACCGGCACGCCGTCGGGCGTCGCCATGGGACGCAAGCCCGACCCGGCGCCGTTTTTCCTGAAGGTCGGCGACGTGCTGGAATCGGAAATCGAGGGCGTCGGCGTGATGCGCCACCCGATCGTCGACGAGGGCGATATTGAAAGGAGCTGGCAATGGTGAAGGCGGAGCGGCTGGGCCACATGGTCCTGAGCGTCAGCAACCTGGAGGCCTCGCGGGAATTTTATGAAAAAGTGGTCGGGCTGGAGACGGTGACCGGTAACGACGAAGGCACGATCGTCTTTCTGAGTTTGGGCGAACAACATCACGATTTGGCCCTGATCCAGCGCGCGACCGGCGCACGGCCAGATGCGACCCAGCCCGGCCTGGTTCATTTCGCTTGGAAAGTCGCCGATTTCCCGGCGCTGCAAGCGGCCTATCACGAGATCAACGATGCGGGTTTCGAGATCGAGCCGATCCAGCACAACATCACCAACAGCCTCTACATGCCCGACCCGGACGGAAACCTGGTGGAGCTTTACTGCGACCGCTGGGAGGACGGCATCGAGGTGCTGCGCACCCAGGGCCCCAGGCGCGTCGCGCTCGACATCGAAACCGGCGAAGGGCTGGGCGACGCGCAGGAACTGCTACGCGCCCGGTAGCGATATATCTCGGACGCCCACCCCCCTCACCCTCCCACGACGCTATCGCGTCGCGGGCCCCTCCCTCTCCCGCGCGGGGGAGAGGGAATTTAGGGCTGACCATATTTACCCTCTCCCCTCGCGGGAGAGGGAGGGGCCCGCCGCGAAGCGGTGGGAGGGTGAGGGGGTGAATGCCCGCACTTGCCAACGTCATCGGGATGAGCCAAATCTTATAGCGAACACGACCCCGAACTGGAGATCGGACCATGACCATCGACATGCATTCGCACTGGCGGCCGCCGGCGCTGATCGACGCGCTGCGCCAACGCAAGACACCACCGCTGGTCACGGCCGGCAGCGGCGGCGTCGACGTCCTCAAAAGCAATCGCGGCGCGGAACCGATCAGCGAGGCGTTCGATAATCTGGACGAGCGGCTGGCGATCATGGATCGGCGCGGCGTCTCGACCGCGGTGCTGTCACTGTTCGGCGGCTTCCAGTGGATCGAGCGGTTGCCGGTCGAGGAATCGCAGCCGCTGGTGCGTCTCTTCAACGATAACGTTTCGGAAATCTGCCGTGACCATACCGGCCGCTTCGTGGCCTATGCCTCGCTGCCGCTGGCCGATATGTCGGCGGCGGTCGAGGAATTCGACCGCGCCATGGAACTGCCCGGCATGATCGGCGCCATCGTTCCCGGCAACGCGTTCATGACATACGAGGACGCCGAGCAATACCGCCCGCTGCTGGACGCCGCCAATCGGCGCCGCGCGGTCCTGTTCATCCATTGGGGGCCCCGGCCGGGCGACAAGTGGCCGCGTGTTGCCGCCGGCACCGACAATATGAGCCCGCGGCTCGGCTCGCTCGACATGCAGGCGAGCCTGTCGTCGAACATGATGACGCTCTGCTATACCGATATCCTCGACGCCTACCCGGACGCGCGCGTCCATATCCACAATCTCGGCGGCAATATCCCCTACGAGCTGGAACGGCTGGATCATCGCAATTATCTCGATACGCCGGACGAGCCGCTGCCGTCGACGCGGTTCGTGAAGCCCAACCTGTTCGTCGACTGCAATTCGTTCGGCGCGCGCGCTATCGAATCGGGCGTTTCGGCCTATGGCGCGGACAAGATCGTCTACGGCACCGACGGGACCGATTTCGGCTGTGACTGGACCAACAACGCGGTCGCCGAGGCCGATATCGGCGAAGATGCGCGCCACGCCATCCTGCACGAAAACGCCGCCAACATGCTGGCGCACCTCGCCCCTCTCGCGCCCTATCAAAGCGCGGCCGAGTAGGATTGGCCGGATTGGCTGTTTAATTTCACATTCTCATTCCGTTTACCCGGTTCGGTCAAAATCGTCGGATAGTGCTCTAGTTGTGATGTCTCAATAGGTTGTTCATTCGACCCTGCCTTGAGAAGCT
>CAZPMO010000270.1:0-4348 GCA_964587515.1 uncultured Rhodospirillaceae bacterium | reverse complement strand
CATCAGCTTCTCAAGGCAGGGTCGAATGAACAACCTATTGAGACATCACATCTAGCTGTGATGTCTCGCGCGCCGATCAGCGCCAGATTTATACGGAAGGACGGTGAATAATTGGCTTGCTGGAGTAGCGCTTCTTGGCCGATAACATCACGCAAAGGAACCGCGAACATGCCGAGATTAAGACCATTAAATCTGGATGAGGCGCCGGAAGCGGCCCGTCCGCAGTTGGAGGCGGCGGCGCGGAGTACCGGCCAGCCGTCGGCCGCCGCCGGTATCCAGGCGCGCTGCCCCACCATTCTCGAGGCCAGCCGCGCGCTGAGCGCGGCGCCGGGCAAAAGCAACACACTGCCGGCTGAAATTCGCAATCTGGTTTGCTTGCGGGCGGCGCAAATTGTCACCTGTCCGTTCTGAATAGACTCCAACGCTGCCGGGAGCAGCGCCGCGGGAAGTTCGGACGAGAAAATCGCCAGCGTCGCCGGTTGGCGCGACAGCCCTTTGTTTACGCCGGCAGAAAGGGCGGCCTTTGAAATTGCCGAAGCCGTAAGTTTGACGCCCGCGACGGTCAGCGATGAAATTTACGCCGAGGCGCAAATCCATTTCAGTGAAGAACAGCTCGTGGAACTCGCGGCGACCGTCGCCATGGAGAATTACCGCGCCCGCCTGAACCGGGTGTTTCTGGTCGAAGCGGAAGGCCGCTACCAGCCTCGGTCCTGATATTGAAATCGAATCCTCGGCAATGGACCTTCGCGTTGAAGGAAAAAGGAGATGGTTGGGTGGCTCCCGCTCCCGGCATCTAGGCGCCAAAGAGTGGTTGTCATGAACCACGAGCAATAGAAGCCATCCACCCCATCTCCGTTTTTTCCGATTTTTCAGTGTTCCCGTTTATCCCCCACGCGAAATGCGGCGAAAGTTTACGGTCGGCCACGGCGCGTGTCCATCGGGGGCGGGCCGTGACGAGCGCCGGTCTCGCCCGCTCGCGCGGCGGGCTACAATATGTTGACGGTCACCGCGATGGAGCAGGACGCCTTGCCCAGTTCGCACACTTGGTATTCATGGAGGCCAGGCCCTGGGCGTTCCTTGTGGTCGCCGTCGTTCGGAGTCGTCTTGATCAGGCCGTCGTTACGATAGATCTCGACGTCGGCGCCGACAGCGCCGGTCCAGGTCAGCCGCACCCACTGCTTGCCGCCGCGTATGAAGATGGTGGCGTCCAGCACGATGTTCGACGTTGAGGGAGGCGCGACGGTGACATCCTTGGAAACGGAGTCAGTTGCTCCCTCGTTATCCGTCACGGTCAGGGTGACCGAGTAGGTTTGAGCGCTGGCGGTGACATAGGTGTGCGAGGGGCTCTGCGCGGTCGAACTGTTGCCATAGCCGAAATTCCAGTTCCAGCTAGCGACATTGCCATCGCTGTCGGTGGAGCCATCGGTGAAGTCCACCGTCAGACCGCTGACCGAAGAGGAAAAATCGGCCGTGGGCGGCGCGTTGCCGCCCGGCAGGATAAGTCCGGTGACGCCCACCCCTGCGAACGCATTCGCCACGTCCAACGGAACGAGACCCAGGCCGACAGCCGCGTCGACAACGCCCTGGGCGCCCTGGGAGAAATTCGTGCTGGGCGTCCAGTACATCTGATTGGCGCGGGCGAAGGCCTTGAAGGCCAACTCCGCGTCCCAGCCGGCCGTCTTCGCGAGCAGGCAGAATGCCTTGTTGAAGACGCCGCTGGAATAGTGCACATCCAGACCGGCGTAATAGTCGGCCACGTCATCGATGGAGCGACCGTCCTGCGGCGGGTTGCACATGTAACGCAGGGCTCCATTCGTGGACTTGAAGATCTCCCACCCGACGAGGAAATCGTTCGAGTTGCGCATGAAGAACTCCGCCGCCTCGCCGGCGATGTCGGAGAAGGATTCGTTAATGCCGCCGGATTCACCGGAGTAGATCAGATCGGAGTTCTGTTCGGTGAAGCCGTGACCCACCTCGTGGGCCGAGACGTCGAGGCTGACCAGCGGATAGAAAGTGGTCCTGCCGTCGCCGAAAGTCATGGACGAGCCGTTCCAGAAGGCGTTTTCGTAGTTGGTGCTGTAGTGCACGCGCATGGTCAGCTGGAACGTGAGCGGCGATGCCGCGAGGTAGGCCTGATACATGTCGAAGACCACGCCGCCGAAATAATGCGCGTCGTTGAGCGGGCTGTATGCGCCGTTGATCTCTTTCCAGGTATTAACCGGGCAGAGGAACTCGAATGCCGTCGAACCGCTGGTGCCATGGTTCAGGTCGACGGTCTTGACGTCGGCATTGTTCATGCTGCACGTGCCGCCATCGTCGATCACGTCCAAATTGCCGAAATCCGTCCCGTAATAGTAAATCCCGGTTTTTGAGTTGCCGCCCGGCCCGGCGCCGTTCCCGGCCGTGACGGCCTTGACCTCCGCCCGCAGGTCGACGCCGTTATAGCGGCGGTAGGCATAGATGCCGATATGCCAGACATCATCCTTCTTGGCTTGGGTCGAGCACGTCTCGTTGTTGCCGTTGAGAAATGGCCGACACGCGTAGGTGCTGAGGGTGGGGTCGGCGCCATTCCGGGTGTACAGATCCGCGTCGCCATTGCCGCCCGAGATCGAGATCTCGAGAAGTCCATCGGCGGGGACTTTATATTGGAAATACTGCCACGACCTGATCTTGCCGGACAGGGGGGATTCATGTAGACAGGCGCTGCCGCAGTCACTGTGCGTCAGCCCCTCGTATTCGAACACGATTTCGCCGGTCAGCGCATCGACAATGAAAGTCGGACGCGTCGGTTGACCGTGCCGCCCAGACCGTCGGCGTAGGCGCGAATGACCTCCAGCCCCTCGTCGCCGGAAAGCCCCAACACCGCCCGGAATCCAGGGTCGGCGGCATCGCCGCTCGCGCCCCTGGCCTGCTCGAGGATTTGCGGATCCTGACGCAGATCATGGGTCTCCGCGGCGTTGACCTGTGGGACAATCGCGGCAATCAGAAACGCGGCGAAAATCGAGCTGATTAAAATTCTGGCCATGACCTTCATACCTCGCTGGCTCACCGAAACCGGTGGTTATCACGTGCCGCGCGACTAATGAATTCTGCCCACACGACGGGTGATTCCCCTGTTTGAGCCCCCCCGACCGGGTTAAGCGTGGCTCAAAATCCCGCGACTGGCATGAGCGGCGTGTTTTAACCCGCCAAACCGAATGGAAGCGGGCGGTCGGACCGGTTATGCTCGCCGGCCAAATCAGGGAGGGTGAATATGATCAACGCGGCGATTGTCGGGCTTGGGCGCTGGGGACAGCTTCTGGTGCAGTCGGTTCAAGGCGAGAGCGAGGCCATCCGGTTCGCACGCGCGGTCACGCGCACGCCGTCGAAGGTGGAGGCGTTCTGCGCCGAGAACGACATCACGCTGGGCGATGATTACGCCGCCGCGCTGGCCGATCCCGCCATCGACGCCGTGGTGCTGGCATCGCCCCATTCCGCGCATTTCGACCAGATGTTGAAAGCCGCCGCCGCCGGCAAGCATGTCTTCTGTGAAAAACCCTTTACCCTGACCAAGGCCGAGGCGGAGACCGCGCTCGGCGCCATCAAGGACGCCGGGCTCAAGGTGGCGGTGGGGCATAATCGCCGCTTCGCGCCCAACACCATCGAGCTCAAGCGCATGTTGGATTCGGGCGAGCTTGGCGAGTTGCTGATGATCGAGGCCAATTTCTCGGCCCCGGTAAGCCGCTATGTCAATGAATGGCGCACCGACCGCGCCGAAAGCCCGGCCGGCGGCATGACCTCGCTCGGCATCCACGCGCTTGATGCGTTTATCCATCTGTTCGGGCCCATTTCAGAAGTGCAGGCGCGCTCCAAGCGCATCGCCATGCCGTTCGACGTCGACGACACCACCGCGATCATGGTCGCGTTCGAGAACGGCCGCATGGGCTATCTGTCGACCTTCGCCAATACCGCCATGCTCTGGTATGCGCGGGTGTACGGCACCAAGGGCTGGGTCGAAATTCGCGACCAGGACAAGATGGAGATCGTGATGGCCGACGGCACACAAGATTCAAAGACCTGGGACGGGTACGGCTATCCCGCGATGGCGACCATTGCCGCCGAGCTTGAATCTTTTGCCGGCGACGTGGCGGGCGGCGCGCCCTTCGTGGTGCCGCCGGACCAGATCCTGCACTGCGTCGCGGCGCTCGAAGCGATCATCGAATCCGCCGAAGGCACCGGCGCGTCGGTCGACGTGAAGTAACCGGGCGAACACCGCCTCCCTCACCCTCCCACGCCGCTTTCGCGTCGCGGGTCCCTCCCTCTCCCGCAAGCGGGAGAGGGAAAATATACCGGGCTTCTATTCCCCTCG
>CAZPMO010000269.1:0-4379 GCA_964587515.1 uncultured Rhodospirillaceae bacterium | reverse complement strand
AGGTCGCATCCTTGCGCAGATTGAAGACCACCGACATGCCGTCGGCGGCGAGTTTCCATGATTCGGCAAGTTCCGGTTTCAGCGTCGAATAGTCGTACATCAGCGAACCGTCGGGCGCCTTTTTGGTGCCGAAACCGATGAGCCGGTCATAGAGGTTCACCGCCACCTGGTAGCTCGGCCGATTGGTGCCGGTGCGGTGGATATCCATGCTGTTGGGCCCGAAGCCGGTGACCACGACCAACGTATCCTTGCGCCCGGCCGCTTCAGCCGGGAGAAAGCGAAGCATCGGCAGCAATCCGCCGCCTATTGCCATGGCGGCGCCGCTTGTCAGAAAATTGCGTCTATCCATTTTTGGTTTCTCCTTGCTTGGAACTCGCCGGGAAGAAGCCCGATCAAGCCGATTCCATCATTCCCTTTGCAAGAAGCGTGCCAACTGGAGGGCAGGGGAATTATTTGTGTTGAATTAATCTATTAGAACAAATGGCGCAGATGGCCCGGAGGGGCGGGGCGCGCGGCCCCTATTGTTTGATATCCAACCCGTAGAGGTCGATGCAGTTCTGGCTGAGGACGCGTTTCTGCTTTTCGGGATCGAGATCGCCGATCTGGCGGGCGATGAAGGCGCGCGAGTTGGGCCAGGTCATGTTGGGGTGGGGGTAGTCGCTGGACCACATGCAGTTCCGGTCGCCCCAATAGTTCAGCGCCTGGCCGCCGACGGCGTCGTCCATGAAAGTCAGATACATGTGATCGGCGAAGATCTCGCTGGGCAGGCGGGTGATGGGGAAATCCAGGTTGGGGTGGCCGGGCTTGGTGTTGCGCCGGTAGTAGTAATCGTACTGCTGGAGCGCGAACGGCGCCCAGCCGATCTCGCCCTCGACGATCGCCACCTTGAGCTTGGGATGGCGTTCGAACACGCCCGACCAGATGATGTCGTAGACGGTGGTGAGGATGTCGTGGGTCTTGGTGTTGACCGAGCCGCGCACCTTGGCCAGGCCTTCGCGCTTGAAGCGGAAATAGTTGAAGCCGGTGAGGATGTGGAAGTGGAGCGGCTGGCCCAACTCCGCCGCCGCCGCCCACAGCCTCTCGTAATGATCCGACGTGAGCGGCAGGTCGGGATGCGGCGCTTGCCAGATCAGCCCGCCGAGCAGGCCCATGTCGTTGCAGCGCTGCATCTCCTTGATGGCCACGTCGATGTCGTAGACGGCGAGACAGGGAACGGCGAACAGCCGGTCGGGGGCCGCTTTACAGAAATCGGCGATCCAGTCGTTATAGACCCGGAAGGCCGCTTCCTGTTCGCGCTGTTCCTGGGCGAACAGGCCGAGGACGAATGTCGGATAGAGCACCTCCGCGGCCACGCCGTCGAGGTCCATGTCCTTGATGCGGATTTTGGGATCGACGCCGCCTTTGGGGCGCTCCTCCAGCATGATCTTGGGACGCTTGATGCTGTCGCGGATTTCCGACGGCAATTCGTTGAACATATCCGGCGGCTCGTCCACATGACCGTCGGCCGAAATGATGAATTCGGGCACCTTTTCGGCGGCCTTTTTCATTTCATCGGTGGCGTAGCGCGCCGACATGTCGTCCAGGGTCATGGCCATGGTTCTTGCTCCCTTTATTGGAGACCCGTGCTTTTTCACACAATACACGCCCGGCATGCTCTTGTCCGGGTCGGGGCGGCGTGCATACACTCGCGCCACCGAATGAAAGTGGAAGGGAAGCCCGATGCCGAAGGAAACGATCAAGGTCGACAGCGTCGCCGAGGCCTATCTGATGCTGCTGAAGGACCGCGGCGTCGATTACCTGTTCGGCAACGCGGGCACCGATTTCGCCTCCATCATCGAGGCGCTGTCCAAATCGGTCGCCGAGGGCACGCCGGCGCCGACGCCCATCACCGTGCCGCACGAAAATCTCGGCGTCGCCATGGCGCATGGCTATTACCTCGCCACCGGCAAGCCGCAGGCGGTGATGGTGCATGTCAATGTGGGCACCGCGAACGGCATTTGCGGCGTGATGAACGCGGCGCGCGAAAATATCCCGATCCTGTTTACCTCCGGCCGCACGCCGCTGAACGAGGAAGGCGTGCGCGGGGCGCGCTCGATCTATATCCACTGGGGCCAGGAGATGTTCGATCAGGCCGGCGTGGTGCGCGAGATGGTGAAGTGGGATTACGAACTGCGCAACGCCAGCCAGCTGGAGACCGTGGTCGACCGCGCGGTCAATCTTTCCATGTCGGAGCCGCGCGGGCCGATCTATCTGACCCTGCCGCGCGAGGTGCTGGCCGAGCAACCGGGCGAGGTCACGTTCGATACCCCGTCGCGCCGTCAGGCGGCGGTCGCGCCGGCGGCCGATCCCGGCGCCATCGACCAGGCGGCGGCGCTGCTGGCGGCGGCCGAGAACCCGGTGATCATTACCTCGAGCTACGGCCGGGACCCGTCGACCGTGGACGCCTTCGCCGCCTTCACCGAACGCCACGCGCTGCCAGTCATCGTTTACCGGCCACGCTATCTGTGCCTGCCGTCCGACCACCCCATGCATCTCGGCTTCGAGCCGGCGGCCGCGATCAAGGACGCCGACGTGATCGTGGTGCTCGACTGCGATGTGCCCTGGATCCCCTCGCTGCACAAAATCAAGCCGGACGCGAAAGTCATCCACATCAGCGTCGATCCGCTTTTCTCCGACTACCCGATCCGGGGCTTTCCCGCCGATCTAGTGATTACCGGGTCGTCCGGCGGCGCGGTCGCGATGCTGGACGAGGCAATGTCTGCCCACAAGAGTTCACGGGCCGAGCCGCGCCGCGTGCGCATCGCGGAACGCCACGGGGCGCTGCGCGACGCCTGGGACGGGCAGTTGCAGAGCGTGCGCAACGGTGGGCCGACGGACGCGGCCTGGGTCGCCCACTGCATCGACCGGGTCAAGGGCGAGGACGATATCCTGGTCAGCGAATCCCAGATCTCGATCTCCAACATGAATTTTCGCACGCCCGGCACGTTTTTCGGCACCACGCCGTCGGGCGGTCTCGGCTGGGGCCTCGGCGCGTCGCTCGGCGTCAAGCTGGGCGCGCCGGACCGCCGCATGTTCTCGGTCATGGGCGACGGGGCCTACATGTTCGGCAACCCGACGCCGGGCCATTACGTCGCGGCCGCCAACGGCCTGCCGGTGCTGACCATCATCCTCAACAACGCCATGTGGGGCGCGGTGCGAAAATCGACATTGGGGCTGCATCCCGACGGCGCGGCGTCGCGCATCAACCGCGCGCCCCTGACCTATCTCGACCCGGCGCCGGATTATCACAAGATCGTCGAGGCTTCGGACGGCTATGGCGAGGAAGTAAAGACGCCCGACGATCTGCCGGCCGCGCTGGAGCGCGCGTTAAAAGAGGTCGATGTGAACAAGCGCCAGGCCTTGTTGAACGTTCACACCCATTATTCCGACGACGCCGCGCTGGCCGACGCGAAACGCTGACGGTCTGGACGAGTAGATATAATTTGACGTTGCTAACCCTCTCCCCTCGCGGGAGAGGGTGGCGCGCGAAGCGTGGCGGGTGAGGGGTGGCCGCCCGCAGGCGGCCGAAAAAACGGAACGCCCGCTCGAACCGCTCGCCAGATTCATCGAAAAATGGTTTCGTGACGCGCTGACGCGCTACCCCTCACCCCAACCCTCTCCCGCAAGGGGAGAGGGAGCAATGTACGCGGGGTTCCGGCGACTAGGCCGTCAGACGGCCCTTGCGCTCCTGCCAGGCGCGCAGCTTTTCGTGCGCCTTGCCGGCGGCGGCGCGGTCTTCTTCGGCCGTGCTCAGCCGGCAGGTGAGTTCCAGGCGGATGTCGTTGGGATCGAAGAAATAGATCGATTTCACGAAGCCGTGGTCGGTGATGCCGAGCACATCGACGCCGGCATCCTCCAGCTTTCCTTTGGCGGTCTCAAGCTCTTCCACGCTGGCGACTTCGAGCGCGAGGTGATTGACCCAGCGCGGCGTCTCCGGGTCCGGGGTCGTCGCGGTGTTGTCGCCGAGATCGAAGAAGGCGATGTAGGAGCCGTCGCGCATCTGGAAAAACAGATGCACATAGGGCGAATATTCGCCGGTGCTGGGCACGTTGTCGGCCTCGACGATGTGCGCCAGCGGCAGGCCGAGCAAATCCTCGTAGAAGGCGCGCGTCTGTTCGGCGTCACGGCAGCGATAGGCGTAGTGATGCAGCTTCTGGATAGGCGGCATCATGGCGCTCTCTCCCGGTCAGGTTCCCAAGTCCGTCGAGTTTAGTGCAATTTTCACGCACGCGGAACCGCGCCGGCGGCGCGGCGCAGGGCAATCGCATAAGACCGTCGAAAGCATTCCTAGAGCCTCGCCCGTTTAGTTTTACGCATATCCGGCGTGCCTGAAGTAGTTT
>CAZPMO010000268.1:0-4404 GCA_964587515.1 uncultured Rhodospirillaceae bacterium | reverse complement strand
CGCCTCGGCGCGCGCCAGCGTCGATGTCGTCTCGATGCCGGCGCGTAGCGCCAACAGGCGCAGGGATCCGACCAGCGGCAACGCGCCCGCGTGTTTCAAATTGACGCGTCCCTTGTGCGCGCCGCTTCGCTCGCGCCGGATGCGCCCGAACAGACCGAGCGACGTGCCCTGATCCTCGACCGCCTCCTCCATGGCGCGCAGGAAGGCGTGGCTTTCGCGCATGATCTTCGTGACATGGGTGCGCAACGATGCGGCCAGGTCCATCTCGCCGGCGACTGGCGCGAAGTCGAAGAAGATGTCGGCCAGCAGGATTGCCGCGTGGCTTTGCCGGCGGCTCCATAACCCGGTTTGCGCGCGCCACTGGCTCAGCGTCTTGCGCCATACCGGGTTTGTCGCCATCACCGAGCCTTTGCAAAGCTCGAAACCAGCCGCGGCGAGGTCGCCGGTCAGCCGTTCCGCGAGGCGGATGAAAAAAGCGTCGATGCGGTCGTGATCGGCGTCCGGGTAATCGGCGATGATGAAACCGTTATCCTGATCCGGCGCGAGCAGGCTTTCGCCGCGCCCGGCCGAGCCCATCACGATCACCGCGAACGGGACCGGCGGGTCCTCGCCGGTTTCGTCCCGCAGCGCCGCGAGGGCGGCCTCCGTCAACCGGCTATGGATGTCGTTGTTGACGTGCGAAATCAGGGCGAGGATTTCGGGCACCGCCAGGCCATCGGCCAGCAACTCCTCCGCGACCTCGACCTCGGCCGCCTTGATCGCCTTCATGCCGGCCAAGTCGCCCTCATGGGTTAGGCGGTCTATGCGCGCCACACGTTGCTGGGAGATGATCGCCAGCGCGTCGTCGAGATCGAGCATGCCGACCAGTCGTCCGTCGGCGCCGGTCACCGGCAGGTGGCGCAGGCCGAGCCGCCGCATCCGGCCGATCGCGTGGTAGACATACTCGTCGGCGTCGACGGTCGCGGCCGGCGCGCTCATGATTTCCGAGACCGGGGTCTCGGGCGTGACCGCGAACGCGATCCGCCGCGCGATGTCGTGCTCGGTGACGATGCCGACCGGGCGTCCGTCCAGGTCGATCACAACCACGCCCGATTGTTCATCCAGCCGGTCGATCAGAGTCGCGCAGCCATCGGTCGCGAGCGCGGTAGGCGGCGGCCCGGTCATGAAGTCCCCGGCGCGCCTGGAGAATATGTCCGACAGCGAAGCCATGAACACGACTATGGCCGCTTCGCGGGCGTCTAGGAAGACCGTTGCACGCAACCGCAAGGCGGCGATGCCCTAATGACGTAGGTCATAATGTAGTGATCGGGCACTAAACAGGTTGACGAGCCCGTTATAGATGTAGTTCAGTTGGACGTTCGCAATCTGACGCTACACGCCGGTATAGCCCAAAGAAGGCATGAACCGGCACAGGGTGGCTGAAAACCGGGGGGATTTGCCGTGAGCGCGAAGGTAGTCTGGCTATTTGCATTCGTTATCATCTACTGGGCATACTGTATCTTCTGGGGTATCAAGTGCGCGCGGATGGCGCGAACGGCGGGTGATTATTTCATCGCCGGACGCCAGCTATCCATGTGGGTTTTCGTTCTGGCGGCGACGGCGACGTCGTTCTCGGGGTGGACCTTCATGGGGCATCCGGGGCTCGTCTATCGTGACGGGTTCCAATATGCCTACGCATCATTCTATACGATCACCATTCCGTTTACCGGGGTCCTGTTCCTGAAACGGCAGTGGATGCTCGGCAAACGATACGGGTATGTCACGCCCGGTGAAATGTTCGCCGATTATTTTCAGGGCGATGCGATCCGCATCCTCACGGTGATCGTGGCGTTGCTGTTTTCCATTCCTTATCTCGGCGTCCAGCTCGGCGCGTCGGGCTTCCTGTTCAACGTCCTGACCGACGATCTGGTCGGCGTAAACTTCGGCATGTGGGTCTTGTCCCTGGTGGTGCTGATTTATGTGGCGTCGGGGGGCTTGCGGGCTGTCGCATACGTGGACACCTTGCAATGCGTTCTGCTTGGGCTCGGCATCATCGTCATCGGCCTGATCGCTCTTGATCTCGCCGGCGGCTGGGGCGCGCTCAATGACGGCTTCGCCAAACTGGCCGCTAGCGGGATCGGTAAGTGGGGGACCACCAAGGGATATGGCGGTGGCGACTACAACGCCTATTTCGCCATCCCGGGCGTGATCCAGTTCACTGCCGGACTGGGCAAGGAGACGCCGGTCGGCGGGTTGTGGACCGGCATCATGTGCCTGACCTACATGTTCGCGCTGATGGGCATTCAGTCTGCGCCCGCGTTCTCCATGTGGGCGTTCGGCAACCGCAACCCGAAGCCCTTCGCCACGCAGCAGGTTTGGGCGTCGTCCTTCGGCATCGGCCTGATCCTGTTCTTCTTCACCGCGTTCCAGGGCATGGGCGCCCATCTGCTGGGAGCCAACGGCGAAGTAACGAAGGCCGGAATGGCGCTTGCCACCGTGATCCCGGACCTGACCGCCAACAAGCAAGGCGGTCTGGTTCCGCACTACATCAACACCATCTCCGACGCGGCCCCATGGCTGGTTGGCCTGTTGGCGGTCTGTGCGCTGGCGGCGATGCAGTCCACCGGCGCGGCCTACATGTCGACCGCCGGCGGTATGCTGACCCGCGACCTCTACAAGCGGTTCCTCAACCCGATGGCGACGCACGAGCAGCAGAAGATGTGGGGGCGTATCGGGGTGACGTTTATCGTCATCGCGGCGTTGCTGGTCGCCACCTTCTCGCGTGACGCCCTGGTGCTGCTCGGCGGGTTGGCGGTCGCCTTCGGCTTCCAGATGTGGCCGTCGCTGGCGGCGGTTTGCTGGGTCCCGTGGATCACCCGCCAGGGCGCGACGTGGGGTCTCGCGGCAGGCCTCATCGGGGTGATCTTCACCGAGACCATCGGTCAGACGATTACCGGCGGGTCGCTACCCTGGGGCCGCTGGCCGTGGACCATCCATTCGGCCGGCTGGGGCATGATCCTGAACCTCGCCGTCTGCATCCCCGTTTCGGCGATGACCCAGGACGACGCCTCGCGGTCGCACAGGATGACCTATCACCAGTTCCTGCGCGATCACGCCAGCCTGTCGCCCGAAAAACGCGGCCTGGTGCCGTGGGCATGGGGCATCACCATCGCCTGGATGATCTTCGGCATCGGTCCCGGCGCGGTGATCGGCAACGACATCTTCGGCGCTCCCAACGCGGGCGTCGACGTGTGGACCTTCGGCATTCCGTCGATCTGGGCCTGGCAAATCCTGTTCTGGATTTTGGGCGTGGGCATGATGTGGTTCCTTGCCTTCAAGATGGAGATGTCTTCCGTACCCGATAAGGAGGTCGAGGCGCTTACCGAGGATATCGGTGAGACCGCGTCGGCCGGAGGCGCCGGCGAATAAACCGGCTCCAAACGACGATCACGGGGGGAAGGCCATGCCTTCCCCCCGTTTCGTTTCGGCCCTATAACGATATTTCCAAAACGGAGACGGCGCCTTGGCGGAGTTTTTTACCGCGCAATATTCCTGGCTGTGGGGGATTGCCCTGGCGATCGCCCTGTTCTTTCCGGTGCGCCAACTGATCTGGGTGATGCAGGTGCGCCGGGCCGAACGCGACGGCGAAATCGATGAGCAAAGACGTGGCGCGCTCAAGCGCCGCGCCGGGGCGACCGCCGCGCTGCTGAGCGCTGTTTTTTCCTATTTCTACGTCGCGAGCCTGTTTCGATGAACCGGGCCGTCCTGCGCCGCTTTGTAATCCTCGGCGGGATCGCGACATTCGTGATGTTTTCGGTCTGGACCCTTGTCTCATTGTTCGTGAATGACGTGCCCGGCGATTATTATACGCGCGAGGGCGATATCCGCCTCAGCGACGGCAAGTATGACGAGGCGATCGCGAGCTTCGACAAAGCGCTCGCGGAGGCTCCCGACCACCGTGGCGCGCTGATGGGCCGCGCGCTGGTCTTCACGCAGAGCGGGAAAACCGCCGAAGCGATCGCCGAGTTCGGCTATCTGATCGATTATCTGGAGCGCAATCTCGCGCCCGACGACAGCACCGGTCGCGCCGTTCTCGCCGCCGCTTACGGCAATCGCGGCATTATCCTTGACCGCCAGGGATCTTATGAAAAGGCGTTGGCCGATTACGTCAAGGCGCTGAATACCGATGCCGGGGCGCTGGAAGGCCCGAGCCTGTTCGACAAGATCCTTTATGGGACGTCGACGCCGTCGACGGTGCGCAAGCGCGCGATCTATCTTGGCCAGCAACTCGCGCTGCCACCCGAAAAAAGGCTGCTGCGGGTGCCCGAAATTGACGCGGAACAGCGCATGTACAAGCCCTGAGTGGATCATGCTCTAGTTGTGATGTCTCAATAGGTTGTTCATTCGACCCTGCCTTGAGAAGCT
>CAZPMO010000267.1:0-4439 GCA_964587515.1 uncultured Rhodospirillaceae bacterium | reverse complement strand
GATGCCGACGAAAAAGCCCGGCGGCGTCATGAACGCTTCCTGGGAGCCGACCTGGATGCCCTCGATCTGGCGCGGGATTTTGCCCAGTTGGGACAACGGAAATATTTTGACGTCGATCTGCCCGTTCGTCGTCCTGGCCAGTTCCTTCTTCATCCATAGGGCGGATTTGTGCTGCGAATCGTGGATCGTCGCGAATCCGGTCTTCATGATGTATGTCTTCGCTGAAACCATGCTCGGCGACAGTCCCACCGCGAGCCCCGCGGCAAGAGTAATTTTATTGCGGTTCATCATAGCCTCCTTGTTTTGGCGGGAAACATTATGGCGAAGTTTCCCGGACAACCGATGGATCGTGGCCGATCCTACCCAAGTCCCGTAACCCTGAACATGAAATTCTTGGGTTCACAGGGACACCGTATTCGGTTGTTCCGGCAAAAATTCCACATTGGTGCGGAAAAGGGGCAGCGCCCATTTAAAGGATCAACGAGACCAATAGCTGTGGAGGAAGTGTGAACACGCCATGTTCAGCGCATATTGATCCCAATCACCCGGACGCGCGCGCAACCCCAGAGCAATAGCCTTTGAGCAATCGCCATCCTTGCAATTGGAGTACTCGCATTTTGAAATTCCGTCCGTAATTTCGCGCAAATCTTGCGGGCTTCCTCCCGTGCTCTTTGCGTAAAGTCCAAGTTGGCTCCGATCTGACATCCCGCATAACACTGCGCGAAGGACTGGCCCCTCGGACGTCCGTCACCGCTACAATTCTGATAGCAAATGTTTATTTGTGGCCCCCTTGGCGGAAGTTGTGGATCTGGGGGCCAGTTCAAATCGATCTTGACGGGCCGGTACTTAAAATTCGAGCGATTCGCCCTGGCCTGTCCTGCTGCCGCCAGCAAGACCCCTGCCATTTCCTCCAGCATTTGGGCGTTTCGATCTGCCGTATTGACCTGCTGCGCGGCCAGAGAGCCCGAAAACTGGGTGAACAAACCCAAGCCAAACAAAAGAAGAAAACAGATTCTCGTCATTTCGCTGCCCCCGTGATTTATTTATCGACCGGTGCAACCAAACCGAGCCCGCTCAGCCGATAAATCATGACAAATTTAGCCAAAAACTCTACCTACGATAGAGGTCGGCTTCAATATAAATGTATCAATAGTAACCATCAATTTCGTACTGAAGTGGCAGAAAAAGGGGACGAGCACGCCCCCATCCTCAATCGCCCAACACCAACTCCCCGGACAATTTGCTGATAGCCGCGCCGCGTGGCACCATCGTGGGTGTTGAACGCCCTACCGGGGGTGGCCGTTTTGGGGAGGATCTCGTGGCCGGGCAAAAAATCACATTCGCGAGCGGGCTGTACGACCGCTTTCTGCCGCTTTACACCAAGGAGGTCGAGCCCGAGGGCATCGATCTGGACTTCGTGGTCATCGACGATCCGCGCGAGATCTTCGACCGCATGGGCGGCGGCCAGGAATTCGACGCCTGCGAAATGTCGGGAACCGAATACATCGCCGGGCTGGCCGCCGGCGACGGCCCGTTCGTCGCGATCCCCGTGTTCGCATCACGCGTCTTCCGCCATGGCTTCATCGTCATCAACAGCCGCTCGGGCATTGAGACGCCGAAGGATTTGGAGGGGCGCCGTCTCGGGGTGCAGCTCTACACCATGTCGGCGGCCTTATGGATCCGGGGCATGCTGCAACACGAATACGGCGTCGATCTGTCGACTATCCGTTGGGTGCAAGGGGGCATGGATTACGCTGGCGCGCACGGCTCGCCCACGGTGCTGCCGCTGTTGAAGCAGCCCAATCTGGAAAACAACGAAACCGATAAATCACTGGGCCAGCTTCTCGAGGATTGCGAGATCGACGCGGTGCTGAGCGCGACCATGCCCGCGGGCTTCGGCTCCCATCCCGACCTCGTCCGCCTGTTTCCGGATTTCCGCGCCACCGAGACCGACTATTTCCAGCGCACCGGAATCTTCCCGATCATGCATCTGATCGTGATCCGCAAGGATGTGTACGAAGCCAACCCGGCAGTGGCGGCCTCGCTCTATGACGCGTTTTGCAAGGCGAAGGAAATCGCGCTGGATCGCATGATGGGCACCGGCGCGCTACGCTACATGCTGCCGTTCCTGCCCGACGACCTCGACGAGATCAAACGCGTCTTCGACGGCGACCCCTGGCCCTACGGCATCGACGCGAACCGCCCGACCCTCGAAGCCGAACTGCAATACATGGTCGAGCAGGATTACATCGCGGATAATTTGTCCATCGAGGATCTGTTCGTGCCGGGCGTCGGGTAAGGCAAAGCCAGCGGAAAAGGAAAACGCCATGGACAAGGAAATCATCAAGGTCAGCCCGATCAGCGAAGCGCTCGCCAAGGGCAAGGTGCCGCTGTCACCGGCGGTGAAGGCCAACGGGTTCGTTTTCGTCTCCGGCCTGCCACCGCTCGACCGCGAGACCGGCGAATTGGTGAAAGGCGATATCAGCGCGCAAACGGAACTGTCGCTGGAAAACGTCAAAGCCACCCTGGAAGCAGCGGGCTCGTCGCTGGAGAAGGTCGTGAAGGTGACGATCTACATCGCCAACGCGGCCTATTTTCCGACGGTCAACGAAATCTATGGGCGCTACTTCCCGCACGATCCGCCGGCCCGCACCTTCGTGACCGTCGGCTCGTGGCCGTGGGAATTCGACATCGAGGTCGAGTGCATCGCGCTTGCGTGACCGGCCGGCGCCGGCCGCGTCTCAATCGTCCGTCCAGAGACCGCGGCAGCGGGTCGCGACGATTTGGTCATAGGGCGCGGGCGCGCTCAGGCGACCGATGGATTGCGCGAAACCGTTGAGACTCTGGATCGCGGTTTCCGAAATGACCGGATCGTAGAATGGGGCGTCGCGTTCGATGACGGACGCGATGAGGGCGGCGGAGTCGGCCGGGAATTTTCGCGATCCCACCTCGCGCGCCAACGCGGGATCGGCCCGCAACGCCCGCTGCGCCTTGACGATGGCCCGCACCGCCGCGTCGACCGCCTCGGGCTCGCGCGCGATAAAATCATCCGTCGTCGCCAGTCCGGCGAAGGTAAAGAAGCGGACCTCGCCCGGGTCGTCGCCGCGCCGGACGTCGATGTGGATTTTACCAGTGCCGTTCGTGACCGCGGTCTCGGCGCCCACGGCGTTGGCCCAGAACCCGTCGATCAGCCCATCCCGCAACGCCCGCGCCGCGAACACGCCGAACGAAACATCGCGCTCCTCGACGCCCGGCAGATCGACGATCTCGAGATCGCGGTCGGGGTCGAGCCCGGCGCCGCGCAGCATCTGTTTGAAGGCGAGATCCGGCCCTTCGGCGGCCGTCAGGCGCAGGCCGCGCAATGCGTCCATGTCGCCACGCCGGGCCGCGAAATCGGCGCGAACGGTCAGCAGCCACGGCGTTCCCTGGGACAGCGCCACGCAAAGCTTGACGCCGCGCCAATCCGGAAATTCGGACAGCAGATCGTACGCCGAACCGGCGATCATGGCGTCGGCCGAGCCCTCGCGGAGCGCCCGGGTGGCGCCCAGCATGGGCACCAGATCAATTCGCGCATCCAGGCCCTCGGCTTCGAAGAACCCGAGTTCATCGGCGGCCAGCGCCGGAAAACAGGTATTGCTGACGAGATCGACGGCGGCGATGCGCATATGGACGGTTCCCAGGCTCGACGCCGCCACGCCCTCAGCCAGCGGTGCGCTGGGTGCGTGTTCGGTAGCCGAGGCGGCTGGCGGTGACGGCCATGGCGGCGGCGGCCTGGGTCGGGTCGACCACCGGTACGCCCAGCGCCTCTTCGAGGCGGCCGCGATAGCGCGCCATGCCGGCGCATCCCATCACCAGTACGTCGGCGCCCTTGTCGTCCACCAATCGCCCACCGGTTTCGGTCATGCGTCCCAGGGTGACGTCTTCATCGCCGAGCTCGGTGACGCCAAGTTCCACCGCCAGTTCACCGGCGATACGGGCCTCCATGCCGAGCGCGCGCCGGGCGCGCGTATGGCGCGGGATCGAGGCGGAGAGGATGGCGATCACGCCAACCCGGTCGCCCAGAGTCAGCGCGGTCAGCACGCCGCACTCGGCGATTCCCAGCACCGGTTTGCGCGTCACCTCGCGCGCCGCGTGAACGCCGGGGTCGGAGTAGCACGCGATGACGAAGGCCGAGGCGCGGTTGTCGTGGCTTTCGATCAGCCGGCACATGGGCATCACCACGCTGTCCATATGGTGCTGGGTCTCGATGCCCGGCGGTCCATCGGCCAGCGTCAGGCACTCGAATGCCGCGCCCGCGTCGGCGCGCAACGCATCGAGGGCCGCATCCATATCCTCGGTCACCCGGGTCGAGGAATTGGGATTGATGACGATGATACGATCTTCCATGACGGCCTTATACCAAGGATCACTGATAATAACCCATAGAGATCGTGTAGGCG
>CAZPMO010000266.1:0-4447 GCA_964587515.1 uncultured Rhodospirillaceae bacterium | reverse complement strand
AGGGGTCAAAATTGGACGCCGATAGGGGGTCAATGTTCAATGCCGATTGACAGTCAACGGCAAGATGGCCCTCAAGGTTGCCGAGTCGCAGAAACCGGACTTGATCCTGCTCGATATCATGATGCCGGAGATGGACGGATACCAGGTTTGCCGCCAGTTGAAGAAAAATGCTTCGACGCGCGACATCCCGGTCATATTCCTGACCGCCAAGGACCAATCCATTGACGAGGCCAAGGGGTTTGGGCTAGGCGCGGCCGACTACATCCATAAGCCGTTCAGCCCAAATATCCTGCTGGCCCGAGTGGCCACGCATTTGACCTTGAGGCAGAATATGGAGGACTTGGAGAAGGCCTATGCGATTATCGAGGGTCAAAAGAATCGCATGGAGGAAGAGCTCAACATCGGACACGAAATTCAGATGAGCATGATTCCGACCGAGATGCCCGACCGCCAGGAATTTTCCCTGAATGCAGTGCTCGAGCCGGCGCGCGAAGTCGGCGGCGATTTTTATGATTTCTTCTTTATCGACGACCGCCATTATTGCGTCTGCGTCGGCGACGTTTCCGACAAGGGCGTCCCGGCGGCATTATTCATGGCAGTTGCCCGCACCGTCATTCGGTCCAAGGCATCGGACGAGCTTTCGCCCTCCAACATCTTCAATTATGCCAACCATGAGCTTTGCCGGAACAACGAGCAGACCATGTTCGTCACGTTGTTCGTGGCAATCATCGACATCGACAGCGGAGAGTTCGACTATTGCAATGGCGGCCACCCGTGCCCGATCATACGTCGGGATAACGGCGACCTGGATAGCCTTAGCGACCGACATGGGCCCCTTCTCGGTGTCGCGGAAGGTGTTTGCTATGCGCAAACGCGCGACCGCCTGGCCGAAGGTGACACGCTTGTCATCTATACCGATGGCGTGACCGAAGCCATGAACGCCGAGCGCCAATTGCTCGGGCAGGAGCGATTGCTGAAAGTGCTGGAAACCCGTGCCACGCAAAGCGAGAATGGGCTGACAGGGGAGATCGTGTCTGCTGTGCGGCGCTTCGAGAATGGCGCCGAGCAGACCGATGACACTACGGTTCTTGTATTCCAATATGGCCGAAAATGAGCGCGATGGACGACAAGAATACGGTCATCTTGAATGTCGATATGGCGGAGTTGGCGCGCGCGATTTCTTTCACGAAGACCTATGCCGCGGCCAACGACCTGGACACATCGGTTGAACGCAAGGTCATGGTCGTTATGGACGATGTCCTGATGAATATCGTGTCTTATGGGTTTGATGATCCATCAGGACATGAAATCAGGATCGAGTTCGACTTGAAGCCGCAGCGGCTGGATGTCGTCGTCACAGACGATGGGCGGGCCTTTGACCCGCTCTCACATCCTTTGCCTGACATGGCGGGCGGTTTCGATAATGTGGAAATCGGTGGCCTCGGCCTGGTGCTGATCCGTCGTCTTGCAGATGACGTGCAATATCGCCGACGTGCCGATCAGAACATTCTCACGTTTTCGTTCAGAACCGTGCCCGAAAGCGAATCAGACTGAGCCGGCCATGCCAGGTCAGGGGGTGAACTTGGCAACGGCCTCCGTTTCCGTATCGTACATTTCAACCAAACTGTTGAAACCGGAGGTCTCCAATACTTCCTTTACAACGCCATTAGCGTGGCAAATTATCAATTCCCCACTTGACGACTTAAGCAGTTTCGCGGCCGTTAGGATCACGCGCAAACCAGCGCTGCTGAGATAGTCCAGCTTATCCAAATTCAGGACGGCCTTCACGACGCCGCTTTTGGCGATTCGAACCATTTCGTCATAGGCCTCGCCGGACGTCAGAGAATTCAATTCACCGCTCATGTCGATGACGGTGACATCTTGAACGTCGCGCGTGACAATTTCCATCCCAATGCCCCTGAGCCATTCCGTCGCAAATATTCTCCCCAACGGAATCCCGAGGGGCCACTCCCAGACAACCTTAACCTAGTCAGGGCCGATTTGCCCACCAATTGTGAAGACCATGCCCGATGGTCGACTATCCCGCACCGGTCCGCGGCGATGATTCCATGTAATCCTTGTCGCGACCCCGGCCGAATCGGCACCTTCGGGATATTGCGCTGGAAAATATGATTGGCTACCCTGTTATTGGATAAAGCCTGCCATCTTGGGAGAATCGGTCTATGCAACCATTCCACTCAGCATTGGCTCGGGATCAGTTTGCCACCAATTATCCACGCGAATATCGACTTTTCTGGGCGATCGACGATGACGGCGATGGCCGGGTGCAAAAGCGGGACGTCGCCCGTGTTCTGGAAAGCAACGGTCTGACCCGTAAAGATAGGCGGCTCGGCGAATTGTTCTCCAGGTTGGATGAATGTGAGGTGGAGGCGTTGGATTTCCCCGCCTTCCTGAACATCATTCAGACGGTTGGCACCTTGTTCGAACGAACCCAGCAGGGTGATCTGGTATTGCCCGATTTCGCCCAATTCTCAGATCATTTGGCAGAGCTTTTCCTTGAGGTCGAGCGGAACCAGGACGGAACTCAGGCAACCTACATTCCGCCCCTCGCGGAGGTCGACCCCGAGCAATTCGCGATGGCTGTCATGACCACCGACGGCCAACTTTTGGAGCTTGGCAAAACCGATACGGATTTCTCCGTGCAGTCGGCCTGCAAGCCGTTCAATTACTGTTTCGCCCTTGACGAGCATGGCGAAGACAAGGTGCATCGGCACATCGGCATGTAGCCGTCCGGTCAACCTTTCAATGCACGCGTGCTCTTGGCCGACGGTACGCGCCGACCCCACAATCCGATGGTCAATGCCGGCGCCATCATGACGGCGGCGTTGACCAGGACGGAGGATCCGCTTCATCGACGTCAGGAGCATGTCAAGACCATGTGGGCCAAAATGACCGGTGGGTCCGTGCCGCGGCTTAACGCCTGGATGGCGCAGGAGGAAAGCCGTACCGGCGACAACAATCGCGCTTTGGGCTACATGATGAAGGACGCCGGCATCCTGCCCAATGGTGAGGATGCAGTCGATCATGAGCTGCGTGACGCCCTGGAACTGTATTTCAGCATGTGTTCGCTCGAGCTCAACGCGCTTGAGATGGCGACTGCCGCGGCCACGCTCGCCAATAACGGGATATGCCCTGCCAGCCAGGAACGCGTCTTCAACGAGAATACCGTCCGAAATTGCCTCACCATGATGCAGATGTGCGGCATGTATGACGGCAGCGGGGAGTTTTCCCTACACATCGGTGTGCCAGCCAAGAGCGGTGTCGGAGGAGCGGTGATCTTGGTTGTGCCTAGGCTCATGGGCATCTGTATCTGGTCGCCCCGGCTCGACGCGATAGGCAACAGCGTGCGTGGAGTCGATATGGCCAAGCGGTTGGCGCAAACCTACCAATTGCACGTCTACGATGGCGTCGCGGCGAGGGGCAATCGCATCGACCTGCGCATTCCAATGGCGAAATGGCGCGCCCTGCAGACATCGCAGACTCTGTGGGCGGCGAGCTCGGGCGATGTCCGCACGCTGCGGCGGCTATTCGACGATCGAGCGAACCTGGCAGACGGCGACTACGATCTTCGCACACCGATGCACCTGGCGTCCGCCGAAGGCCATATCGAGGTGGTGCGCTTTCTGCTCGAGCAGGATGTCGACCCGAACACGCCCGACCGCTGGGGCGGCATGCCGCTCGATGATGCCGAGCTGGCAGGTCACGCCGACGTGGTCGAACTGCTGAGACAGCACAACGCGGTAAATGGCAAATCCGAACACCCCTCCTCCGAATCCAAGGCCACCGAGCAGGCCGATCATTACGGCGATGCAGACGCCGTCGTTGAGATGCTCTGGGCAGCGGCCGACGACGACATTGAGGGCCTGCGCCGTTGTCTGGCCAATGGCATACCCATCAGCGCGTCGGATTATGATGGCCGTTCGGCGCTGCATCTGGCGGCCGCCGAAGGCAAGGTGGAGGCCACGAAGTACCTTCTGGCGCACGACCATCCGATTCATGTCCGTGACCGCTGGAACTCCACCCCCCTCGACGAGGCGCGCAGAGAAGGTCGAGAGGCTATTGTCGATCTACTTATTCTAGCACAGCAAGACTTTCATGCGATAAGCCTGAGAGTAGACACGGCGGATATCGCGCGTGCGGCCAATTTCGTTCACCGGTTCACCGCTGCCTATGGCATCAACCCATTGGTCGGCCACAGAATTAATGTCGTTCTTGATGACGTCCTGTCGAACATAGTATCCTATGGATATGACGATCCAGGAGGCGGTGAAATCACCCTTGAGTTTGATCTCGCTTCGGACCGCTTGAACGTCGTGGTGGCCGATGACGGACGCGAGTTCGACCCGCTCGCATATCCGGGCGCGGATTCCGCGACGGATCTGGACTCCATGGAAATCAGCGGGATGGGAATCGAGCTACTCCGCCA
>CAZPMO010000265.1:0-4452 GCA_964587515.1 uncultured Rhodospirillaceae bacterium | reverse complement strand
TTCGTCAAACATCCGCAATTGATCGCGCAGCGCATCGGCCGTTACGCCGACATCGTCGGCCGTGAACGCGTGCTCGCGGGCGCCGACTGCGGCTTCTCCACCTTCGCCGGCCGCGAACCCCGGGTCACGCCGTCGGTGACATGGGCCAAGTTTCGCGCGCTGTCCGAAGGCGCGGCGATCGCATCGGGTCGGCTCTGGGGCTGAATTGAAATCAGGATCCCCGGCGGCGGGCTTTATCTCCAGCCTATTTCGTTCCCACCCAGCCATGTTCCGACACGTCGAACACGACCCCGTGGGGATCACGGAATTTGTGCTCGGCATTACGGCCCGGCGGGCCCGGCGAAACGCCCATATATTGACCGCCGCTTTCCTTTATCCGGCTGCCGAGCGCGTCGGCGTCATCGGTCTGAAAGCCGATATGGTGGATGCCGAAGAAATCCTTGCCACGCTCGTCCCCGGCCATTTCGTCGGTCGGGAAGCGCAGCAGGGTGACATTGACCACCCCGTCCGAGAGGTTGATGGCGATATCGTTCTCGGTCTTGCGTTCCATCTCGAAAACCTCCTCGTAGAAACGGGCGGCTTCCTTGAGGTCCGGCACCGAGATCGCGATGTGGCGGAGCTTGGCCATGGGAAAATACCTCCGGGCGTGGATATCCTAGCGCCAACCGGCCGGGGGCCTTCGGCCAATGGCAAGACGGGAAAATTATGTCACAGTGGCGGAACGAACGAAAGCGACCGGGTAGGAAACCATCCCGATAACGGGAACGGCGGCCGCGGGACAACAGCAGGGGAGGCAAGTCTTGTCCGACATTCAGAATCTTCGGACGCATCTCACGAATCTCGAAGAACACGGTAAGCTGCACCGTATCGACCGGCTGATTAACAAGGACACGGAACTGCTGCCGCTGGTGCGCTGGCAATTTCGCGGCTTGCCGGAGAACCAGCGCGCGGGCTTCCTGTTCGAAAACGTGACCGATTCCCGGGGGCGCCACTATTCCGGGTCCGTCGCCGCCGGCATTTACGCGCCGTCTTCGGAGGTTTACGCCCTGGGCTTGGGCACCAGCGTCGACCATATCCGGGAGCGCTGGCTCGAAGCGCGATCCAATCCGATTCCGCCCAGAATGGTGGAATCGGGCCCGGTGCAGGAGGAAATTCATATCGGCGATACCTTGTTCGAGCACGACGGCATCGAGGAATTTCCGATTCCCATCGGCACGCCCGGATACGATGTCGGGCCCTACACCACCGCATCCAATTTCGTGACGCGCGATCCGGACAGCGGCGCGCTGAACGTCGGCAATTACCGGGGTCAGATCAAAGGCCGCGACCGCATGGGGGTTTACATCAGCCCGCAGAACAACGGCGGCAGCAACTGGCGGAAAAATCGCGCGGATAATTCGCGCGATATGGAAGTCGCCCTGGTGATCGGCGGCCCTCCGGCGCTGACCTTCACCGCCGGCGCCAAGCTTCCTTATGGCGTCGAGGAATACGCCATCGCGGGCAGTCTGATCGGCGAACCGATCGACGTCGTGCCGTGCCAGACCGTCGACCTCGCCGTGCCCGCCTACGCGGAACTCGTCATTGAAGGGAAAATATCGTCGTCCTACCTGGAACCCGAGGCGGCTTATGGCGAATACACGGGTTATATGGGCAAAAGGGCCATGGCGGCGGTGTTCGAAATTACCGCGATCACCCACCGCAAGGACCCGATCTTCTGTTCGCTTCTGAGCCAGATGCCGCCGAGCGAAAGCAGCAAGATGAAGAAGATCGCGCAGGACAACAACTTCCTTCATCATCTGCGGGCCGAATGCGGCATTCCAGAGGTTCTGGACGTATGGTTCGACGAAATCGCGGTCGATTCATGGTGTGTTCTTCGCTTCAAGGAAGGCACGCGGCAGGACGCCATCTGGCAGGCCATGCACGCGGTTCTCGGACGACAATTCAAGGTCGGCAAGCTGTGCATCGCGGTGGACGAGGATATTGATCCGTCGGAGATCGAATCCGTCCAGTGGGCGCTCGCCTACCGCATGCAACCCGAAAAGGACATGCTCATCGTGCCTCACCGCGGCGTCTCGCTCGATCCGTCGGGGATGCCGCCGAGCGATTCACCAGCCGACATTATCTCGCAGAACTATTCTGGTTCCGCTGTATTGATCAATGCGACCCGGAAATGGGACTTTCCGCCTGTTTCCCTGCCCGCCAAGGAATACATGGAAAACGCCCGCGCGATCTGGGAAGAGCTCGGTTTGCCCGCGCTCACGCCGCGCGCGCCGTGGCACGGCTACGATCTTGGCGACTGGGATGACCGTGATCGCCAGGAGGCCGCCTGGGCGGTCGCCGGTGAATACGAACGAAGCGGCGATGTCGCCAAACAGCAGCGCGAGCCGATCGTGCCGGGACAGGAAATCGGATCGGATGTTGGCGGGTAGCGCGGACGTGATCGTCGGAAATTGAATTTCCACCAGGGATGTCATGCATTACAGTTCGCGGAAATTAACTCAGGGAGACGGAAGTGGCCAAATCGTCCGAAATGCTCGCCAAGCTCGACCGGCAGCTAAAACGAGAGGCGAACGCGCTTTTCAAGACCGACGAGTACACGCGCTTTTTTAACACCCCCCTCACCAAGAAGCGGGCGCGGTTTTATATGATCAACCGCGCCACTTTCGTGCTCGGCCGCCGGGCGTGCTGGGCGTTCGTTCAGGCGCGCGCGCCGTTCGACGTGAAACAGCTCATCTGGCGGCACGAGGAGGACGAGCTTGCCGGCAACAAGGAGCGCGGCGTCGCCGATCACCTGACGCTGGGAATCAAGGAAGGCAGATCGGTGGGGTTGACGAAGCGAGATTTCACCAAGGCGAAACCGTGCGAGGGCTCGCTGATCTGCAGCTATGCCTGGCAGCACGCCGCCGACCGGCTGCCATGGCTTGCCGGCGCGGCGCTTCTCGGCGCGCTCGAAATCGCCAACGCCGACGGCATTATCAAAGGTGGCGGCATGTCCCACCGCATGGCGCACAAGCTAAAGGACGAGCTCGGCATTCCGTTTTCGCGCCAGCCTTCAAATCAGGACCACATGGATGTGGAGGATGAACACTCCAAGTTTCTGATGGTGGTCGCGAAACGACACATGAAGACGAAGGCGGACTATGACGCCATCGTGCATGGCGCCCGGACGACCTGGGCGATCAACAAGACCTGGTTGCGGCTGATGACCGTGGAAATGCAGGCAATGCCAAACCGATAGCGGGCGGACCAAAATCCGTTTTCCCCGTTATTGGAATTAAAACGCGAACATGAAGCAAGGGAGGAATTGAAATGACCGGTGCGTATAAATTTCTGATTATGGCGGCGAGCGGTATCGCCGTTGGCCTGTCGGGCGCCAATATGGCGGCCGCGGGGGCCGTCAGCGACTTCTACAAGGGCCGGACGGTGACGTTGATCGTCGGGTCGGGCGCGGGTGGCGGCTTCGGGCTGAACGGTCGGCTCGTGGGCAGTCACATCGGCAAGCACATTCCCGGCAAGCCATCCGTTGTCGTCCAGTTCATGAGGGGCAGCGGCGGCACCAAGGCGGCCAACTATGTCTATAACGTCTCGCCCAAGGACGGGTCCGTCATCAGCATGCCGATCTCCTCGATCGTGGAGAACCAACTGCTGCGGCCCAAGGGCTCGCGGTTCGACGGCGCCAAATTCCACTGGATCGGATCGATTGCCAGCCTGTCCAGCGTGCTGTCGGTCTGGCACACGGCGCCCGCCAAATCCCTTAACGACGCCCTCAAATCCCAGGTCATACTCGGTGCGACGAGCACCAATTCGAGCTGGTACCGTATGGTCAAGCTGATGAACCCGCTGCTGGGCACCAAGTTCAAGTTCGTTACCGGTTACAAGGGATCCAAAGGGGTCGACTTCGCCATGGAGCGCGGCGAGATACACGGGCGCGCGATGGTGTGGGCCAGCACCAAGGCGCGCCGCGGTCACTGGCTGAAAGCCGGCAAGCTCGTTCACCTCGCGCAAATCGGTCCCTACAAGCTGCCCGATCTGCCGAACGTGCCGCGCCTTATCGACATGGCGAAGGGCGAAAAGGCGAAGACGATGGTGCGTTTCCTGCATCTGACCGGTCTGATCGGCCGCGCGCTGCACACCCCGCCGGGCGTGCCCATGGAACGCGTGACCGCGCTACGCCGGGCATTCGACGCCACCATGAAGGATCCGGCTTTCGTCGCCGAGTACAAGAAGCGGAACCTGCCGCTGGGTCCGACGAGCGGAGAAAAGCTTCAGGCGTTTATCGAGAAGGTGGTCCAGACGCCACAATCAACCGTCGACGAACTCAAGGCGACGCTCAAGAGCAAGTAAAATCCCGGTCGGTTTTCGATCGTTCGCGGGGCCGGATTTCCGGCCCCGCTTTTTTCTAGAGCGTTTCACGGTTTGACGGAAGCGTAGCCTGCGTTTTGGAAGTAATTG
>CAZPMO010000264.1:0-4494 GCA_964587515.1 uncultured Rhodospirillaceae bacterium | reverse complement strand
TGAAACGGGTGATCGTGCGTCGCGAGGCTTCGATTTGGCGAGCCGTCACGCGACCCGGCGTCGTCGCCTTAAGACCGTAAGCGCCGAAATTGAGCGCCGGCCCACCCTTGGCATTGCCATGAATGCGCCCTTTATGGGCCTTGCGGAACTTCGTGCGTTTGGGACTAAGCATAATTAGCGACCGACCTGCTGTTCCTGGAGGCGTTTGTCCTGGGCCATGGGATCATGCGCCAGGATTTCGCCCTTGAAGACCCAGACCTTGACCCCGCAGGTGCCATAAGTCGTATGCCCGGTGGCGGTCCCGTAATCCACATCGGCGCGCAGCGTATGCAGCGGCACGCGGCCTTCGCGGTACCATTCCGTACGCGCGATTTCGGCGCCGCCGAGACGGCCGCCGCAATTGATGCGAATACCCAGCGCGCCGAGCCGCAGCGCCGACTGAACGGCGCGCTTCATGGCGCGACGGAACGCGACACGGCGTTCGAGTTGCTGGGCGATGTTTTCGGCGACAAGCTTCGCATCGAGTTCGGGTTTGCGGATTTCGACAATATTGAGATGTACGTCGCTGGCCGTCATACGCGCGACGTCGGCGCGAAGACGCTCGATGTCCGCGCCCTTCTTGCCGATCACCACGCCCGGCCGCGCCGAGTGGATGGTGATCCTAGCCTTCTTCGCCGGCCGCTCGATCACGATTTTGCTGATCCCGGCCTGCGACAAACGCCCGAAAAGATATTTACGGAGCTTCAGATCCTCGTGCAACAGGCCGGGATATTGTTCATCGGCGAACCATCGCGAATCCCAAGTCCTGTTGATGCCCAGTCTGAGACCGATCGGATTGACCTTCTGGCCCATTCAGTCGTCCTCCTCTTCATCCGCTTCACGCACCACGACGGTGAGGTTGCTGAACGGTTTCTCGATGCGGCCCGCCCGTCCCCGCGCGCGCGCGCGGAAGCGGCGCATCACGAAGGCGCGCCCGACGGTTGCCTCGGAAACGACCAGCCGGTCGACATCGAGTTGGTGATTATTTTCGGCGTTGGCGATCGCCGCCTCCAGAACCTTGCGGACATCCTGCGCGATACGCCGGCGGGAAAATGTAAGCTCGGCGAGCGCCGCGCCGGCGTCCATGCCCCTGATCGACTGAGCGACCAGGTTGAGTTTGCGTGGGCTGGTGCGAAGGGCGCGCGCATATGCCTTTGCTTCATTGTCGGCGAGACCGCGCTCCGCGGCACGTTTTCCCATGATCAGGTTCTCCTCGCCTTTTTGTCCGCGGCGTGGCCCTGATATGTCCGGGTCACCGAAAACTCGCCGAATTTGTGTCCGACCATATTCTCGGTCACCAGCACCGGCAGGAATTTATGTCCGTTGTGGACGGCGAACGTCAGACCCACGAATTGCGGCAAAATCGTCGAACGCCGCGACCAGGTCTTTATCACCTCGTTACGCCCCGAACCGCGCAGCTTATCCGCTTTTTTCAGCAGATAGCCGTCGACGAAGGGGCCTTTCCAAACTGATCGCGCCACGTCTGTCTCCTCTACTTCTTGTGGCGGCGGCGCATGATCATCGCGTCGCTCTTCTTTTTCTTGCGGGTCCGCTTACCCTTGGTCGGGACGCCCCAGGGCGTCACCGGATGACGACCGCCGGACGAGCGGCCTTCGCCGCCGCCATGGGGATGATCGACCGGGTTCATCGCTACGCCGCGAACCGACGGACGCTTGCCGAGCCAGCGGTTGCGTCCCGCCTTGCCCATATTGGTGTTCTGATTGTCCGGGTTCGAGACCGCGCCGATGGTGGCCATGCATTTCGCGGGAACCATGCGCGCCTCGCCCGACGACAGGCGTAGCTGGGCGTTGCCCGCATCCTTGCCGACGAGTTGGGCATAGGTTCCGGCCGCGCGGGCGATCTGCCCACCCTTGCCGGGCCGCATCTCGATATTGTGGATAATCGTACCGACCGGAATATTTTCCATGGGCATGGCGTTGCCCGGCTTGATATCGGCGCGATCGGCGGCCAGCACCACGTCGCCCGGCCGCAGGCGTTGCGGCGCGAGAATATAGGCCAACTCGCCGTCCTCATAACGGACCAGGGCGATGAAGGCCGACCGGTTGGGGTCATATTCAAGCCGTTCCACGGTCGCCGCCACGTCGAACTTGCGGCGCTTGAAATCGACCTTGCGATATCGCCGCTTGTGCCCGCCGCCGCGTCGCCGCGTGGTGATCCGGCCGGTATTGTTGCGCCCGCCCTTGGAGTTCAGCCCCTCGGTCAGCGCCTTTACCGGCTTGCCCTTCCACAATTCGGAGCGATCGACGAGGATCAACCCGCGCTGGGACGGCGTGTTCGGTTTGAAGTTCTTTAACGCCATTTTCTAGATTCCCGTCGTCACGTCGATCGAGTGGCCTTCTTCAAGCGCGATGATCGCCTTCTTGTAATCGGAGCGCTTACCCTCGCGTCCCCGGAAACGTTTGACCTTACCCTTCTGGCGAAGGGTGTTGACGGCCTTGACCTTCACCTTGAACAGTTCCTCGATCGCCGCCTTGATCTCCGGCTTGCGCGCGTCCAGCGGGACCCGGAAGGTGATCTGGTTGTTCTCGCTGCCCATGGTCGCCTTTTCGGTGATGACCGGCGCAAGAATCAGATCGTAGGCGCGGTTCCGCGAAACGGTGACGTTGGCGCCGCTGTGACGTTTCATGACAGGCGCTCCTCAAGATGTTTCACCGCATCCTTCGTCAGGACCAGCGTGTCGCGGCGCAAAATGTCGTAAACATTGACGCCCTGCTGCGGCAATACATCGACATGGGCGAGATTGGCGGCGGCGCGCACGAAATTACCGTCGGGCTCGGCCCCGGCGATGATCAGCACCGAATCCCATCCGAGCTTGTCGAACTGACCGGCGAGGGCGCGGGTCTTGGGATCGGCAATCTTGGCTTCGTCGAGCACCACCAGCTTGCCGTCGGCCACCTTGCTGGAGAGAGCGCACCGGAGCGCGAGCTGGCGCACCTTTTTCGGCAATTTGTGACTATGGTCGCGCTTTTTCGGTCCGAAGATCACCGCGCCGCCACGGAATTGCGGCGAGCGCAGGCTGCCCTGGCGGGCCCGTCCGGTGCCCTTCTGACGATAAGGCTTCGCGGTGGTGCCGCGGATTTCGCTGACCACCTTGGTGGAATGGTTGCCCGAGCGGCGTTTGGCGCGCTGCCAGTTCACCATGCGGGCGAGAACGTCGCGCCTGACCGTAACGCCGAACACCTGCTCGGCGAGATCCACCGAACCGGCCTTTTTATTGTCAATCGTGACGACGTCGCACTTGATTGGCATTACTCAGACTGCTCCCCACCGGTCTCTTCGGCCGGCGTTTCGTCCGCTTGTGCGTCCTCCGCTGGGGCTTCTTCCCCGGCCGCGGGCGCTTCGGCCTCCCCCGACCCGCGCAGCGCCGCCGGGAACGGCAGGCCGTCGGGCGCTTTCCGCTTCGTCGCGTCGCTCACCAGCACATAACCGCCCTTGGAACCGGGAACCGAGCCCTGAACCAGGATCAGGCCGCGTTCCCCATCGGTCGCGACCACGGTCAGGTTCTGAGACGTGATGCGCGCGTTGCCCAGATGGCCGGCCATCTTCTTGCCCTTGAAGACCCTGCCGGGATCCTGGCTGTTGCCAGTGGAGCCGTGCGAACGGTGGCTGATCGAGACGCCATGGGAGGCCTCGAGCCCGGCGAAATTATGGCGTTTCATCGCGCCCGCGAAACCCTTGCCGATGCTGGTGCCGACCACGTCCACATACTGGCCCGACACGAAATGATCGACCGTGATTTCCGAGCCGACATCGAGCAATCCATCCGCGCTGACGCGGAATTCGGCAAGCTTGCGCTTGGGTTCGACCTTCGCCTTCGCGTAATGCCCGCGCATGCCCTTGGAGACGTTCTTCACCTTGGCCTGACCGACGCCGAGTTGCACCGCGTTATAGCCGTGCTTTTCCTCGGTGCGAACATCGACGACCTCGCAATTGTCGACCTTCAGAACGGTCACCGACTGGTGCACCCCGTCGTCCCCGAAGACGCGGGTCATCCCCATTTTCTGCGCTATAAGCCCGGTCCTCATGGTCCCTGTCCTACAGCTTGATTTCAACGTCGACGCCGGCGGCAAGGTCGAGCTTCATCAGCGCGTCCACTGTCTGCGGCGTCGGATCGATGATATCGAGAAGCCGCTTGTGAGTGCGGATCTCGAACTGTTCACGCGACTTCTTGTCGATATGCGGCGAACGCAGGACGGTAAATTTCTCGATTAACGTCGGCAGCGGGATCGGTCCGCGCACCTGCGCGCCGGTTCGTTTCGCGGTACTGACGATCTCGCTGGTCGACTGATCGAGCACGCGGTGATCGAAGGCTTTCAGCCTGATCCGTATGTTTTGGTTGTCCATCTTTCGAACTCCGCGTTTACGTCCTGGTAGCGCTCTTAATCTTCCGAGATCGCGGCGACGACGCCGGCGCCGACGGTGCGGCCACCCTCG
>CAZPMO010000263.1:3405-4505 GCA_964587515.1 uncultured Rhodospirillaceae bacterium | reverse complement strand
GTTGGGCTATAAATTAAGACAGGAGACGGAACATGGCTGGACCTCAGGATTACAGAGTTCTCTTACTGACCTCGATCCCCGATCTCATCGACAGCATCACTGCGGTGACGAAAGCGCATCTCCCCAATGTCGAGAGCATCTATTGGGAAATGGGCAATAACGACACCAAGCCCGATGTGCTCGCGCAGATGGAAGCGAGCGACTACAACCTCATCATTTCGCACATCAACGGCATCATTCTGAAGCGCCCCCATCTCGACAAGGCGACCTTCGGGGCACTCAACATCCACCCCTCACCGCCGGAACATCCCGGTTGCTGGGGCAATTGGTGCCCGCCGGTGATCAAGCGCGATCTGCGCAGCCACGACGGCGTGACCCTGCATGAGATCGACGAGGAGATCGATCACGGGCCGATCTACAAGGTCGTGCGCTGGGACGTGCCGGAAGGCGGCACGATCGAAGGCACCATGATGGAGAATGTCGGCAAATGCGCGGAGATGCTCGAATTCGCCGCCAAGGAGCTTGCCGCCAGCTCGCACGGGACGCTCTGCTTCGAGGAGATCGACGAGCAATGGGCATTTCCCAACGGCACCTACACGATAAAGGAAATCCAGGAATGGTTCGCCGATCTTGACCCGGCGCACCCGGCGCACCAGGAGCGGGTGTTCCTGAACCACCCGAAATCGATTATCACACCGCCTTATTTCAGCGATCTGGTGTGACGCGCGCGAAATAGATATCCGCGACGTCGCGGTCGAACGGAATGGCGAGGCCGGCGATGGCGCCGGTCTCGTCCACGGCAAAGGAGACCTCGAGATGGGTGCGTGAGGTCACCGGGATTTTGACGATCTCGAAAATGTCGTCCCGGTAGTGGCGAAGGGGCAGGGCGAACTGGCCGTAATGGAGCGTCAGCGCGCTCGTATCCTCGGCGATGCGCACCTCGCCATAGGCTGGATGGCGGTAAAGCCCGGCGAAATCCGCGAGCGGGCGCGAGGGCTTCCGCGCGGTATCGCGCCCGAGCGCATGCCGGGCAGCTTTTTGCCGCTGCTCGAATTCCCACTCGAGATAGTCCGACGCGACCCATTCGTTCCACGGCAGGG
>CAZPMO010000263.1:0-3371 GCA_964587515.1 uncultured Rhodospirillaceae bacterium | reverse complement strand
CGAGGCCGAGCAATAGGTCGAAGACGCGGCGCGCGAGAATGGTCGGTGCCGGGTTGCGGTCGAGATTGCTCATCGCGACCACGCCGATACCGTCTTCCGGCAGGAAGGCGAGCAGGGCGACGAAGCCGTCGATGCCGCCGGCATGCCAGACGATCTTGCGCCCGCGATAGGTCGCGATAAAGAAACCGAGGCCGTAGGACGGCGCGCCGAAAATCCCGTCATCCGGTGCCTCGCCGAGCGCGACGGTCGGCGTCTGCATGGCGCGGGCCGCGCCTTCCGGCAGCAGGCGCGCCTCGCCATGGCGGCCCAAATTCATGTGCAGCGCGAGATAGGCGAGCATGTCGGCGACCGAGGAATTGATGCCGCCCGCCGGTGCGATGGCGGCCATGTCGTAAAACGGGATGCGGCGGATGCCGCCGGCGCTATCTTTTTCGTAGGGCTTGGCGCGCGTGCGCCCATCCGCGCTGGCAGCGAAATCCGTATTGGCCATGCCGAGCGGGGCGAGCAGGCGGCGCGTGGTGAAATCCCGCCAGCTCTCGCCGGAGACTGCCGGGACGAGGCGCCCGGCGGCGGCGACCATCAGATTGTTGTATTGCCAAGTGCCGCGGAACGGTGCGATCGGGTCGAGATGGCGCAAGCCGCTAAAGAGTTGATCCGCATCGAGGCCGCTGCGGTACCACAGCATATCGTGGCGCGCGAGGCCGGTATGATGGGTGATCATGTCGCGCGGTGTGGTCTCGGCGCTGGCGATGGGATCGGCGAGGGCGAAGCCGGGCAGATATTGGCGCGCCGGGCGGTCCCAATCGAGCCGGCCTTCCTCGGCCAGCAGACTAAGCCCCGCCACGGTGAAGGATTTCGTGATCGAGCCGATGGCGAAGATTGTCTCCGGTGTCGCTGCCACTCCTTGCTGCGCATCGCTCAAGCCAAAGCCGGCGCAATAGACAGTCTCGCCGTCCGCAATCACGCCGAGGGCGAGGCCGGGCACCTGCCAATCCGCCATCACGCCACGGGCGAAATCCGTCAGGCCGGCGAGCGCTAGCGGCGGGCGGTCCGGGCCGCATTCGGCCCGCGTCGCACCCGGTAGAACCGCGAGCAGGAAAAAAAGAACGGCGGCGAGGTGGCGCATGGCCAACCGGCGTCAGCCGGAAAATTTCGACGAGTAGCGCGGCGCCACTTCCTTGGCGAAGCGGCGCATCCAGTCATGGCGCTTGGCGCGCGGCACGCCGGTGGTGGCGATATGGAGAATGAAATTGCCGAAACCGCAATCGCGGTAGCGCTCCAACTGGCGGCACACGGTATCCGGCGAGCCGACCAGTTGAAATTGCGACCAGCGCGGCATGGATTCCGGATTGCACTTTCTCAGCATCGAATTGAACACATGGCTCCAGGATTTATAGGATTCGAGATTCTTGAAATGATCCTGGTCGCCCTCGTAATGATCGACCTGCGCCTGCATGAAGGGCGGGATGTAGGTTTTGGCATCCTCGACCGCCTGCTCGTCGCTGTCCGCGATGATGCAGGGGATCAGCAGGGGAATGGGCATCGCCGCGCCGATCCCGCGCGCCGCAGCACCTTCATGCCAGCGCGCGATGACCTCATGCTGTTTCTCGAAATTGACGATGGTGGTGCAGATCGGCGTGAGGCCGATATCGGCCATGATCCCGGCGCTCTCCGGACTGGCGCCGAGAGCGCCGTAGAAATTGATCTTGCTGGTATCGCTGCGCGGGCGGATTTCGATTTCCTTCGCCACGTTCATATGTTCGCCCTGATAGGTGAAGGGCCCGCCGCCAAGCGCTGTGGCGAGAAGCTCGTAAGATTCGCGGAAACGGTCCCGGCTCAAATCCATATCGATGCCGAAGGCGTCATATTCCATTTTCGCCGTGCCACGCCCGAGGCCGAGGTGAAGCGGCTGCTTGGTGAGCGCGTTGAGCTGGGCGATTTCCTCGGCGAGGCGCAAGGGCTCGTACCAGGGCGTCACCAGCACGCAGGTGCCAAGCGCAAGATCGGGAAAGCGCGCGGCGAGGAAGGAGAGGAAGGCGAGCGGATTGGGTGTTGGGTAATAATCGGAGAAGTGATGCTCGATCATCCACGCCGTGCCGAAGCCGAGCTCCTGGCCGAGCGCGCAATCTGCGAGGATTTCATCATAGGTTTCGCCGTCCGTCAGGCTGGTCTCGCCCGAGGAGGCGGCGACGAAGCCGAATTCGATATCCGTGTGACCGTTCATCCTGTGCGATCCTTCTTTTCTCTTTTACCTGTTACCGCCGGCGCTGCACGAGCCGTTCGATATCGTCGCGGCTGGCGCGGAGATGCGCACGCATCGCCGCTTCCGCCGCATCCGCATCGCCCGCCTCGATGGCGGCGAACAGCGCCTCGTGATAGGCGTTGGCATTGTCCTCCAGGCGGCGGAAGACGGCGCCGATGGGCCGGAACATGGCGGCCCGCGCTTCCTCGATGGCGGAGAGCATATAGGCGTTCCGCGCCGCGCGGGCGATATTCAGGTGAAATTCGGAATCGGCGGCCATGAAGCGGCTGACATTCGCCAGCTCCCGAGTATCGCCCGCCGCCAGCTCGCCCATCAGTTCGACCTGGCGCCCGAGCGCGGCGAGATCGGATTTGCGCCGGCGTGCCGCGGCGAGCCTTGCCGCGGCGCATTCGATCGCCAGGCGGTAATCATAGATCGCCTCGATCTCCTTCAGCCGCGCGGCGAAGGGCTGCCCGCCGCCGGCTGTTTTCTGCTCCAACACGCTGAGCCCGCCGGCGGCGCCGCGCTTGCTCTGCACCAGGCCATCGCGCTCGAGGATCTTTACCGCGTCGCGCACGGTGGTGCGCGAGACGCCGAGCTGCTTGGCAAGCTCGCGCTCCGGCGGCAATTTATCGCCCGCCAGAAAGCGCCCCAAATGGATCGCCCGGCGCAACTGCTCGACCGCCAGCTCGCAGGCCGAAGTGGGGCGTACCGGATCGATAATGGCTTGGGCCTGGCCCATCGCGCTCCCTCGCAAATCGGGTCAATGGTCTAAATATCATACCTTAGGCCGCAGCACAGGGGCATATCGGCCGCGCGGGGCGGGCGATCAACATATTGTGGCCGGGCGGTTATCCAGCAGTTATCCACCTGTTATTTTTACTTATACACATGAATAGTCCACAAGAAATTGATAGTAGAGGCCAATTATTTATTGAAAAATTCCCGCAATGAGTATTTAATAATAATTGGCGATAGCGGTTCTTGTTGGACGCTTTTCAAGATGGGTACCGTGATCGTTGGGAGGGTGGCTCTAGGCTGCAGGACGGTCGGCGTCAGACCAATTGCGGAGGAGAGCTGAAGGCCCAGTCGGGGGCGGCTGGGTCTCATTAAACGGCATCTCGCGAGA
>CAZPMO010000262.1:0-4681 GCA_964587515.1 uncultured Rhodospirillaceae bacterium | reverse complement strand
ACCACGAACGACACCACGGCCCGACCCGCATCACGTGCAACGCGACCGAATGCTATGGGTTTGATGAATAAGGCGGGCTAAACGTATTATGGAGTTGGAGTCGGAGAAAGAGAAATATAAAATTCTACTAGGGTCTGACATAGAGGAATATATTGGGGAGAATGTGTCAATTGTATTCCAAAACAAGGAATAATACACACATTTGTTGATTTATTAGTTGGCAAATCAAGAATTGTGATTATTGTATTTAAATAATATTATGATTATTAAATATAAAGGGAACGTGCCGCGCGTCGCCGACGACGCCTTCATCGCCGAGGGGTGCCGGATCATCGGCGACGTCGACATCGGCCCGGGCGTCGGCGTCTGGTTCAACTGCGTTCTGCGCGGCGACGAACAGTCGATCACGGTGGGCGAGAACACCAACATCCAGGACGGCACCGTGATCCACGTCCATAGTCTGAAGCAGGGCAGCTATATCGGCGCCAATGTCACCATCGGCCACTTGTCGCTGATCCACGCCTGCACGCTGGAGGATTGGGCCTTCGTCGGCATGGGCGGGATCGTGCTCGACGAGGCGGTGATCGAGAGCCACGCCATGCTGGCGGCGGGCGCGATGCTGACGCCCGGCAAGCGCATTCCGTCGGGCCAGATGTGGGCCGGCCGCCCGGCGCGGTTCGCGCGCAACCTCACCGAGGCCGAAATCGAAGGCTTCGCCCAGACCATCGACAACTACGCTTCCCGCGCCCGCGAATATCTGCGCGCCCGCCGCGCGGGGTGACGGGCGCTGGCGTTCAGGTTGATCGGCTATTGGGTGATCCCTATGATGTGCGCGGGCGCGGCGCTTCGCGTTGAATTTCACGGACGACGCATTTCGGACAATGCGGCCCGGGCCCATGCATTCCAGAGGAAGTCGGTCTGATATGTCGGAAAACAAGCGGAACGGAGCGGGACTGAAACCAGCGACGGGCATCCGCACCAGCGTGATCATTCTCGCGTTCGTGGCCCTGGCGGGTTGTTCGGCGCTGCCTGACGCGGTCAATCCGGTGTCCTGGTACAAGGGCGTGCGGAACGTGTTCAGCGACGACGATCAGGCCGCGTCGCAGAAACGCGCCATGGCGACCGCGAAGCCCATGCCCGGCGTGGACAAGGGATTCCCCAACCTCGCCTCGGTGCCGAAAAATCCCGAAACGTCCACCGCCGAACAACGTAAATCCATGGTCAAGGGGTTGCTCGCCGACCGCGAGAACGCGCGTTACCGCGACGAGGTTGTTCGCCGCCGGACCGACCGGGGATCCAACCGGCTCCCACCGCGCGCAACGCCACGGCCCGCGCCGCCGGTGAAAACCCAGACTGCTTCGGTCCCACCCAGGGCCACGCCCGCTACATCGGCGCGATCCCGGCCCGCGCCGCCGCCGCCGCCGTTTTCCGTTCGAGCGGAGCCGCCGCCCCCCGCGCCGAAAATTGCCGCGGCGCCGAAGGTTGCGCCGCCGGCACCACGGCCCGTCGCACCGCCACCGGTGCAGGCCGCCGCACCGCCACCGGTGCAGGCCGCCGCGCCGCCCCCTGCGCGGGCCGCCGCGCCCATAGCAAACCGGCCATTGCCGCCGCTGGTCTTTGGACCGCCGCCGACCGATATCGCCATTGCCCGTTCCGTGACCGGTTTGACGCGGATCGCGCCTCAGTCGGGCGGACCGGTCACATCCCGCACGCCGCCGGGATTCGCGCCGGCGGTCGTCGCCAGCGGGCGCGTCGGCACCGTTTGGTTCAGCAGCGGCTCGGCGCGCGTGGGCGCGAAAGCGCGGCGCGTGCTGCGCCAGGTCGCGCGCCTCCACCGATCATCGGGCGGGGCCGTTCGAATCGTCGGCCACTCGAGCAAAAGAACCGTTGACTTGGACCCCGTCCAACACAACCTGGTTAACTTCAAGATGTCGTTGGACCGCGCCAATTCCGTCGCGCGCGCGCTGATGCGTCTCGGGGTGGACCCCGCCCGCGTGCAAATCAACGCCATGTCGGATTCGCAGCCGCGATATTCCGAAATCATGCCGTCGGGCGAGGCGGGTAACCGCAGGGTCGAGGTCTTTGTCGATACGCGCGGCTGAGTGATCCTTGGTATAAGTGTAGGAAGTTGATGGACCAGGAATTCTACCGGATTAAGCGTCTGCCGCCCTATGTGTTCGCCGAGGTGAACGCCATGAAGGCGCGCGCCCGCGCCGCCGGCGAGGACATCATCGATTTCGGCATGGGCAATCCCGACAGCCCGTCGCCGCCGCATGTGGTGGAAAAGCTGATCGAGGCTGTGCAGGACCCGCGCACCCACCGCTATTCCAATTCGCGCGGCATTCCCGGCCTGCGGCGCGCGGTCAGCGCCTATTACGACCGCCGCTTCGGCGTCGATCTCGATCCCGAAACCGAGGCGATCGTCACACTCGGCTCCAAGGAAGGTTTCGCGAACCTTGCCATGGCGATCACCGGGCCGGGCGATGTGGTGATCGTGCCCAATCCCAGCTATCCGATCCATGCCTACGGCTTCATCATCGCCGGGGCCGCGCTGCGCCACGTGCCGGTCGGCCCGGGCGTCGATTTCATGGCCGAGATCGATCGCGCGGTGCGTCACAGCGTGCCCGCGCCGCTGGCCGTGGTGCTGAATTTCCCGGCCAATCCGACGGCGCAGGTCGTCGATCTCGGCTTCTACGAGGAAGTGGTCGAATATTGCCGCCGCGCCGGGGTCTACGTGATCTCGGACCTCGCCTATGCCGAGATCTATTTCGACGATACGCCGCCGCCCTCGATCCTGCAGGTCAAGGGCGCGCGCGACATCGCCGTCGAGTTCACGTCGCTCAGCAAGACCTATTCCATGCCCGGTTGGCGGATCGGGTTCGCGGCCGGCAACCAGCGCATCATCTCGGCGCTGGCGCGGGTGAAATCCTATCTCGATTACGGCGCCTTCACGCCGGTGCAGGTGGCGGCGACGGCGGCGCTCAACGGGCCGCAGGAATATATCGACGAGGTCCGCGACATCTATCGCCGCCGCCGCGACGTACTGGTCGAGAGTTTCGCCGCCGCCGGGTGGGATGTGCCGAGCCCGCCGGCCACCATGTTCGCCTGGGCGCCGCTGCCGCCCGGCTTCTCGGACATGGGATCGGTCGAGTTCTCCAAGCTGTTGTTGCAGGAAGCCAATGTCGCGGTCTCGCCGGGGCTCGGCTTCGGCGAGTATGGCGAGGGCTATGTGCGGATCGCGCTGGTCGAGAACCGCCACCGCATCCGCCAGGCCGCCCGCAACATCAAGAAGTTCATATCCTCCCATCAGCCGGCGTCAAGTCGCGACCGGCCGCGCGCCGTCGTTTCTTGAGCGCGCCCCTGAAGATCGCGGTCGCCGGCCTCGGCACCGTCGGCGCCGGGCTCGCGCGGCTCCTCGAGGATCAGGCCGCGCTGCTGGAACGGCGTTGCGGCCGGCGCATCGAACTTTGCGCGGTCTCCGCCCGCGATCGTGACCGGGACCGCGGCGTCGATGTCTCCGCCGCCACATGGTTCGACGATCCCGTCGCCATGGCGAGCCAGGCCGACGCCGATGTGGTGGTCGAGCTGATCGGCGGCGAGGACGGGCCCGCCAAGGCGTGCTGCGTGGCCGCGATCGCGGCCGGCCGCCACGTGGTGACCGCCAACAAGGCGTTGATCGCGCGCCACGGTATCGCGCTGGCCCGCGCCGCCGAAGCGGCCAATGTATCGCTGGCCTATGAAGCGGCGGTGGCGGGCGGCATCCCCATCATCAAGGCGTTGCGCGAAGGCCTCGCCGGCAACCGGATCGAACGCATCCACGGTATCCTCAACGGCACCTGCAACTATATTCTGACCACGATGCGCGAAACCGGGCGCGGCTTCGACGAAATCCTCGCCGACGCGCAGGCGCTGGGCTATGCCGAGGCCGATCCGAGTTTCGATATCGACGGCATCGACGCGGCCCACAAGCTGTCGATCCTGACCAGCGTCGCCTTCGGCCGCGAGATTGATTTCGACGGTGTCCATATCGAGGGCATTCGCCATGTCTCGGCCGAAGATATCGCGTTCGCCGAGGAGCTCGGCTACCGCATCAAGTTGCTCGGCATCGCGCGCCGCGCCGAACAGGGCATCGAGCAGCGGGTGCACCCCTGCATGGTCCGGCTCTCGGCGCCGGTGGCCCATGTCGAGGGCGTCTTCAACGCGGTGGTTGCCGACGGCGATTTCGTGGGCGCCACGGTTTACGAGGGACGTGGCGCGGGCGCGGGGCCGACCGCCTCGGCGGTGGTCGCGGACCTGGTCGACATCGCGCGCGGCGTGCGAATTCCGGCGTTCGCGGTGCCAACCGATGCGCTGGAGCCCGCCGATACCGCGCCGATGGATTCCCATTTCGGGGCCTATTATCTGCGGCTTATGGTGGTCGACCGGCCCGGCGTGATCGCCGACGTCACCGCCGCGCTGCGGGACGAAGAGGTGTCGCTGGAATCGATGATCCAGCGCGGCCGCGATCCGGGCGAGCCGGTCGCCGTGGTAATCACCACCCACGAGACGCGGGAAGCGGGTATGATGCGTGCGCTGAAGACGATCGGGGCGCAAAAAACAGTGGTCGAGCCACCCCGGATGATTCGGATAGAGTCGTTCGACGGGTGAGCCTCTAGGAGGATTGGCGATGGCGGAAACGAAC
>CAZPMO010000261.1:0-4707 GCA_964587515.1 uncultured Rhodospirillaceae bacterium | reverse complement strand
TAAATCAAGTATTAATCATTAATATTAAGTGAAAATCTTAATAAAATGGGCGATCTTTTGACCGTTTTATGGTACAAGAAGGATTTATGCTTGCCAAATTATAAACACATTTGATAAAGTTTCGATTAATCGAAGCCAGTAGTTGGAGTAGTCATGTTTACCGCCACCGCAACTCACCGATCAGCGCCCCGCTCGATCCTGAAGTCTGCGCTAGGCACGCTGGTTCTGGCGGGCGGGCTGATCACCTCGTCTCTCGCTCACGCCGAAACCGGTATCGTTCAAGAAGTCCGTTGCCTTGCGCTGAATATCTATTTCGAGGCGAGAGGCGAACCCACCGCCGACAAGCGCGCGGTGGGCCATGTGGTCATGAACCGGGTCTCCAGCAAGCGGTTCCCGCGCTCGATCTGTGGCGTCATTCGCCAGGGTGGCGAAGCGCGCCGCCATCGTTGCCAGTTCTCATGGTGGTGCGACGGCCGCAGCGACCAGCCCCGTCACAGGAAGGCCTGGGCCGAAAGCCGCGAAATCGCCAAGGAAATCTATACCGGCGTTTCCGCGGACCCGACCGGCGGCGCGCTGTGGTATCACGCCGATTACGTGAGCCCTTATTGGCGCAAGGCTTTCGATCGTGGACCGAAAATCGGCCGTCATTTCTTCTACACGAAGGCCACGAGGAAGAATCGCCGCGCCGCGAAAACCGCCCAGCTGAAGACCGCCGCCGCCACGGCGCCGGTTGCGCCTGAAACCCAGATCACGGCCTTGTTGCCGACGGCCGCCGATGTCTCGGATATCACCTGGAACGCGGGCATGGGACTCGCCATCGCGATCGCCGCCACGCAGGAGACGAGCTAGGAATTCGGCGCCATCGGCCTGCCCCTGGCAAGCGATGATCCCAGCCGTGGCGCGATTGCCGTGATCGGCATGGGACTGGTCGGCTTCGGTATCGCCAGCCGTCGGCGCAAGCCCCGCCACCTCGGTAGCTACACCGGTCGCCGCGCCCACGCGTAAACGGACGACGGTTCGATCTTAGAGCATGATCCAGCCAAATAGGATCATTTGATGGAGGCAAATCGGCTTCTCGGGCAGGCGCAGCGCGATGCGGTGCATCGGGCAAGCGTCGCAACGCACCCGAGAAACCGATTTGCCCCACCGGAGGCCGGATTATTCCGACCCGTGGCGTCGTTGCGCTTCTTTGCCGATGCGCCGCATCGCCATGCGAAGCGCGCCTATCCACGGGGCGGACTAATCTCGGTCAAATGATTCTATTTGGTTGGATCATGCTCTAATTCTGGTCTTTCACCCGCTTGGCGTGGGCCGCGATTTCCTCGGCGCCATAGCCAAGCTCGGCGAGAATTTCCCCGCCATGCTCGTCGAGCGCCGGCGGCGCCACCAGAGGCTGATCGTCGCGCGATTCGTCGAACCGGATCGGCCGCCGCAGCAGCGTCATCTCGCCTTCCGTGGGATGGGTCGTCTTGAAAAACGTATCCAGGTGACGGACCTGCGGATCCTCCATCACCTCCGGCAATGTCAACACCGGCGCGAACGGCACGTCCTCGGCCTCCAGCCGTTCCATCCAATAAGCGCGCGGCTGTTTTCCGACCGCGCTCTGGAATTCGGCCCTGAGTTCGAGATAGTTCTGGATCCGGTTGTCACGGGTTTCAAAACGCGGATCGGCGCCCAGATCGGGGCGCTCGAAGGCGTTCTGAACCCCTTCCCAGAACTTCGGCGGCGACGAAAGATGGATCGCCAGCAGCCCGCCGTCGGCGCAGCGCAGCGCATAGGATTGCGACGCCATCACCCGCGCCAGCGGATGTTGCGGGATATTCGATTGCAGCAGGTTCGCCCACGGATCGGGCATGAAGGTGATGGCGGATTCCAGCATGTTCACATCGACCCGGCGCGCCACGCCGGTGCGCTCGCGCTCGAACAACGCCCCCAGGATGCCGTAAGCCGCGTTCATGCCGGTCATGTTGTCGGCGATGGTCGGTCCGGTGATGGACGGGGCCTCGGGATCGAGGAACATCGCCGAGATGCCCGACAGCGACTGCGCCACCGCGTCATAGGCCGGCCGGTCGCGATAGGGGCCGTCTTCGCCGAAACCCGATATGGAACAGTAGATCAGGCGCGGATTGCGGGCGCGCAACGCCTCCAGACCGAACCCCAGCCGCTCGAGCACGCCGGGGCGGAAATTTTCCAGCAACACGTCGGCGGTCTCGACCAGCCGGAACAGCGCCTCCTTGCCCTCGTCGGAGCGCAGATCGAGCGCGATCGAGCGTTTGTTGCGGTTATAGGCGCCGAAATGGGCCGAATAGAGCCCGCCCCGCCAGTTGCGGAACATGTCGCCGCCCTTGGGGTTTTCGACCTTGATGACGTCGGCCCCGAGATCTGCCAGCATCTGCCCGGCCAGCGGACCGGTGATCACCGCCGTCAACTCGACAACGCGAATGCCTTCCAGCGATCCTGGCATGCCGCCCCTACTCCGCCGCGCCGGCCGTGGTCTCGGCGTGCTCGCCGGCGATCATCTCCGCCAGCATCTTGCGGGCCGCGACCGACGGCGCATCGGAGTTGATATCGACCGCTTCGGCATCCGGCTTCAGGCTCATGATGCGTTGCTGCGCCTCGAGGATCGACTTGTCCTCCAGGAACACGTCGGTGAACTGGTTCAGATAGGCGTTCTGGACCTCCGGATCGTCGAGCCCGAAATTCCGCGCATGGGCATAGAAATAATGGCAGGTGGTCTCGGTCTCGGGCGTCGGCGCGTTGAGCACCCGCATTTCGACGCCGTGATCGCGGTGACCGGCGCGCGTGTCGGTGCCCACCTCGACCGATCCGGCGTCGTTGACGATGAAGGCGGGCATCTCGCAGGTGGTCTCCAGCCAGCGATCCACATTGCCCTTGAACTTGCCGGCCCAGCCCCAGAACGGCGCCGGCGGGCGATCCATCACCATGCGGGTCATGCGGACCGCGCGGTTCAGCCGTTCGGTCTTGATGGGGAAATCCATGATCGCGCCATTGCCGATCGAGGATTGGTGTACATAGGCCAGATGCGAGATATCCAGGAGATTGTCGCTGACCAGCTCATAGGCGCAGGCGACCGGCAGCGGCTTGCCGCCATTGCCCTTGACGGTGCGCCAGCCCTCCTCGCCGACCCAGTGCCAGTCGGGGATCAGCTTTTCGTCGGCGCGCGCCGGATCGCCCATCCAGATCCACACCCAGTTGAATTTTTCGATGACCGGATAGCTGCGGATATTCGAGGCGGGCGGGACCGTGCTCTGGCCCGGCACTTTCACACAGGCGCCGGAGGCGTCGAACTCGAGCCCGTGATAGCCGCATTGCAGCGTGTCTCCCATGACGCGCCCCTGCGACAGCGGCAGATGACGGTGGCAGCAACGATCCTCGAGCGCGACCGGCGAGCCGTCCTCGGTGCGGAAGAACACCACGGGCTCGTTGAGGATCGTACGCGGAAACGGCGCGTCGCCGACCTCGTTATCCCAGGCGCCGACATACCAGCTATTGCGCAGATACATTCTTATTCTCCTTATCCGTCTGGCGCGATTCCACCACAGAAGATGGCCCCCGGCAAGCGCGCTAGCGGCACCGGCGCGCCTCGCCGAGGCTGACCATCGCGATGCCGGCGATGATGACCACCAGCCCGATGCCGAGCGTCCAGGTCAGTGGCTCGTCGAGGAAGACCCAGGCGACCAGCGTCGAAACCACGGGGACGCCGAGCAGCCCGATCGAAGACGTCACCGCCGGCAAATGGCGCATGGTCATGGTGACCGACCAAATGGTGATGCAGGTTCCCACCGGCCCCGCCATGACCAGCAGCGTGATATTGCGCGTGGTGTAGTCGATGCGCGCGGCGGGCTCGATCATCAGGGCGGAAAACAGCAGGCACGACGCCGCCACCAGAAGCTGCCACGGCGCCAGTTGCAACGGTTCCAGCCGGTAGACCTGGGTGCGCATCTGGATAATGCAGACGCCCCACGACATGGCGGCCAGCAGCAGCATGCCGTTGCCCATCACCACGTCGTGGTCCGACCAGTCGAAGCCGATGGGGTTGAACAGGACCAGGAGCCCGGCGAGGCCGAGCAGCAACCCCATGGCGCGCAACACGGTCAGGCGTTCGCGCAGGATGACGATCGCGAACGGCAGGATCCAGAGCGGTGTGGTATAGCCCAGCAGCGTCGCGCGTCCGGCCCCGACATATTGCATCCCGAGCTGGGCGAGCGTGACGTAGATACCCAGCATGAACACCCCGACGCTGAGGATTACCGGCAGGTCCTGACGCGTCGGCTGGCGCAGCCGTCCGAACAGAAACAACAGCGTGAACATGACGGCGGTGGCCATCCACAACCGCACCGCGCCGAACCACATGGGCGGCATCGCCAGCACGCCGGCGCGCAGCAGCGGCCAAAACGACCCCAGGGTGAGATAGGTCAGCAGCAGACAGGAAAACCCGACCGCCAGGCGCGCGCCGGGCGGCGTTACGGGTGCGCGACGCGCGCCGGGGGAAAGCTCCTCCTCTCCCATCAGCGACCCATCGCCATGGCGATCCGATTATGCCGACGCCTCAATCCGCCCCTCCCGACGCTCGGCGCCGACCATACAAGGCACCATCCGCCGGTCCAAGCGGATCATTGCGAAATGCGCCGGCCCCTCTTTGCGGTTTTGGCCGGCTCGGTTACATTGCCCCGGCAACGATAAGGG
>CAZPMO010000260.1:0-4748 GCA_964587515.1 uncultured Rhodospirillaceae bacterium | reverse complement strand
GCCGGAAGCGAAGGTGGAGTTCTGGTAGTCGATGCCGTCGGCGGGCACGTCCCAAACCTCGGCGAGGCCGGCGACCATCTGCCGCAAGACGTCCTCGGCGGCCAGTTGCGCGGCGATGCCGGTGGCGTAGGTGGTGCGGCTGCCGCCGGTGACGCCGGTGAAGGCGATGGAGTCGGTGTCGGGGACGACCGGGACGACATCCAGCACGTCGATGCCCAGCGTCTCGGCCAGTTGCATGGCGATGGAGGTGCGGGTGCCGCCGATGTCCATCGAGCCCTCGCGCAGGGTGACGGTGCCGTCGGCGTTGACGATTGCCTGGGCGCTGGAGATGCCGCCGCCGTTCATCCAGTAGCCCGACGCCATGCCGCGGCCGCGCTTCAGGTGCGGTTCGGACGGGGGTGCTAGCGGCGTCCGCCAGTGCTCCGATTCCCGGATCGCGGTAGTGGTTTCGACGGTGCCCATTTTCGGGAACGGCAGGCCGTCGACCCGCAGGTCGCCCTCGCGCGAGGCGTTCAGCAGGCGGAACTCGATCGGGTCCATGCCGAGCCGTTCGCAGGCCTCGTCGACGGCGGTCTCGACGGCGTATTCCGACATCGTCGCCCCCGGCGCGCGGTAGGCGCCAGTGTGGGTCTTGTTGACCAGGACTTCGTAGCCGTCGACGCGCATGTTTTCGAGCGCGTAGGGCGAGAGCGCGGTGATGACCCCGGCGCCGAGCACAGAACCCGGGAACCCGCCGGCCTCGAAGTAGAGGGTGACGTGGGCGGCGGTGATCTTGCCGGCGTTGTCGACGCCGAGCTTCACCTTCTCCCAGGTGCCGGGGGTCGGCCCGGTGGCCTTGAGGACCTCCTCGCGGGTCATGGTCATCTTGACCGGGCGGCCCGACTTGCGTGAGAGCGCGGCGGCCAGGGGCTCCAGGTAGCTGGTGGTCTTGCCGCCGAAGCCGCCGCCGATCTCCATGGGCATGACGCGTATCTTCGACACCGGGATCAGCAGCAGTTCGGAGACTTCGCCGCGGATGCCGAAATGGCCCTGCGAACTGCCCCAGATATCGAGAGTGCCGTCGTCGCGCCACCAGGCCGTGCCGTTCATCGGCTCGATGTAGCCCTGGTGGACCGGCGAGGTGAAGTATTCGGTTTCGATGATGAAGTCGGCGGCGGCGAATCCGGCCGCCAGGTCCCCTTCCTCGGCGACGGAGTGCTCGGAAACGTTGGTCTCGCCGGCCAGCTCGGCGCCGTCTTCGTCGGTGCGCAAATCGGGGATGATGATCGGCGCGCCATCGGCCATCGCCGCCATGGCGGTCATGACCGGCGGCAGGACTTCGTAGTCGACCTCGATGAGCGCCAGCGCGGCCTCGGCGGTGGGCAGGTCGCGAGCGGCGACGGCGGCGATCGGGTGCCCGGCGTAGTGCGCCTTGCCGCGGGCCATGATGTCGGCGCTCTTGTTGATGATGCTCTGGGCGCCGCCCTCGCCGGCCTGGGTCATGTGCTCGCCCGGGTCGGGAAAGTCCTCTCCCGTGATTACCGCTAGGACACCGGGCAGGGCCTCGGCTTTGCTGGTATCGATGGCGCGGATCACGGCGTGGGCATGCGGGCTGCGCAGCACCTTGCCGTGGGTCATCCCGGGCAGGTGGATGTCGGCGCCGTATTGCGCCCGCCCGGTTACCTTGTCGACGCCATCGTGGCGCACCGGGCTGGTCCCGATTACGTCGAAGTCGCCGGTCTTGATCGGTCCGTCGCTCGTAACCGTCATGCGGTCGCTCCTAGGTCCCCGTCCCGGCCGCCGCCTGCTGCACGGCGCGCACGATTTTGTCGTACCCGGTGCAGCGGCAGAGGTTCCCCGCAAGCCAGTATCGTATTTCGGTCTCGGTCGGATTTGGATTCTTGTCCAGCAGCGCCTTGGTCGCGACGATGAAGCCCGGGGTGCAGATGCCGCACTGCAACGCCGCGCCCTGCAGGAAGGCGTCCTGCACCGGGTGCAGGCCGTCGGCGGTGGCCAGGCCCTCGATGGTGGTCACTTCCAAGCCGGCGATCTCGACCGCCAGCACGCAGCAGCTATTTACCAGCCGGCCGTCGAGAATGACATTGCAGGCGCCGCAGTTGCCGTTGTTGCAGCCTTCCTTGGAGCCGGTCAGGCGCAGGGTGTCGCGCAGAACTTCGAGCAGGCTTTCACGCGGCTCGCACATGAATTCGACGGGCTCGCCGTTGATGGTGGTGGAAACCAGAGTCTTGCCGGATACCAGTTCAGCGACCATTTACGGCGCCCCCCTTCGCGCGTTCGACCGCGCCCCGCAGGGCGCGCTTGGTGAGTACTCCAACCAGGTGAGTTCTGAATTCGGCGGTGCCGCGCATGTCGGTGATCGGGGTGGCGGCTTCCCGGGCCGCGGCGGCAGCGGCTGCGTAGCTGGCCTCGGTGGCCGGTTGGCCGGCCAGGGCTTCGCCGGCATCGGGCACGTATAGCGGGGTCGGGGCGACCGCGCCGAGGGCGATGCGGGCCGACGAAATGGTGTCACCGTCGAGAGTCACCCGCGCGCCGACGCCGACGACGGCGATGTCCATCTCGTTGCGCGGGATGAAGCGCAGGTAATGGGCGCCGGAATTCGGCGCGAGCGCCGGGATGGCGATCGAGACCAGCAGTTCACCGGCGGCCAGCACGTTCGTGCCCGGCCCGGTGCAGAAGTCCTCGACGGCCACCGCGCGCGTTCCGTCGGGCCCGGCGATGTTGGCGGTGGCGCCGTGGACGATTAGCGCCGGGATGCTGTCGGCGGCGGGTCCGGAGTTGCAGAGGTTGCCGCCGATGGAGGCGCGGCCCTGGATGGCGGTGCCGCCAATGATGCCGGCGGCGTCGATCAGCCCCGGGAAGGCGGCCACGATGTCGGCGTTGTCGGCGATCTGGTAGCAGGGGACCGCCGCGCCAAGCGTCAGCGACCCGTCGGCGCCGATTTCAAGGCGGCTCAGCTCCGCGATGCCCTTGGCGTCGACCATCACGTCCACGTCGCGGGCGTTCTCGCGCACCTGCACGATCAGGTCGGTGCCGCCGGCGAGGATGCGCGCCCCGGCCCCGTTCTCTCGCAGAATCCTCACCGCGTCTTCGACCGTCGTCGGCGCGGCGTATGTAATGGCTCGCAAGCTGTCCCCTCGATCCGTCGGCGGCGAGGCGGTCGCCACCATTGTTCGCTGTCGCTCTCCCGGGTCCGGTCGCGGACCGGCGGCGGGCGCCGGCGGTTGGCCCCCACCGGCGAAGGCCAATCATCGCGCAAATCGCGCCCCGGGGCCAACCCGCGCCGCGAGCTTCTAGATGAGCGTGAGGTGGTAGGCGAGGGCGAGGCCGACGGCCCGCGCCGCGAGCTTCTAGATGAGCATGAGGCGGTAGGCGAGGGCGAGGCCGACGGCCCGCGCCGCGAGCTTCTAGACGAGCGTGAGGCGGTGGGCGAGGGTGAGGCCGACGGCGATGCTGCCGGCGCCGGCGACGCCGCGGAGCAATTCGTTGACGGCCGGCAGGCGGCGCACCGTCCAGGCGAAGGGGACCGTAAGCAGGGTGCTCATGGCCAGCATGCCGCCGACCGAGCCCAGGCCGAAGGCCAACACGTAGAGGAGCGACTGCCCGGCGTTGCCGCCGTCGGCGACGGCCACCAGCAGCAATGCCGCGCTGCCGGCCAGGCCGTGGACCAGGCCGATGACGTAGGACTGGCGGCCGGCGCCGTGGTGATCGGTATCCGGCGCCGCGTGGTCGTGGGCCGGGTGGTGCTGGTGGGGATGGAGGTGCAGACGCTGGCCGTGCTGATGCAGGTGCATGTGGGTGGTGCGGCCGCGCAGCATCAGGTAGAGCACCCGCGCGCCCAACAGGACCAGCATGGCGGCGACCGCGAACTCCAGCAGGCGGGCGACGTTGTCGGGTACCTGCGCGCCGACGGCGAGGACGATGACGGCGGCGATCAGCAGCGCGGTGGTGTGGCCGAGTCCCCAGATGGTCCCGACCAGCCAGGAGCGCCGCAACGGCACGCCGCGGGTGACCAGGGTCATGACCGCGGTGAGGTGGTCGGCGTCAAAGGCGTGGCGCACGCCGAGCACGAAGCCCAGCACCAGGATGCTGGTGAACGAGACGGTCTCCATGGCCGCGGGGATGCTGCTCCTTGAAACGTATTCGGCACGGATTGAACTTACGGAGGATATGTCAACGACGGGGCAATAATCCATGCGCGCTCGTCAAGAATCCGCCACGCGGCGGGGCGATTTTGACTGGCCCGGCGGGTGCGGCAGAATGCGAAACCACTTGTGGCTGAAGCGCGGTCCGGATGGGATCGCGCAGGGCCGGCATCGAGACCCCGGAGGTCCAGAACATGAGCAGTCGAACGCTGCCGAACATCATCCTGATAGTCACCGACCAGCGGCGCCAGCTCTCAGTCGGAAGGAGCGCTGTCCGTGGCTGATCGTCCGAACATCATTCTTATCATTACGGACCAGCAGCGGTTCGACACCATCGCCGCCCACGGCCACGACCACATGGACACGCCCAACCTGGACCGGCTGGCGCGGGAGGGCGTGAGCATGTCGCGCTGCTTCGTCAACGCGCCGTCGTGCGGACCGTCGCGAGCCAGCCTGTTCACCGGCTACACGCCGCACAACAGCGGTGCGCTGCGCAACAACGCCCCCTGGCCGCGGACCTGGGTCCACGATCTGCGGGCGGCCGGCTATCACTGCGTAAACCTGGGCAAAATGCACGCCGAGCCGTACGAGGGGATGCACGGGTTC
>CAZPMO010000259.1:0-4764 GCA_964587515.1 uncultured Rhodospirillaceae bacterium | reverse complement strand
TTCTCGGCGTTGATTGGGCGGCTGAGCGGCGGGCGGCTCGGCGCGTCAACGCCCGCGGTCAGCGTTCTCCGGCTGTCCGGCGTTATCGGCCGGATGGGCGGGCTGCGGGGCGCCGGGTTGAGCCTGGAAGGTCTGGAGCGATCGATCGAGCGCGCCTTCGCGCCGCGCGGCATCGACGCCGTCGCGCTCGCCGTCAATTCGCCGGGCGGCTCGCCGGTGCAGAGCGCGTTGATCGCCGGCCGCATTCGCCAGCTCGCCGAGGAAAAGAACATCCCCGTGTTGGCCTTCGCCGAAGACGTTGCGGCCTCGGGCGGCTATTGGCTGGCCTGTGCCGCCGATGAAATTTATGCCGACGAAAGCTCGATCCTGGGCTCCATCGGCGTGATCTCGGCCGGGTTCGGTTTCCCCGACCTGCTGGCCCGTCACGGTGTGGAGCGCCGGGTTCATTCATCGGGCGCGCGCAAGGGGATGCTCGATCCGTTTCAAGCCGAATCACCCGACGACGTCGAGCGCCTGACCGCCATCCAGTCCGATATCCATGACAGCTTCAAGGAACTCGTGCGCGCGCGCCGGGCCGGCAAGCTCAAGGGCGAGGAGAGCGACCTGTTCAACGGCGATATCTTCAGCGGCCGGCAGGCGCTGGCGGTGGGGCTGATCGACGGGATCGGCGACATGCGGACGGTCCTGCGCCAACGCTTCGGCGATAAGGTGCGGTTGCGTCCGGTGGGCGAGCGCCGGTCCTTTCTCAGGCGCCGGTTCGGCCTGGCGCGCGAGCGCCGGTCAGGCATGGCGCGGGGCGATCTTGCGGGCCAATTCGTCGCCGCGGTCGAGGAATGGGCGCACTGGAAGCGTTTCGGTCTGTAATCCAGTGCTTGACCCCGTTGCCGGGGGATCACTAAAAGACGGTCATGTTCGGATTCAGCATTCCCAAGCTTATCGTCCTCGCCGCGATCATCGCGGCCGTGTGGTACGGATTCAAATGGGTGGGCCGTTATCAGAAGCTCCAGCGCGTCAAGGAAAAGGCCCGGCAGCGCGAAGACCGGATCGACGCGGCGGAGATGGTCGCCTGCGCGGTTTGCGGCACCTTCGTCGTCGAGGCCGAAGCCGCGGATTGCGGGCGCGACGACTGCCCCTATCCTTGACCGGAATCGGGGGGCGAAGTAGGCTGCACCACACTTATTTCCTCCGGAAAATCACCGCGCGGCGATGCTAAACGGCGCATCCGATAAATCGTTTCAGGCCCTGATTCTGAAGCTTCATGCTTTCTGGTCGGGGCATGGCTGCGTGATCCTTCAGCCCTACGATATGGAAGTTGGCGCCGGCACCTTCCATCCCGCGACGACGCTGCGGTCGCTGGGACCCAAGCCGTGGCGCGCCGCCTATGTGCAGCCATCGCGACGGCCGACCGACGGGCGTTACGGCGAAAATCCCAACCGCCTGCAGCATTATTACCAGTATCAGGCGATCCTGAAGCCGTCGCCCGCCGACAGCCAGGAGCTTTACCTCGAGTCCCTGCGCGAGCTCGGCATCGACCCGGCGCTGCACGATATCCGCTTCGTCGAGGACGATTGGGAAAGTCCGACGCTGGGCGCCGCCGGGCTCGGCTGGGAGGTTTGGTGCGACGGCATGGAGGTGACCCAGTTCACCTATTTCCAACAGGTCGGCGGTATCGAGTGCGATCCGGTCTCGGTCGAGCTGACCTACGGGCTCGAACGGCTCGCCATGTACATCCAAGGGGTCGAGAACGTCTACGACCTCGATTTCAACGGCCAAGGCGTCAGTTACGGCGACGTATTCCTCCAGGCCGAGAAGGAATATTCAGCCTATAATTTCGAGTACGCCGATACCGAGATCCTGTTCCGCCAGTTCGAATTCGCCGAGACCGAATGCCATGCGCTGCTGGCGCGCAACCTCGCCCTGCCGGCCTATGACCAGTGCATCAAGGCGAGCCACGTGTTCAACCTCCTGGATGCGCGCGGCGTGATCAGCGTCACCGAACGCGCCGCCTATATCGGCCGCGTCCGCGCCCTGGCCAAGGGAAGCTGCGAAACCTGGCTCGCGAGCCAGGGGGAGGGGGCGCCCGGCAATGGCTGAGCTTTTGCTTGAGCTGTTTTCGGAGGAGATACCGGCGCGTATGCAAGGGCGGGCGGCGGAGGATCTGAAACGGCTGGTGACGGAGCGGCTGAAGGCGGCGAGCCTCGACTATTCCCGCGCCGATGCGTTCGTCACGCCGCGCCGGCTGGCGCTGGTGATCGATGGGCTGCCCGAACGCCAGCCCGACGTCACCGAGGAGAAGCGCGGGCCGCGCGTCGATGCGCCGGACAAGGCGATCGAGGGTTTCCTGAAGGGCAACGGTCTCACCCTCGATCAGTGCGAACGGCGCGACACCGGCAAGGGCGAGTTCTGGTTCGCGGTGATCGAGCAATCGGGCCGCCCCGCCGCCGACGTGCTGCCGCCGCTGCTGAGCGAGTCCATCGCCGCGCTCGCCTGGCCCAAATCCATGCGCTGGGGCGCGGGGACGATGCGCTGGGTGCGATCGCTGCAACGGGTGCTGTGCGTGCTCGACGGCGCGCCGCTCTCCCTGAAGCTGGAAGAGGACATTCCGGTGGGCGCGATCACCACCGGCCACCGCTTCCATGCGCCCGATGAAATGACTGTCAAACACTTCGAGGAATACAAGAAAAAACTCCGAGAAACATTTGTAATCATTGATCAAAAAGAACGTTTTGAGATCATCAAAACAGGCGCGGACGCGCTTGCGAAGGCCGAGGGCCTCACCGTGAAGGACGATCCCGCGCTGCTGGCCGAGGTCGCGGGATTGGTCGAATGGCCGGCGCCGCTGATCGCGTCCATCGACAGCGCCTTCATGGATGTGCCGTCCGAGGCGCTGACCACCGCCATGCGCTCCCATCAGAAATATTTCTCGCTGGAAAACCCTGACGGAACGCTGGCCACGCGTTTCGTGCTGGTCGCCAATATCACCGCGCCCGACGGCGGAGCCGAGATCGTCGCCGGCAACGAGCGCGTGCTGCGCGCCCGGCTTTCGGACGCGAAGTTCTTCTGGGACAAGGACCGCAAGACCCGGCTCGAAGCGCGCGTGCCGGCGCTCGAACAGATCGTGTTTCACGCCAAGCTGGGCACGCTGGGCGAGAAGGTTCAGCGCATGCAGACGCTGGCGGCCGAACTTTCCGAATTCATCCCCGGCTGCGACCGCGATCACGCGCGCTCCGCCGCGCTGCTGGCCAAGGCCGATCTCACCACCGAGATGGTCGGCGAGTTCCCCGAGCTGCAGGGCGTCATGGGGCGTTACTACGCGCTGGAAGAGGGCGAGAAGCCGGAAATCGCCCAGGCCATCGCCGAGCATTATGCGCCGCAGGGACCGAACGATAGCTGCCCCACCGCGCCGGTCAGTGTCGCCGTCGCCATGGCCGACAAGATCGACACGCTGGTCGGTTTCTTCGCCATCGGCGAGACGCCCACCGGCTCGCGCGATCCGTTCGCGCTCAGACGCGCGGCGCTGGGCGTGATCCGGCTGATCCTGGAAAGCGGCCTCCGCCTGAAATTGAGCGATGTCTTCTCCATGGCCTGGCATGACGGGCTCGACGGCGACAGGGACGCCGCCGTCGGCGCGCTGATCGACTTTTTCGCCGACCGTCTGAAGGTGCATCTGCGCGAGGAAGGCGTGCGCCACGATTTGATCGACGCGGTGTTCGCGCTCGAGGGCGAGGACGATCTGGTGCGCCTGCTGGCCCGGGTCGCGGCGCTGAAGGGCTTCCTGGCGAGCGACGACGGCGCCAATCTGCTGACCGCTCACAAACGCGCCGCCAACATCCTCGCCATCGAGGAGAAGAAGGACAGGACATCCCATGACGGCGCGCCCATCGACGCGGTCTTCGCGCAGGACGAGGAAAAAGCGCTGAACGCCAGCCTCGCAGCCGCCGTGACGGCGAGCTCCAGGCTGGTCGAAGCCGAGGATTTCGATGGCGCCATGGCCGAGCTTGCCCGGCTGCGCGCGCCCGTGGACAGCTTTTTCGATGAGGTCACGGTCAACAGCGAAGATCCTGAACAGCGTGTTAACCGGTTAAGGCTACTATCGAGAATACGCGCAACCATGGGCGAAATCGCGGATTTCACCCGGATAGAGGGCTGAGATGGCAGAGAAGAAATGGGTCTATCGCTTCGGCGGCGGCAGCGTCGACGGCGGCGCGGAGATGAAGGACCTGCTGGGCGGCAAGGGCGCCAACCTGGCCGAGATGTGCGGTCTTGGCCTGCCCGTGCCCCCGGGGTTCACAATCACCACGGCGGTCTGCACCGCGTTCTACGACAATGACCGGACCTATCCCAAGGAACTGAAAAAGCAGGTCGCCACCGCGCTCGCCGCGATCGAGAAGGGCGTCGGCGCGAAGTTCGGCGATCCCGGCAACCCGATGCTGGTTTCGGTACGCTCCGGCGGACGCGCCTCCATGCCGGGCATGATGGATACCGTCCTCAATCTCGGGCTCAACGACGTCACGGTCGAGGGGCTGGCGGAACGCAGCGGCGACGCGCTTCGCCTATGACAGCTATCGCCGCTTCATCCAGATGTATTCCGACGTGGTGCTGGGCATCGATCACTATCATTTCGAGGACATCCTGGAAAACCACAAGCTCAACAACGGGACCGTGCTCGATACCGATCTCGGCGCCGACGACTGGCGCGAATTGGTCGATACCTTCAAGCACAAGGTCGAGAGCGAGCTCGACCAGCCGTTCCCGCAGGACCCG
>CAZPMO010000258.1:0-4773 GCA_964587515.1 uncultured Rhodospirillaceae bacterium | reverse complement strand
TAAAAAATGTCTCTTCGCCTAGTTGTCGCCTTGAATGCTATTAAATACGACCACAAAGGCAGTCAGTTCTAGGCGCCAAACACAACCACAACTTTTTATAATGAATTAATTAATTTGTATTATTTGTAATACATTTTGTCAATATTCAAGTTTTTGTTGGCTCCAATTAGACTGTTATACTCTTATGATTAACAACCTAATTTTCCTGATAATTCAGCTGCGATTAACATCACATGAGTGATGGCAAGAAAAGAGCAATGAAAGGAAAGGCGACGAGGAGCGCCAAACGTATGAAATCGGCAATAATAAATGGCGCAATTCCTTTAAATACATCACGGATGGAAACATCATCCGGCAGAACGGCTTTTAAAACGAAGACGTTCAATCCGATTGGTGGCGTTATAAGCCCAATTTCAATAGTAATGACGACAACAATACCAAACCATATGAGATCGAATCCGGCGGCTTGAACAATCGGTATTAAGATTGGTATTAATAGCAACATCATCGACAGGCTTTCGAGCACGCAAAGCTGACACGAGGGGGACGGCCGCAAAGATGGTTAGAGCCATCAATACTTCGACAATTTCGCTTGTCCCGGGAAATGGCGCGTGAAAAAAGCTACGGCCTATCACGTCGATAACTGTGATCAGCATCATGAAAAATAATACGACAGCAATAATTCCTGTAAGAAATTTTTCGAGGTACGGTTTGAGATCTACATGCGAAAGACGATCAAGGTTCGCTTCGGACTCGTGGGAATCTGTCTTCGTTTCACGTCGAGAATCTCCACCTTCGCCCTCTTTGTTCATTTCTGATATCTTTCTTCCATATGTTAGTTGATTATATGGACTCTGCGCGGAATCTCACTTTTTCAGTTTCCACGCAGAGACCTTGGGCGAGTTAATTATGCTCTATTTTTCCAGTTGTTTAATTTGATCGGCGAAGTAAGAGAGGGCTTTTTTTCCGTCCACGCCTTTGGCATTTGCCGCCGCGATCCACTGTTGGGTTATGGGTGCGACCCGCTTTTTAAATTCCTCGATAAACTTGGCGTCAACCGAAACAGGTTTGATACCAGCCTTACTAATTACGGGAACAGATTCACGGTCCAAGCGATCCCATACTTCGCCAAAATCACGGGAACTAGAAGCTCTTTCAAGTGCTTTCTTATTTCCAGCACTAAGCCCATTCCAGGCCTTTTGGTTCATGACCAACGCCATAGACGCACGATAGAGTCCACCCGGTACGCTCAAGGAACTACCGATGACCCGAGTAAGACGGAAACCCAAGATCGAATTGGTGTCGATCGTTACGCCGTCTGCAACCCCTCTCGACAAGGTTTCGTAAACCTTCGGTGCGGGAGCGAAAAACTGCGTGATGCCCAATACTTTTGAAACGTCATTCGACATACCCCCACCGACACGAATTTTTAGTTTCGAGATACCTTCGAAGGTTTTTGCCGTTTTTCCCTTGATCATCCATAGGCTAATTGGCCCCGTCGTCCATTGGCCGACCATTTTAACACCGGCATATTCTTTGGCTGATTTGAAAAACTTATCATGGGTGCGAGCTAAGGCTATAGATGCTCCCGTCGCAGTTTTCGCCATCAGCGGCAACTCCGAAGCACGGGTCAAATTAAATCTCGATTGCGTATAGGCGTGTACGATCATTGCAACATCGGTGGCGCCGTTTTTGGCTAAATCAAAATACCCCGGAGGTTTTCCTAAACCTCCAAAGAATTCTACTTTGACGCTGTCATTTGTCTCCTTTTCAACACGTTTAGCCCAACCTCCCAAAAGATGTTTTGATAGAGGATGCGCTGGCGGCAACCAATTAGAAAATCGTAAAACCGTTTCAGCCGAGGCCGACGCGGCGCCCAATCCATTCAAACCTACAAAAGCAAGACTAGCTAATATTCCAAATCCGAATTTTTTAATTACATTCATAGTAACACCTCCATTTAATAGTAGAAGAAGCAGAATATGTTGAATTCATTATTTTTTTTTGGGGTTTTGGGATTCACACCTTCACCACTCATTGGTTTGTCGCCACCAATTTCATATTGCAAATTCTCAGAGGCCTGTTTTCTGAACTTCGAAATTATTTTTCTCAAATTTTGACAAAAATATTTCTCTATCCAATAGGACCGCCAAGGTTTTGATAGAACAAAAAATTTTGTTGTCGACATCATCCGCATGCCATATTCTTTAGAATGACTTTTCTATTTGTATTGTCTATAATACAATAATGTATTGCCTATAATACATTTTGTCAAGAGGTGGAGAACATAATGAAGGTCGATAATGATTCACAATTAGGTTTGCAATTACATCAACAAATTCGTGCGATCCTTCGGAACCAAATTGCCAACGGTGAATACGTTGTCGGTGATCGATTACCAACAGAGCAGGAACTGGGCGAACACTATAACGTTAGCCGTGTAACTGTCCGCCTTGCACTCAAGGAATTAGTTGAGGAAGGAATTCTTGATCGGCACCCGGGTCGAGGAACTTTTCTGAGCAGGTATCCTCCGGTTGACCGCAGCAATGCAGACCGGCAGTTGATTGATCCATTGACTCTCATTGGAGAATGGACTCGTCGCAAAGGAACGATTCTTAGAAAGGGCCGAGCCCAACCTCCCCTTGTAGTATCTCAGGAGCTTGATCTACCACCCGGCGGCGACGCCGCCTTCTTCGTCAAAATTATATCTAACAATAAGAGCCCTCAATATGGTGTAAAACGATTTTTCCGGCCTGCGCTGCTACCATTTTTTGATGACGATCTTTTATCTGCCTTAGATTTTGATGCAAAAATTGCCGATCGAATTGATGGACAGATCGAGATAGATCGTATTTGGATAGAATCAATCCTCGTTGAGCCGCATATGGTAATGATCCTAGATGTTCCAATCGGCAGTGCGCTTCTTTCTGTCTGGTGGACCACAGTGGTCGGTGAAGAAAAATTTTCTGTAAATCAAATGTTGTTTCCGGGCAACAGCGTCGGCGTCACAGTTGATCTTCCTCCACAACCGGATAGCTCAGCGATCTGATTAATTTAAATGCAAGTATCACTGTCAGAATAAAATGAGTTGACCACCAAAAGTGATGCGCTGATTGTTCGACGGAAATTCTCTTAATATTTTATTGGCGATTATTCGAATTCACCATCGGTAAAAGAAGAATATGACATTCACCGAAAAAGATCCCCAAACTTACCTGGAGAAAACGCAAAAAGCAGGCGAACTTCTTCGCGTCGAGAAAGTAGTCGATTAAAAGCCTGACCGGCATTTTTGAAGGGATACGAACAGATACATCTAGGCAAGGAAACTTCGATTGCTAGACTGCAAAGCCCCGATATCATGAACCCAACCAGCATCCCGCGCCAGCATCTGGATTTTGTCGCCGTTGGCACATTGATTGTTCTTTGTGTCTGTTGGGGATTGAATCATGTGGCCATAAAGGCCACCATCTCAGATGTCCCGCCTTTGTTGCAGGCGAGCATCCGCTCAGTGGGCGCTACAGCATGTTTGTTGATATGGATGCTGGCCCGGCGGACGCCCCTGTTTGAAAAAGACGGCTCCCTTTGGCCCGGTATCATCACCGGAATGTTGTTCGCTTTTGAATTCTTGCTTATCTATTGGGCGCTGGAATACACCTATGCGTCGCGCAGTATCATCTATGTCTACACAGCACCCTTTTTCGTCGCCATCGGTGCTTATTGGTTCATTCCCGGCGAGAACATCGGTCGCAATCAGATCATCGGCTTGGTAGTGGCCTTTTCCGGTATCCTGGTCGCATTCGCCGACGCCCTTACCTTTCCCACCTACCGGCAATTAATCGGCGATTTTATGATTTTTGTTGCCGCCATCGGCTGGGGCGCCACTACGGTATTGGTCAAAGCCAGCAAGTTGGCTGTCATCGCCCCAAGCAAAACCTTGATCTATCAACTAGCCGTCTCCGCCATAATTCTGCCATTGGCCTCTCTGGCGTTCAATGAACCCATGGTGAAAAACCTGTCAGAATTAGCCATTTACAGTCTGATTTTCCAAGCCGTCATCGTCGCCTTTGTTAGCTATCTCATTTGGTTTTGGCTGGTGCGCCATTACCCGGCGGCGCGGCTGTCATCATTTACCTTCCTGACTCCCCTCTTCGGCGTAGTCTTCGGCGGCTGGCTCCTGGACGAACCCCTCACTACCGGTCTGCTGGCGGCCCTGGTGCTGGTGGGAATCGGCATCTATGTGGTTAATAAGCCGGACAACGCGGCAATACGTTCATCGATCACGTCAGATGCTCCAACGTAACTGCTGAACTATTAATAACAAAACAGGAATAACCAAATTAATTTGCCATTGTCCTAAGCCGTATTAAGGGATCTGTTAAAGTCGGTGGGACCCCTAGAGCGTCTCTAAAACCTCGGTATGACCCATTCTCGGCTTTGCAGCCACACACAAGGCTTCTCTGGTGTATTCATCTATGACTGTCAGCATCTTATAGCTACGGCCATTGCTCAACTTGTCATGGACAAAGTCTACACTCCAGATGTGACGGGGATATTGAGGCCGCAGTCGAATGACAGAACTGTCCTTATGATACAGCCGTCTCCGCTTCTTATGACGGTGTGGCAACTGCAGACCTTCTTCCCGCCACAAGCGTTCAATCTTCTTGTGATTTACCACCCAGCCTTCCATACGCAGCAACTGAGCAATCTTACGATAACCATACCCCAAATGTTACCCCAACCAAGTATATGGCGTAGGCTGAAACAGAGAATATG
>CAZPMO010000257.1:0-4783 GCA_964587515.1 uncultured Rhodospirillaceae bacterium | reverse complement strand
ACCGCTATGTGTGGGCGTCGCTCGTGGTCACCATCGGCTTCGGCGCGATCGGCTTCGTCGACGACTATCTCAAGCTCACGCGGCGCTCCAGCAAGGGTCTGTCGGGACGTCTCAAGCTCACCGCCCAGGTGGTGATCGGCGGCGCGGTGACCTATTGGATTTCGTCTTTGTCGGGCGGGCCGCTGTCGACCGGACTGGCGGTGCCCTTCTTCAAGGAAGTGTTGGTGCCGCTGGGCTGGTTCTTCATTCCGTGGGCGCTGCTGGTGCTGGTCGGCGCGTCGAACGCGGTCAACCTCACCGACGGGCTCGACGGGCTCGCGATCATGCCGGTGCTGATCGCCGCGGTGTGTTTCGCGCTGATCGCCTATCTAGTCGGCAACGCAGTGTTCTCCGGCTACCTGCAAATTCCCCTGGTGCGCGGCTCCGGCGAGCTCGCGGTGTTCTGCGGCGCGCTGATCGGAGCTGCTCTCGGGTTCCTGTGGTTCAACGCGCCGCCCGCGATGGTCTTCATGGGCGACACCGGATCGCTGTCCATGGGCGGCGCGCTGGGCGTCATCAGCATCATCACCAAGCACGAGCTGGTGCTCGCCATCGTCGGCGGGCTGTTCGTGCTGGAGACGGTGTCGGTGATCGTTCAGGTGGTGTCTTTCAAGATGACCGGCAAGCGCATCTTCCGCATGGCGCCGCTGCATCATCATTTCGAGCAAAAGGGCTGGGCGGAATCGACCATCGTCATCCGGTTCTGGATCATCGCCACCATCCTGGCGCTGGTTGGCCTTGCCACCCTGAAGCTGCGGTGACGGCATGATCACGGTGGCCACCCGTTCCGGACAAAATCTCGCGGTCTTCGGCCTCGGCGCGTCCGGCATCGCAACCGCGACGGCGCTGGCGCAAAGCGGCGCGCGCGTCACCGCATGGGACGATAACGCCCCGGCGCGCAAGGCGGCGGAAGCGGCGGGTCTCGACCTCGCCGATCCCCGCGCGGCTGATTGGTCGGCGCTGGATGCGCTGGTCCTCAGCCCGGGCGTGCCACTTACCCATCCCCGGCCGCACCCGGTCGTCGGCCTCGCCGGCAATGCGGGCCGGCCGGTGCTCGGCGATATCGAATTGCTGGCAGAGGCCTGCCCGGACGCCACCTTCATCGCGATCACCGGCACCAACGGCAAATCCACCACCACCGCCCTGGTCGGCCATGTGCTGGAAGGCGCGGACCGACGGGGACGAAAAATTCAGATCGGCGGCAATCTCGGGCCGCCGGCGCTGTCGCTCGCTCCCATGGGCGAGGACGGGATCTATGTGCTGGAGCTTTCCTCCTACCAGCTCGATCTCACCATCGAGGCGCGCTTCGACATCGCGGTGCTGCTCAATATCAGCCCCGACCATCTCGACCGGCACGGCGACATGGCGGGCTATGTGGCGGCCAAGCGGCGGATTTTCCGGGACCGACCGTCCGGTGACCAGACCGCGGTGATCGGCGTCGATGACGATCATGGCCGCGCCCTCGCCGCCGAGATCGCGCGTCAACCGAGCTGGCGGGTGATCCCGATTTCGTCGGGAACCGCCCTCGACGACGGAGTCTATGTGCTGGAAGGCGTGTTGTTCGATGCGATGTCGGGCGGCGCGGCAACTTCCATATGCGATCTGCGCGGCATCGAAACCCTGCCGGGCGCGCATAACTGGCAAAACGCGGCGGCGGCCTATGCCACGGCGCGCGCCACCGGGCTCGACGGGCCGGACATTGCGACGCGGCTCGCCACCTACCCGGGCCTGCCCCACCGCCAGGAAAGCGTCGCCACCATCGGCGGCGTCCGCTACGTCAACGACTCCAAGGCCACCAACCCGGACGCCACGGCGCGCGCGCTGGCCTGCTACGACGCGATCTACTGGATTGCCGGCGGCCGCGCCAAGGACGGCGGACTGAAAGCGCTGGCCCCTTATCTCGACCGCATCCGCCACGCCTTCCTGATCGGCGAAGCGGCCGAGCCCTTCGCCGCCGAACTCGACGGCCGCGTCACCCTGACCCGCTCCGGCGATCTCGCGAGCGCCGTGAAGGCCGCGCATGATGTCGCTGGGGGCGAAAACGCCGTGGTTCTGCTTTCACCGGCCTGCGCCTCGTTCGACCAATGGCCGAACTTCATGGCGCGCGGCGATGCTTTCCGCGACATGGTCGCGGCGCTGGCGCGGGGAGACGGCGCATGATCGCCATCGCCCGCACCGACACCTCCCTGTTCGGCCGCTGGTGGTGGACCATAGACCGGTGGACCGTCATCGCCATGGCGTTGCTGATCGGCTTCGGCGCGTTGCTGGCCATGGCCGCCAGCCCGGCGGTGGCGATTCGGCTGGGAGTCGATCCGTTCTATTTCGCCGGCCGTCAGGCCGCGTATCTCGCCCCGACGCTGGCCATCATTTTCACCATCTCGCTGTTGAGCCCGCGCGCCGTGCGTCGTCTGGCGATGGTCGGGTTCGCCTTGGCGCTGGCGTTTCTCGCCGCCACCTTCTTCATCGGCGTCGAAATAAAAGGCGCGCAGCGCTGGATCGACCTCGGCCCCGTGTCGCTGCAACCCAGCGAATTCGTGAAGCCCACATTCGCCGTGGTGACCGCATGGCTGTTCGCCGCCCAGCGTGGCGGAGACATGCCGCACGGCAACTTGATGGCGATCGGGCTGTTCGCCACCGTCGCGGGCCTGCTGGTGCTGCAGCCCGATGTCGGCATGTCGGTCGTGGTCTCGGCCGTCTGGTTCTGCCAGTTCGTTCTCGCGGGATTGGCGCTGCAATGGGCGGCGGGTTTCGTGGTGCTGGGTATCGCCGGCATGGTCGCGGCCTATTTCATGCTGCCCCACGTCGCCAGCCGGATCGATCGCTTCCTCGATCACTCATCGGGCGACAATTATCAGGTCGACCGTTCGCTGGAAGCCTTCAGCAATGGCGGGTTGTTCGGGCGCGGACCCGGCGAAGGCACCGTGAAGACGGTCCTGCCCGACGCTCATTCCGATTTCATCTTCGCGGTCGCGGGAGAAGAACTCGGGCTGATCGCCTGTCTTCTGGTGATCTCGCTGTTTGCCGTTGTTGTGCTGCGCGGTCTCGCCCGGTCGCTGAAGGAAAACAATCTGTTCGTGATGCTGGCGGCGACCGGTCTCGCCGTCCAGTTCGGGCTGCAAGCGGCGATCAACATGGGATCGGCGCTGCGGTTGATCCCGGCCAAGGGCATGACGCTGCCGTTCATCAGCTATGGCGGATCGTCGCTTCTGTCGATCGCGCTGTGTACCGGCATGTTGCTGGCGTTGACCCGGCGGCGCGCCGGGCAGGAGTCCACATGACCATGCTCCGCGCCTCTGTCGTTCTTGCCGCCGGCGGCACCGGCGGCCACGTATTCCCGGCCGATGCGCTAGCCGAGGCGTTGTTGGCGCGCGGCCACGGTCTGGCGCTGATCACCGACCGGTGCGGCGCCGACTATGGCGGGACGCTGGCGAAAATCGACTCATACCGCATCAGCGCGGCCGGGCTCGGCGGCGGCCTCGTCGGGCTGACGCGCGGCGTTATCGCGCTGGGGCGCGGGCTGTTTCAGGCGCGACGCATCCTCAAGCGCCTGTCGCCGGTCGCGGTGGTGGGATTCGGCGGCTACCCGTCGGCGCCGACCATGGCGGCGGCCTGGCGCGCCGGCATTCCCACCCTGATCCACGAACAGAACGCCGTACTGGGCCGCGCCAACCGGCTGCTGGCCGGGCGAATTTCGCGTATCGCGACCTCGTTCGCCACGGTCGCCGGCATCGGTCCCGCCGACACGAACAAAGTAGTGCGCACGGGGAACCCGGTGCGCGCCGCGATCACCGCGTTGCGCGACGACGCCTATCAGCCGCCGGCGAATGACGGCGATTTTCGTCTGCTGGTCACCGGCGGCAGCCAGGGCGCGACGGCGATCGGCCAGATCGTCCCTCGGGCCGTCGCCGCGCTTCCCGAATCCCTGCGGCGGCGCATCACCGTCGCCCAGCAATGCCGCGCCGAGGACATCGACGACGCCCGCGCGACATATCTCGACGCGGGCGTCCGCGTCGACGTGGCGTCGTTCTTCGACGACATCGCCGAACGGCTCGGCGCGGCGCATTTGGTGATCGGTCGCGCCGGCGCCTCGACTATCGCGGAACTGGCCTGCGCCGGCCGGCCGGCGATCCTGGTCCCCTACCCTCACGCCACCGACGATCACCAGACGGCCAACGCCAGGGCGCTGGAGGAGATGGGTGGCGCATGGCGCATCGACCAGGCCGACCTCACCGTGGAAACGCTCTCGGCGCGGCTTGCCGAATTGCTTGGCGCGTCGGAGACGCTCGCCCGGGCGGCGCAAGCGGCGCGCGCCTTCGACCGGGGCGACGCCGCCAACCTGCTGGCCGACGCCGTCGAAGCGCTGATCGCCGACAACCGGCAAACGGACGAGGACGCGGCATGAGAACGCTCCCCCTCTCCATCGGCACCATCCATTTCGTCGGCATCGGCGGCATCGGCATGAGCGGCATCGCCGAGGTCCTGCACAATCTGAATTATCGCGTCCAGGGTAGCGACGTGGCCGAGAATGCCAACGTCGCCCGGCTGGGCGCCATGGGTATCGACATCCGCATCGGCCACGCCGAGGAAAATCTCGGCGACGCCGCGGTCGTGGTCGTTTCGTCGGCTATCACGCGCGACAACCCGGAAGTCGCCGCCGCCCGGGCGCGCATGATACCGGTGGTGCGCCGCGCCGAGATGCTGGCCGAGCTGATGCGCCTCAAATGGTCGATCGCGGTCGGCGGCA
>CAZPMO010000256.1:0-4828 GCA_964587515.1 uncultured Rhodospirillaceae bacterium | reverse complement strand
GATCTTCAGCTTGTGCGCCGTGGCATCCCGCCAGAAGCACTAAAGAGGGGAACCCTCATGGCACGTTCTAAAAACAGAGTAATCGACGCCGATCCCGACGGCAGGCTAATCACCGCTCAAGTCCAGCTTGCAAACGGTGAAGTGGTCATAGGCCACTACGCGGCGTATTGCTGGCTTCAACCGCCAGCTGACTATCTTGCCGAAGTCCGGCAAGCTATGTCCCAGCCTCCTGTCGCGACATTTGGTAAACTGTCGGGGCGAGGCCGATAGCAGCCAGCGCAGGTAAGAACTCTTTTTTACCAAGGGCAGCGCGAAGACCGGCAAGCCCACTGTCGCGGACGATGGCCAACATATTCATCAAGTCCGCACGGACTGGTGTGCTGCTAGGCCCATATGCCACTTCGCCTTTCTTCGCCTGCCCGCTGTAAATTCTATGCAGATCCCCCGCAGCCCGGTGGAGGTCTTTGCTGTCGAGACGCTTTAGGTCTTTGGCACTAAGTTTGCCAAGGGCATCCATTACCCGCTGCGTCACCGCGCCGGACCCTGGCGCTCTAAGCCATTCAGATTGCAGATCAACATAGCTCATGTTTGGGTCGGCAATATTTTTCGCCTCGAACGCCTGCTTCTTAGCTGGAGCGCCCAGCAAGCCGTGTATTTCTTTTTGCTGCGCTCTGGTGTACGGAGTGCCAGTCCAATTAAGGATGTTTGCACCCTCGCCGACATCGGCCACTGCGACATCTTCCAGGCCGTAGCGATTAACGAACGCCTTTATTTCATCCTGTTTCAATTTGCCTGCGTGCGGCACAAACAAGTCTGCGCCCTGTTTGTGCGGGACCATGCCGCTATAAGGCGAACCATGTTGTGCTGTCATCGCACCGCGTAATGTTGCGGCTGTGTGCATCCTTTGCTCATCGGCAGCGCGCATACGAGGTGTTTTACCGCCAGCCAGCGGAACATCGACACCAGCCGCAAATCCTGGCTGGTATTCGATGGGATGCGCTGGCGAAGCCCTAAAAGCACCCTGCATTGGTCTGGTTCTAATGGCGTTAAGTCCGACGCCTCTATGGATAATGTCCTGACCCTCTGGGTTCAATAATGACGAGCTAATGCGGGACGTAAGGTTCTTCCGCTGTCCATACGGCGCGGTCAGCAGCCCCGGCAAATGTCCTATATCCGCGCCTGGGATACCCTCTGCTGTCGCGTACACCGTGCCCCGCCTTGGATCTATCCCTGGAGCGCGTGCCGCCTTTTCGCGACCACGCAACGCCGCCAACCCTTCCAGGCGGGCGGCTGTCCGCATTATCTCGTTTTGCTGGGCCAGCGATAGTTCAGGCGTTGTTGTTGGCCAGACATGCGGTTTTAATCCTTCCAAAGCTCGGCCATACCCGGCACCCTCCAGAACTCCCCGGTAGGGTCCGACGTTTAGCAGTGTAGAGAAGTCCGGCGCACTTCGTATCACCTCTGGCGTCAGCATCCCCCGTTCGATGATCTCGCGTGCCGGTAGGCCCGTGCGTTTCTGCATCTCTACTAATTGTTGCGCAACTGACCAAACCGTCTCTTGTGATTCCGCTGGCAACATTCCCGCCATGCTGCCGCCTTCGCGAACACGGGATGACAATGCCGCATAAGCGGGCGACATGCCTGGGTTGCCTGCCAGCAACTGCTGTTCGCTAGGCGAAACACGCAAAAGGTCTTGGCTTATCCGGCTGAAGTTCGCCATATGCGCGTCGTTAGTGACCCGCATGACATCGCCCATTAGATTACGATAGAAGCTATCGACTTTTGGACCGGACAGAACGACCTTGCTGGGATCAGGCGCAGCTAACGCCCGAACCGTATTGTTGAACCAGGCATCCAGAACGCTTTTGGTGCCCTTGTCGCCAGCCACGCTGGCTCCCATTATTGCCTTGATCGCCTTGGGGTCGGTTGGCCGTCCCGCTGCTGTCCAGTTTTTCCAGATGTTAAGGCTGTTGAGCAAGTTCATCTCAACGCTGGTCTGTGGCGAAGTCGCAGAAAGTAACAGGGTGAACCTTGGCGAGTCTGCGCCAAATACATCAAACAATGCCCTAGAGCTTGCGTTGTACCAGCCTCGTTTCGGCATCCCAAGGGTAGCCGCCGCCGCCACGTTTTTGGCTGTCGGCAGCACTTCCATTAACCGGGACACTTGCTCAACGCCGCGTGGGTTGTTCAGTACGGTGCTTAATTCACCCGGCATCATCCACTGTGACGCCCGCTTAAATTCTGGACTTGATTGAGAAGCAAGCGCCAGTTTTTCAAGTTGGCGTTCACTTAGGGTTGCCGCCTGTTGCTGCCGTAGTGTTTTGCTGACCAATTCCGGCGTTGGCGGCGGTCCCGCCACCGGGTAACCGGCAGACGGTTTTAACGCCTGCGCTGCGGCGCGTGCAGCCTCATGCGCGTTGATTTGCTCCATCGTTCTCGCCGCTAGCTTGCGCGCCGGAGCACCCTTACCCGGCATGGGGATTGGCAGAACCATCGCGGCGGCGAGACCGCGCTCCAGAGGTGTCGTGCCCATACCTCCAATGTCGCGCTGCACAACATCGTGGGCGAAATTGATGCCCAACAATTCGGACAGATTGTTGAGACCACGCGCAAACGGCAGAGGGTTGGTCACGCTAGTATCGCCCAGCAACCCCTCTATGCGTCCGCGCATAAATGCCGGACCGGCATATGCCTCACCGGTAGGCAGACCCGTGGGGGCTATCGGCGCGTCGGTTGCCGGGTCGAGCAAATACTGATCGTACTGGCTCTGCCTCGCCACGGGCAATAATGCCGTTTCCCGCAAGGGAATATCAAACAACCCTTCCATCACACAATCCACGCCCCAGAGGGGTATTCCAACGGCTGCTGCCAACGGCGCGCGCCACGCGCCACGGTGCCGGCGACACCGCCAAAGGTGAGGCAAAACGCATCCGCCACGTCGGGGGAGGGAACACCGCGTCTTTTCATCTCGTCCTTGCTTTCAATTTTCATTTTTCCTGACGACGTGAACGTATAACGCGGTGCTACCAACTCGGCTGCCAGCATCTCGTTGTCTGGCAAAATACAGTCTTTAGCTTCCAGCCACTCCTTGGCGCGCAGCCATAATTCGTCCCGCAGCCGCATGGCCGTGGGGTGCATGGCCGAACTCTCCGCCACGTTGACCGAAACAACCGGGCGGCCCAGTTCCTGAAGGCGATCCGCCACGCCGGCCCCAAGGCCGATGGCGTCAACCATGATCTCCTCGACCGCGTCGTCTTCCTGCCCAACCTCATGCACGATTGCGCCCACAAGCTGCATCAGGTCTAACTGGCGCCAGGTCTGGACGCCGACGACGGCATTGCCGCGGCGCTTGACCAGGGCCGACCTGTCGGCGCCGTGCCTCGCAACGTCAACGCCATAAACAAGGGGCGCAGTCAGCACACCCTCGACATCGCGGGCGATGGCGGCCTCGACCAGGGACGGCTGGATCAGGCTCTCGCCGTCGTCCTTGGGAAAGTCTCCAAGCACTCTGACGGAAAAAGCGTTGCTTTCCTCGCCATAGCGCGTCGCCATGTCCGATATGAAGTCCGGCGAGACCAAAGGGTTGTCTACACTGCTGACATGCCACGTTCGCCAGCTATCGGCCAGCTCGTGGTGTGTGCGGTAGAAAAACCCCCTGTTTCGCACCGGATTGCCCAAAAGCAACGTCGTCGCCCCCGCCGTGGCGGATGCGTTTTGCCTCACCTTTGGCGGTGTCGCCGGCACCGTGGCGCGTGGCGCGCGCCGTTGGCAGCAGCCGTTGGAATACCCCTCTGGGGCGTGGATTGTGTGATGGAAGGGTTATTGGGCCGGCCCCTGGATCATTGGCGGTCGCTGTTGGCGCCCACCACGGGCTGGGATTACGGCAATATTTGGCCGATGAAGTCCCGCACGCCGCTGGACCCGATTTATGGCGCGCCGCAGATTATGGAGACGGAATTTGCCCCGGCCATCCCCGGCATGGCGCGTGAGATGGTGGGCAGTCTGTTGAATGTTTTGGAGGCGCCGCACACGGGCGTGATGCCGACGCCAGAGGACATCTTGAACGTCACGCCGATGACATCGGCGCCCGGTCTGTTGGCGAAAATCCCTGCCGGGGCGATGGCGTCCGGTATGGCCCGACGTGCGGCGGCCCCGGAACCGGCAGCACGCAGCCCGCTTGGCTTCTACAGCCCGACAGAGCAAGCCGTTTTGAACCTGAAGCAGACCACGCTGACGCCCGACCAGGCCCGCGCATCGCTGGCCAATCTCGGCGCGAAAAAGGAAGAGATGCAGTGGATGGGTCTGGATGAGTTCCTTGCCGGTCGCACCAGCGTCACGCAAGACGAGCTGTTGGACTTCGTCCGGCAAAACCGCGTCAACGTCGAACAGGTAAACTATGGTGGGCCAGACCCAGAGGCCCTTGTTGGGCGTCTCGTCCGGCAGGCCAACGAGCTGATGGCGCAAGGCCAGAGGGCCCAGGCATCCGGTGATCTTGATGGTGCCAGGGTGCTATTCGACCGGCACGGCGATCTCATGCCGGCGATACGCACAGCGAACGCGATGTTCTGGATTATGCGTCGGGCGGAAGGACTTGAAGCCAGCCCGCAAGGTTTACTGGCACCGAAATTCTCTGAACACACCCTACCCGGCGGCGAGAACTACCGCGAGGTGGTGCTGACGATGCCGCCTAGCTGGCACTACCCAGGCAGGCAAGACGCACCGTCAGCAGAAGCGGCAGCTAAAGTGTTTAAGGGCGGCCACTTCCCCGACAAGAACATCCTAGCCCACGTCCGAATGAACGACCGCATAGATGCCGATGGCAAGAAGG
>CAZPMO010000255.1:0-4865 GCA_964587515.1 uncultured Rhodospirillaceae bacterium | reverse complement strand
GGATGGCGCCCAATACCAACTTGGCGATCTCGTGATGGAGGGGGACCGGTTACTCTACGTTTATGATTTCGGGGACGACTGGCGTCACGAGATCATCGTCGAAGCCATTCGCTCCCGCGCCAAAGACGAAACGGTTCCCGCTGTCCTAGCCGGCGAACGCGCCTGCCCCCCCGAGGATTGCGGCGGTCCATACCAGTATCCGGAAATGCTTGCGGCTCTGGGCGATCCCGATCACGAAGACCACGAGCATTACCTGGAATGGATCGGCAAATTCGACGCCGAAAGCTTCGACCTCAATCTCGCCAATAAGCGCCTTAGGACCCTGGCCTTCCCATCAAGGTCGCGCCACTGAGGCGGAAGCGAACCCGGCTCAGAAGCTGCCGTTGAGCCGCACCCGACCGATGGTGCCGCCGGCCACCGCTTCCAGCGCAACACCGATCAGCGTATTCGCTGTCGCCGTCTTGGTTGCGACCTTATTGGTATCGTCCTTGTCGCCGGCGCTCCACGCCTGCGAGGCGGTCTTGGTCAGATCGAAGACGCCGACCAGGGAGGCCTCGACCTCTGCGCCGGTCAGGGCATCGCCCCCTGCCACGCCGAAGATCGCGCCGACCAACAGGCCGTCTCCGGACGTGACGTCGTAGGGAGCGGCGAGCGTGATCGTATTACCGGGCTGCACGTAGTTCTTCATTACATTCTCCTTCGGATCATTCGGATCAAAAGACGAAGGGCGGCCAATCGGCCGCCCGTCTCGTCAGTCAGTCAGGTCGGGCCAGATCAGGCGCCCAGGTTCTTGTGGATGCCGCGCCAGTCGATGGCCTTGGCGCCGAAGTCGAGGCGGCATTTGATCTCGACGCCATCGACGTCGAAGCCATTGCGGGTTTCGATGTAGGCGCCTTGCTGGCCCTCGAGATAGGCGTACTCGATGGTGTCGATCTGGTTCGGGCTCGCCGCCAGGTACCAGGCGGTGTCGCTGTCGGCATCGAGCCGAGGCTCGGCGATCGGGCTCAGCGTGCGGATCGACTGCGGCACCACGTTCTGGGTTTCGGCCGGAACGATGTTCTGCGCTACCATCTGCTCCGCCTTGAGCTCGAGCGCTGCCGGCACGATCAGGAAGGCCGGGCGGATGTTGAGCACGGTCTTCTTGTCGAGGCCGGTCTGTTTGGCCATGGCCGTGCGACCCTTGCCGACCGCGTCGACGCTGAGCGCCGCCCCCGTGCCTTCCAGGTTCTTGTGGTCAGCATGGAAAAGCGCCTTGTTGTCCGCCATCGCCGGGTTGCCGGTGACGATGCCCCAGACAACATCGCTTTCGAGCTGCGCGATCGAATTGCCGTACATGGCGGGGATGCGCGTGAAAGCGTCGAGGTCGTCATTGATCAGCACCTGTCGGGTGATCCCCACGACACGGCCGTAGGTCTCGATGCGGTAGCTTTCCTTCGATTCACCGATGGTGCCCCGCTTGAACTCGCCGCTTTCGTTGACCTTCAGCAGCTGCGGCGCTTCGCCCATCTGCACGCGGTGCATGGCCTTGAAGTCGGTGGCGAGCACCTGGCGGCAGAAGGCTAGGAAGGTGCGGGGATAGGCCTCGTAGGCCTGGCGCAGGGTCTTGTTGGTGACCGCCGCCAGGATCTCCGGGAAGTCGGAGGTCGAGTGCAGGGCCCGCGTCGCGACCTCGTCCCGCGACATGCCGCGGGTGTTGACGCCGGCCTCGCCGAGACTTTCCCGGGCGAGCTCCATCAGCGTCATGCCCCGAAACTGCCGGGCGGCGTCGGTAAGCTGGAACAGGGTCGGGCTGTAGCGGTGCAGAAGCGCATTGGCGGCCGCATCGCGCCGCGTCACCCGCTCGTCCTGCCCGCCGAGCGGCACCGAGACGTGGCCGAAGGTCCGGGTCCGATCCGAGGCGTCCGCAAGGGTATCCAGGATTTGCCGGCGCGCCTCGTCGAGGCCGACACCGCGTTTCACCAGATCGTCGGCGACGCTACGTTCGAGCCCAAGACGCGACGTGAGATCAAAGATGGTCGACGCCCGCTCGCGTTCGCTGGCCCTCGCCTCGGCGACCAGCGCCTCCGCGTCGGGCTTCGGTTGCTCCTTGGGCTTCAGAGGCCTCTTCGGACTGCGGGTTTCCGCGGACTCCGTTTCGTCCGGCGATTCCGTCTCCTCGACGACTTCGGCGGCCTCGTCGGTTTCGATGTCTTCGTCATGCATGGTGCTGGTCCTTTCGGTCTTTGGACCCGCGCCGGCACGATGCACGACGCAGGCGTGAAGGGTTTCAGTGGAACGGAAGCCGGCGGCCGGATCGGCGCCGACCGGAACGGCGGAGATCTCAAAAGGTGTCCAGTCGACGGCGCGCCAGAGCTCGCGGCCGCCTTCGGGCTTCGACACCTCGTAGCGATGGACCTGGTAGCCGATGGAAACCGCGCGGATATGGCCCGCCTGGATGTCCCGCCAGATGGCCTCGACATCCTCGCGCTCGCTGAGACGCACGGTGGCGACACCGCGGCCGTTCTGAATTCGCGCCGAGTCGGGTGCGACGGAGCCGATCACGGCATCGAGCTCGGTCAGCTCGTGAACCCTCAGGAAGGGCGCGCCGGCATTCAGCCGCTCGAGCCGGACATGCGCCGGGTCGAGGCTCAATTCCTCGTCATACGCATCGCCGAAGAAGGGCACGCGACGCACCCGCGCGCCCGTCGACCAGACCACCTCGACGGTACGGGCGTCGCTGTCGACGGATCCCGGCGCGAGTTCGGCCATCCGGCGAAGCGCCGGCAGTTCGATCGTCTTGTCCATTTCGTTTCCTCAGAGGTCAGTCGTTGGCGATCAGCCGCAGGTCGGGTTCGTCCTCGTCCTGCTGATCAGCGGCATCCACTGTCTCGGTGCTCTGGGCGGATCCCGTCTTGGTAACCCGCCTGGGATCGGTGTCGAGAACGATGCCGAGCTCGTCGAGCTTGGCGTTGGTGGCGGCGATCTCGGCCAGCACCGCGTCCGGATTGCGCCCTTGCCGGGCGATCGCCTCGGCAAGCGTCATGGTGCCGGAGCGAATGGCCAGGAGGTCGGCCATGGCATCCTTCTGCGGATCCACCGCTTCGAACTTCGGCGGCGACCACTCGACACGAACAATCGGTTCGGGAATATGACCGGCCGCCCAGGCTGCCTCCGTGAACCAGTTCCAAACCCGATCGCAAAAGAGTGGCACGAACAGCTGCCACTGCAGCGCGTCGATCATGCGGCGGAACTCGACCAGCCCCGCCCGGATCGATGAGTAGTTCACCTGGGAGAGATCCCCGGTGAGCAGCTCGTAGGGCACCCGGAATCCTGCCGCGATGGTGTGCAGGCTGGCGCGCTTGTACTCGGCATAGCCGCCGGTCGCCGACGGCTGGTTGAACCGGATGTCCTTGCCGCCACGGGCGTAGGCGATGAGCCCCGGCTCGAACTGCTCGACGCGGTTGCCATCCGCATCTACCACCGTCGGCGCGATCCCCTGTTCCGCCTCGTCGGCGCCGAACACGATCGCGGTGACGCAGGCCTCGGTCTTCTTGCGCACGATCTCGGCGATCTCGTAGTCGTCGAGATCCCGCAACGCACGGATCACCGGCGCCCCCCAGGGAACGCCGCGTGCCTGGGTGCGCTGTTTTTCGTAGACATGGGCGATCTCGGTCGCCGGCACGACAGCGCTTCTGAACCCGCTCTGAAGTGCCCCGAAGGCATCACCCGGATGGCGGGCGAATAGCCAGTAGGCGCGCCGGCGCCCGATAGCGTCGAACTCGACACCCTGAACCGCCTGTCCCGAGCCAACCTCGCCGTTCTTCGCGGTATCGAGAAAGTCGGCTTCGAGCACCTGCACCTGGACCGGAATGGCCAAGCCGTCATCAGCGCGGCGGGGCCGCCGCCGGACCAGGACCTCGCCGCCTTCAATCATCTCCCGGCACACGAGGGTCTGCAGGCCATAGAAGTCGAGCTGCCCATCGGCATCACAACTGCGAGCCCAGGCTTCCCAGAGTTCGTTGACCGTCCGGTCGAGACGGTCGTCGCCCGACGCCGCGCGCGGCATGATCCCAGCGCCGATGATGTTGTTGACCAGCACCGCCACCGCCTTGGCCGCGTGCGGATTGTTGCGCACGAGATCGCGCATGCGGTCTCGGAGCATTGCCCCGGCCGTCGCAATCTCGGCATCCGCCGAGGTGCCGGGCGAGCGCCAACCGTCCGTCCGTCGTCCGCGCGCCGCGCCCTCGTAGCCGCGCGAGAGGCCGTCGAAGGCCTGGCGCGCCAGAAGGCGTCGTGTCGCCATCCGGGGCGAGACCACGGCAATGGCCCAGTCGAACCAGGTCGCATGCATCAACGGTCACCCCGACTGAATCCAGCAAGCCCGGCGACGGGCAACAGATTGCCGGCGCCCGTCATCGCGCGCTCGATGGTGCGGATCCGACCCAGCAGATCATCGGCCGAGCCGTACTCGACGGATTTGCCGTCATAGCTCACCCTGAGCGTGCCGCTCGCATAGGCGCGCTTCAGCGCTGCCAGTTCGGTTTCCGTCCAGTCACTCACCCGAGCCATCCTTCATTTCGGCCGAACCATTCCGAGCGCCGCTTTCCCGTGGGCTCCGGTGACGGCCGGTTGACGACGCCGGCGGTGGCCTCTTCATCGGACGCCACGCCGAGTTGTTCCTCGAGATCGCGCCACCTGGCGTCCGACCAGCGGTCGGCGCCGGCGATCCAGGCGGCGGCCCTCGCATAGACCCGGCAATCGAGCGCCTCGTTCCGTTCCCGGAGCTTCTGCCATTCCAGCCGGGCGAAGCCTCGCTTGGTGCGTACCGTGACCAGCTGCTCGGCGACGAGCTGCTTGAGCCATTCGGCGTCGACCCAGCCCGGCAG
>CAZPMO010000254.1:0-4895 GCA_964587515.1 uncultured Rhodospirillaceae bacterium | reverse complement strand
TTCAACAGCGTCGGCCACCGCATCAGCGGCGACAAGACCCATAAAAGCCGCGGCGGCCGATCCGCGTCGATGCGCGACCGCGCCAGCGCGCCGAAACCGGTATTGACGCCATAGAGCGCCTCGTCGCCGGCCAGCGTCGCCTCGACCGCGCGGCGCGCGTCGTCGATGCCGGCGTGGCAGGCGGGATCGAGCGTGATCGCGTCGCGACCGCCGTGGATGGCGCGCAGATCGCCGAGCGTCAGCGCGCCCGGTGTAAGAACAAAGGAACCCGCCATATCGCCCGAGATGTGGGGACGAAATGCAACCCGGACAAGGGCGCGGGTTAGCCCTCCACCGTCTCCGGGATATCGAACGCGGTCAGCGGCGGCAGCACCCCGTCATAACGTTCGATCTCGACCAAGGCCGACTGGGCGATGCAGCACTGGCCGAGCTTCGAGCTTCCCTTGTCGAGGGTGAGTACGTTCGGATTGCCATGCTTGTCGAGCGAGCCGATCGCGCCGGCGTCGAGCGGGTCGAACCACGCGCCGGTGGGCAGACGCACCACGCCGCGCCCGATGCGTTCGGTCACCACCGCGCCGGCGAGACAGGCGCCGCGTTCGTTATGCAGCCGCACCACGTCGCCGTCGACGATTCCGCGCGGGTCCGCGTCGGCGGGATGTATCCATACCGCCTCGCGACCACGCACCTTGTTCCACTGACTGGCCTCGGCGAAATCCATCTGGCTGTGCAGCCGGCCCTGCGGCTGATTGGAGATCATATGCAGCGGATGGTGTTCGGCTTTCTCCGAGCCCAGCCACTCGGCCGGTTCGATCCACGCCGGATGGCCGGGACAGTCGTCGTAGCCGAAGCCCGCGATGGTGTCGGAGAATATTTCGATCTTCCCCGACGGTGTCTTCAGCGCCATGCCGTCGGGGTCCTCGCGGAAGGCGTCGAACAGCACCGGCGGCGCGTCCGGTATCGGATATTCGAAATATCCCTGTTCCCAGAACGAGTCGAAATCCGGCATTTCGACCTGCTTGCGCGCGGCCTTCTGGCGCGCGACGTCATAGAGATGGCGCAGCCATTCCGTCTCGCTGCGCCCTTCGGTGTAGGCGTCGCGGAAACCCAGCCGTTCGGCGAGATCGGTATAAATGTCGTATTCGTTGCGCGCCTCGCCCTGCGGCGGGATGGCGCGTTGCATGGCCATCAGGAAACGGTCGCGCAGCGCGCCGCCCATGTCGTTGCGTTCCAGCGTGGTGGTCACCGGCAGCACGATGTCGGCGCGGCGCGCCGCCGCGGTCCACCAGGGCTCGTGCACGATGATGGTTTCCGGTTTGCGCCAGGCGCGCAGCAGGCGGTTGATGTCCTGCTGCTTGTGGAACGGGTTGCCGCCGCACCAGTAGATCAGCCGCACGTCGGGATAGGTCAGGCGCTGGCCGTTGAAATCGTACTCCCCGCCCGGATTGAGCAGCATGTCGCTGATCCGCGCCACCGGGATGAAGTCGGGCGTCGGGTTGGTGCCCATCGGCAGGCCGGGCCGCGCCACTTCGGGCGCCGGATTGCCGATACTGCCCATGGATCCGTAGCCGATGCCGAAGCCGCCGCCGGGCAGTCCGATCTGGCCCAGCATGGCGGCCAGCGTGACCGCCATCCAGATGGGCTGCTCGCCGTGATCGCAGCGCTGCACCGACCAGGACAGCGCGATCATGGTGCGCGTCGCGGCCATGCGCCGCGCCAACGCGCGCAAAACTTCGGCGTCGAGGCCGGATATTTCCGCCGCCCAGTCGGCGTCCTTCGCCACGCCGTCGCTGTCGCCCATCAGATAGGGCAGGAAACGGTCGAACCCGGTGCAATAGCGCGCCAGGAATTCGGTATCGTGGAGCCCCTCGCTCACCAGCGTGTGGGCGATGCCGAGCATGATCGCGGCATCGGTGTTGGGCCGCGCCGCCAGCCATTCGGCGTCCAGATCGTCACCCATGTCGTCGCGCATCGGACTGATCTGGACGAACGCAGTCCCGGCGGCGCGCGCCTTGCGCAGCCAGCGCTGGTTCTCGTGCGCGGCGAGGCCGTCCTTCGCGATCTGGCTGTTCTTGGGCGAGATGCCGCCGAACGAGACCAGCAGCTTCGTGTGCTTTGCGATGGTCGGCCAGGTGGTGAGCCGCCCGATCGGCTCCATGGAGCCGACCACGCGGGGCAGGATCACCGACGCCGCGCCGAAGCTGTAATTGGTGACCTGGCCGACGAAACCGCCATAGAGGTTCAGGAAGCGGGTAAGTTGCGGGTGCGCCGAATGGAAGGTCCCGGCGCTGGCCCAGCCCGAGGTGCCGTAGATCGCGGAATTGCCGTGGGTCTCGCGCACCCGCGCAAGCTCGTCGGCGACCAGATCGAGAGCCCGGTCCCACGATACCGGCACGAACGGCTCGACGCCGCGCCCGGCGGTGTCGCTGGCGTGGCCGTTCTCGAGATAACCGGCGCGCACCATGGGCTGTTCAATGCGGCTTTCATGGTGCACCGCGCCCGGGATGGAGGCGATCATCGGCGAGGGTTCGGGGTCGTGTTCGAACGGCGCAACGCCGGTGATCCTGCCGTCCCGCGCCGAGACGCGATAGGCGCCCCAGTGGGACAAATGCGGGACCTCAATCGTCTGTTCATCGTTCATCCCGAAGCCTTTCCTGCTATTGGGCCGCCATAATTTTCCCGCAGCACCGTACGCAACACCTTGCCCGCGGCCGAACGCGGCAACGAATCCACGATCTCTATCCGCCGCGGGCGCTTGTGACGCGCGACGCGCTCGCCGCAGAACGAAGCGATCTCGTCGGCCAATGCGCTCGTCCCTTCATGTAATACCACGGCGGCGGCAGGCAACTCGCCCCAGCGCTCGTCGTCCACGCCGAACACAGCGCATTCGGCGATATGGGGATGCAAATCCAGTATCTTCTCGATCTCGGCCGGGTAGATGTTCTCGCCGCCCGAAATGATCATATCCTTGACGCGATCGACCAGCGTGATCAACCCATCCGCCTCGGCAAACGCCAGATCGCCGGTCCAGCCCCAGCCGTCGCCACTCCGGAAAAATTCCGCGGTCTCGGCCGCGTCGCCGAGATATTCGGCCATCACATGGACGCCGCGGGCGCAAATCTCGCCGATCTCGCCCGGCGCGGCGGGCTGGCCGGGCGCGGTGAAGATGCCGACCTCGACCAGCGGCGAAGGATAGCCCAGCGCGTCCGGGTTGCGATGGCGGTCCCCGGGATGGATGGTGATCAACGGCCCGGTCTCGGACTGACCGAAATTCTGAATGAAGTCCACATGGGGCAGCGCGCGTTCGGCGCGCGCGATCAGGGCCGGCGGCGACGGCGCCGCGCCGTACATGATCTTGCGCAGCGATCCAAGCCGGGCCGCGTCGAAGGCCGGATCGTCGAGCATCATGGAGATCTGCGCCGGCACCAAAAAGGCGCCGGTGCCGCCATGGCGCTCGATCACGTCGATGAACTCGGGAACGTCCCAATGACCCTGCACCACGGTGGTGCCGCCCGCCATGATGGTGGGCTGAAACCAGATGAACCCGCCGGCGGCGTGATAGAGCGGCGCGGCGACGATGGAAACCTCGTTCTCGTCGAGCCCGAAATCGTTGATCGCCACCCGGCCCCAGTGCGACCGCCCGCGATGGGTCAGCAGCGCCGCCTTCGGCATGCCCGTGGTGCCGCCGGTAAAGGTGATGGAGGCCGGATCGTCGGGATCGAGTTCAAGGGCGGGATCGGTCGCGGGCCGGTCCGCGACGAAATCGTCATAGGGAACCCCTTCGCCCTCGCCGCCGATCACCACCACGGTTTCCAATTTCGGCAAGTTGTCACGCAGGCCCGCGACGGTCGCCGCCAGCGGCGCTTCGACCACCACCATGCGGGCCTCGACCAGGGCCAGCGTGTGGCGGATTTCGTCTTCCAGATAGCGGGGCGAGAGATGGGCCGACACGCCGCCGGCCCGCGCGACGCCGAAATAGGCGGCGGCGTATTCCGGGCGATTGCCGCACAGGATGGCGACGCGGTCGCCGGGCGCGATGCCGGCGGAAATTACCGCGTGGGCGAAGCGGCTTGCGGCGGCGTCCAGTTCGCCATAGGCGACGCGCTCATCGCCCCACAGAATCGCGGGCTTGTCGGGGAAGCGCGCGGCGCTGCGGCCCAGTACGTCGCCGGTCAGCACGGTTTGCTAGCCACGCTCATGGCCGATCAGCAGCCGCGTCAAAAAGGGCACCAGCGGGTGGACGCCAAGCTCGATCATGCTCGCCTCGGACAGATTGGCCAGCGCGTCGGCCTGATCGCCGTCGAGCCCGACCGAGGCGGCATAGGCGTCGGGGTCGGCGAGATAGCGTTCGCGCGCCGCCGCGTCGCCGGCCAGCACGTGCAACGCCTGGGTCAGCGCGACCCGGTCGGGCCGGACGGCGGGATAGTGCGGCGCCCAGCCGTCGTCGACCGCCGGCGTGTGGAATCCCACCGAGGCATAGATGTGATGCCAGCTCGGATCGAGCGAGACCACGTCGGGCACGCGCTCGCCCAGCATACCGGCGGCGACGCCCCAGCAGCGCAGTTCGATATTGCCGGTATCGTCCATGCGGCGCTCGTCGAGCGACAGCAGCGCCCGCAGATTGCCGGCGCGGATCGGCTCCAGCAGCGCGGTGTCGAAGGCCAGATCCGGCTCCGCGTAGCGATCGGTGCCCGGGAAATGCGACATGCCGCCGGACGCCATTACCACCGCCGTGACGCCGGTCGCGGTCAGGCCGCGCGCCAACGCCTGACCGAAGGCATAGCAGCGCTCCATCGACGGCTGCGGCGGCACATAGGCGTTGATGTAAAGCGGGATCACGGGCGCGTCGATGCCGAGATGGGTCATGGGAATGCCCAACGCGTAGTCGATCTCGGCGG
>CAZPMO010000253.1:0-4980 GCA_964587515.1 uncultured Rhodospirillaceae bacterium | reverse complement strand
CCGACCGCACCACCATCCACATTCGCGCCGCCGACGATCCCGCGTTGCCGCCGCCAATGATCGATTGGGCCCACCTCAACGACGCCACCGCGCGCGAGCTGATCTGGGGGGTCGAAGACACCGCCGGGCTGGAGGCGATCGGCGCCGAGCTTGCCCGCGACCGTGAGGTCGCTATTGGCGAGGACGGCACGCTGCATTCGACCGACGATCACGGTTACCGCATCGGGTTCCGCGTCTCAAAACGCGGCCGCGCGGCGCCGGTTCGGTTCGGCCATATGGTTCTTTGGGCGCCGGGCGATCTTGCCGCCCATGTCGCCTTCTATACCGACCGGCTCGGTTTCCGCGTGACCGACAACGTGCTCGGCGCCGGCGTCTTCATGCGCTGCGCCGGGTCCACCGATCATCACAATCTTTTTCTCCAGAAGGGCGGCGGGGAGACCGGCGAATATCTCGGCTTCCAGCACGTCGCTTACGAGTTCCGCGATTTCGACGCGGTGATGATGCTGGGCGCGCATATGGAGGGCGCCGGCTGGCGCACCAATGTCGGGCCATTGCGCCACAATATCGGCTCGTCCATGTCCTGGTATATGTGGAACCCGGCGGGCGGGCTGGCCGAGGCCTATTGCGACATGGATTACGCCGACGACGGCTGGGTGGTGCGCAATATCGACACCAAGGACCCGTCCTTCTACGGCAGTTCGTGGAACGCGCGCCCCGAACAAGCCGGCCGCCGCCCCGCCGATTTGAATTAATTCACTCGCCCACCATCGGCAGATCGAGATGGGCGGCGCGGGCGTGGGCGATGGCGTCTTCGTAGCCGGCGTCGGCATGGCGCATGACGCCGGTGGCGGGATCGTTGGTCAGCACGCGGCGGATGCGGCGCGCGGCGTCGTCCGAGCCGTCGCAGACGATCACCATGCCGGAATGCTGGGAATAGCCGATGCCGACGCCGCCGCCATGGTGGATCGACACCCAGGTCGCGCCCGAGGCGGTATTCAGCAGCGCGTTCAACAAGGCCCAGTCGGCGACCGCGTCGGAGCCGTCGCGCATGGCCTCGGTCTCGCGGTTGGGGGACGCCACGGAACCCGAATCCAAATGGTCGCGGCCGATCACCACCGGGGCCGAGAGTTCGCCCGAGGCCACCATCTCGTTGAAGGCGAGTCCCGCCTTCATGCGCGCGCCAAGCCCGAGCCAGCAGATGCGCGACGGCAGGCCCTGGAACTTGATGCATTGCCGCGCCATGTCGATCCAGTTGACGAGCTGCGTATCGTCGGGAAACAGCTCCTTTATTTTCGCGTCGGTGCGATAAATGTCCTCGGGCTCGCCCGACAGCGCGGCCCAGCGGAACGGCCCCTTGCCGGCGCAGAACATCGGTCGGATATAAGCCGGCACGAAACCCGGGAAGTCGAACGCATCCTCGACGCCCTCGTCCTTCGCCATGGCGCGGATATTGTTGCCGTAATCGACGGTGGGGATGCCGGCGCGCTTGAATTCCAGCATGGCGCGAACCTGCACCGCCATGGACTGCTTTGCCGCCTTCTCGACCGCCTTTGGGTCGCGGTCGCGCATCTCGTCCCATTTCTCCAGCGTCCAGCCGATCGGCAGATAGCCGTTGGCGGGATCGTGGGCCGCCGTCTGATCGGTCACCAGGTCGGGCCGGGCACCGCGCCGCGCCAGTTCGGGGAAAACGTCGCCGGCATTGCCCAACAGCCCGACCGAGACCGCTTCGCCCTTCGCGCATGCTTGAGTGACGATCGCCAGCGCCTCGTCGAGGTCGGTGGCGGACCGGTCGAGATACCCGGCCTCGATGCGGCGTTCGATATGAGACGGGCGGCATTCGACCGCGATCATCGACGCGCCCGCCATGGTCGCGGCCAGCGGCTGCGCGCCGCCCATGCCGCCCAGCCCGCCGGTCAGGATCCATCGCCCAGCCAGGTCGCCGCCGTAATGCTGGCGTCCGGCCTCGGCGAAGGTCTCGTAGGTGCCCTGGACGATGCCCTGGCTGCCGATATAGATCCACGAGCCCGCCGTCATCTGGCCGTACATCATCAAACCGTGCCGGTCGAGCTCGTTGAAATGGTCCCAGTCGGCCCACTTGCCGACCAGGTTCGAATTCGCGATCAACACGCGCGGCGCGTCCTTGTGGGTCTCGAACACGCCGACCGGCTTGCCCGACTGGACCAGCAGCGTCTGGTCGTCGCGCAGGCGCTTCAGGGTCGCGACGATGGCGTCGTAACATTCCCAGTTGCGCGCCGCGCGCCCGATGCCGCCATAGACGATCAATTCGTCGGGCTTTTCCGCCACCGCCGGGTCGAGATTGTTCATCAGCATGCGAAGCGGCGCCTCGGTCTGCCAGCTCTCGGCATTCAGCGTCGTGCCCGTGGGGGCGTGGATCTCGCGGGTATTGTCGATGCGGCTCCGGTCCGTCATGGGTGCGGTCCCCGATATTCCCATGGTCCAGCCTGACATATGGGGGGATGTTATCGGATTACCAACAGTCGCGAAAATTCTCGAAACATTGAATAAAATTTGGGCGTAATAAATATTAAATAATGATCCAAGTATAGATAATTTTAAATCAAATTATACTTATAAATATTCATTTTTTATTTGACATTTAAATCCATTCATGTATTATTAACTCACTCCTTCACGGACGGCAATGTGGTCCGTTGGCGGGTTTCGAACACCCTTCGGGGTGGTCAAGGCTTTGACCCGCCAACGGATTTCTCCACGCCGACGTGTCCGGGAGACGGGTTTGAAAGTTTTGGAGGGGACCGGTCGAATGCATAGCGATAACACACCCATTGGACCCTTGCGTCACTGGTCTTCGGCGGTCAGCCAGGCCAAGGTACTCGCCATCTGCTCGAACGAGCCCGTCTTCGTCTACCGCCGCGCCGCCGATGACACCTGGTTTGTTCTGACCACGCGCTGCATGGCCGGCGAGGGGCAGGTGATGGAAACGGTTGTCCACCCGCGTTCCCTGAGCCAGCACGAAGCGGGTTAAAAGGAAGAACTCCGCGCGCGGTGTGATTATCCTTGGTATAAACCCTCCGCGACGGTGATATCGGAGGGCTATGCATGGCCGACTGGGACGGGCTCTGGATCAACGCCAATCTTGCGACCATGACGCGCGGCGGCGCGCCCTACGGCGCGCTCGGCGACGCGGCGATCGCGGTGAAATCGGGCGCCATCGCGTGGCTCGGTCCGGTCAATGAGCTGCCCGCCGCGCCCGAGGACTGCGCCGACGAGGTGCATAATGCAGGCGGTCGCTGGATCACGCCCGGGCTGATCGATTGTCATACCCATCTGGTGTTCGGCGGCGACCGCGCCGGTGAGTTCGAGATGCGTTTGAACGGGGCCAGTTACGAGGAAATCGCCCGCGCCGGCGGCGGCATCGTGTCGACCATGAAAGCGACGCGCGAGGCCGACGACGACACGCTGTTCGAGGCCGCCGCGCCGCGTCTGCGCACGCTGTTGTCGGAAGGCGTGACCACGGTCGAGATCAAATCCGGCTACGGGCTCGACACCGTGTCGGAGCAGAAGCAGCTCCGGGTCGCGCGTCGCCTTGGCGAGGCGCTGCCGGTGACGGTGCGCACCAGCTTTCTCGGCGCCCACGCGGTGCCGCCCGAATATGAAGGCCGCCAGGACGAATATGCGCGTCATGTCGCCGACGACATGGTGCCGGCGATCGCCGAGGCGGGTCTGGCCGACGCGGTCGATGCGTTCTGCGAGAATATCGGGTTCACGCCGGAGGAGACCGAGCGTGTCTTTCGGGCCGCGCGCCGTCATGGCCTGCCGGTGAAGCTGCACGCCGACCAGCTTTCCGACCTCGGCGGCGCCGCGCTGGCGGCGCGATATGGCGCACTGTCGGCCGATCATCTGGAATACACCTCGGACAAGGGCGTCGCCGCGTTGGCCGAGTCCGGCACCGTCGCGGTGCTGCTGCCCGGCGCTTTCTATACGTTGCGCGAAACCCACATGCCGCCGATCGATGAACTGCGCAAGCGCGGCGTCGAGATGGCGCTGGCCACCGACTTCAATCCGGGATCGTCGCCGGTGCCGTCGCTGCTGCTGATGCTGAACATGGGGTGCACGCTGTTCCGCCTGACGCCGGAAGAGGCGTTGGCCGGGGTCACGCGCGTTGCCGCGCGGGCTCTGCGTCTGGCCGACGACCGGGGCACGCTCGAGGTCGGCAAGCGCGCCGATTTCGTGCAGTGGGATATCGCTCAGCCGGCCGAACTCGCCTATTGGGCCGGCTTTAATCCCTGCGTCCAGATCGTCCAGGGGGGCGCGGTCGAATTCAGTGCCTGACGGCGACGGTTGGTATACCCTGCGCTGGCAATAACAACGCCAGACAGGGAGGAAATCATGGTTGCACCCGTCCGAAGAGTGGTCACCGGACACGACGAGAACGGTGTTGCCGTCATTATCCATGACAGCGACGCCCCCAATGTGAATGTGCGGGCGACTGGCACCGGAGCGTCGCATCTGTGGCGGACCTTCGCGACCCCCGCCGATAATTCCGGCGCCGAAGACACGGCGGTCGGCAAGGTCGAACTGGCGCCGCCCGAGGGAGGCTCGGTCTTCCGCGTCGTCGAATTCGCACCGGATGGTGACATTTCGAGTATGGACCCGGCGGCGACGGCGAACGAGCTTGGCGCCCATTCGGCGGGCGGCGAATTGCAGCGCCATCCGGGCACCCACCGCACCGATACGATTGATTACGCGGTGGTGATCTCGGGCGAGATCGACATGTGGCTCGACGAGGAAAAGGACGACGTCCACCTCAAGGCCGGCGACGTGATCATCCAGCGCGGCACCAACCACGCCTGGGTAAATCGCGGCGACAAGCCCTGCCAGATCGCCTTCATCCTGATCGACGCCGTTCCCGCGATTTGACGATTTGGTGTTTCCAAATCGTCATGCGCGGGCCCGACCCGCGCATCTCGAAAGTCCGGAGGAAATCGCCGGGTCACG
>CAZPMO010000252.1:0-5087 GCA_964587515.1 uncultured Rhodospirillaceae bacterium | reverse complement strand
ACAAAAACAGGGAATCACAAATCAATGAATCACGCAAAGGTCTCCAGGATGAGGAAAGCCAAAACTCTCCTCATCCTGAGGAGGGCCGAAGGCCCGTCTCGAAGGATGCTTCCCGGACTCAATCAAATCCGATCGCGCCACCCCCTTTGGTCAAGCGGTCCCGGTCGGCTATAGTCGCGGGATCGAATTGGGGGAGCGCGATCCGGCGATGCCTTACGACACATGGCCCAACCTCGCGACCATGTTCTTCGACCAGACGGCGAAGCTCGGCGACAAGCCGTTCCTGTGGTCGAAGCAGGCAGGCGCGTGGCAGCCCGTCAGCGGTGACCAGGCCGCCGCCCGGGCCGCGGCGCTGGCCCGCGCCCTGGCGGCGCTCGGCATCTCACCCGGCGACCGGGTGATGCTGGTCGCCGAAAACCGGCCGGAATGGGCGATCGCCGATCTCGGCATCATGGCGGCCGGCGCGGTCTCGGTGCCGGCCTATGTCACCAACCGGGTCGCCGACCATAACTATGTGATGACCGATAGCGGCGCCCGCGCGGCGATCGTCTCGACGGCGGCGCTGGCCGAACGCGTGATCGAGGCGGCGCGCGAGGCGCCGGCGCTGGAATTCGTGATCGCGATCGACGAAATCGACGGATCGGCCGAGGACGGCATCGCGGTCGAGCGCTGGGACGATCTGCTAGCGCGCCACGCCGGCCCGGCCGACGACATCTCCCGCGCGGCGCGGGACATCCCGCGCGCCGATACCGCCTGCATCATCTATACCTCCGGCACCGGCGGCGCGCCCAAGGGGGTGATCCTGAGCCACGGCGCGATCATCAGCAACTGCAAGGGTGCCTATACGCTGCTGCTCGAGCTTGGGCTGGCCGACGAGGTGTTCCTGTCCTTCCTGCCGCTGTCCCATTCCTATGAACATACCGCCGGGCTGATGTTCCCGATTTCGCTGGCCGCCCAGATCTATTACGCCGAAGGCATCGATCGGCTGGCCGCGAACATGGTCGAGACGCGCCCGACGATCATGACCGCGGTGCCCCGGCTCTATGAAAACATGCACGCGCGGATCCTGCGCGGCGTGCAGCAGGCGGGCGGCGCGCGCGCGCGCCTGTTCGCCAAGGCGGTCGAGCTGGGCACGCGGCGCTATCACGATCCCGGCGGCCTCGGCCCGACCGCGCGGCTGGTCGACGCCGTGCTCGACCGGCTGGTGCGCGACAAGGTTCGGGCGCGGTTCGGCGGCCGCCTGAAGGCGCTGGTGTCCGGCGGCGCGCCGCTCAATTACGATATCGGCGTGTTCTTCACGGCGCTGGGGTTGAAGATTCTCCAGGGCTATGGCCAGACCGAGGCGGCGCCGGTGATCAGTTGCAATCCGCCCAGCAGGGTGCGTATCGAGACCGTCGGTCCGCCGGTGGTCGACGTCGAGGTGCGCATCGCCGATGACGGCGAGATTCTGGTGCGCGGCGAACTGATGATGGAGGGCTATTGGGGCAACGCCGCCGCCACCGCCGAGACGATCCGCGACGGCTGGCTGCATACCGGCGATATCGGCGAGATCGACGCCGACGGCTATATCCGCATCACCGACCGCAAGAAGGACATCATCGTGAACTCCGGCGGCGACAACGTCTCGCCGCAGCGCATCGAAGGTTTCCTGACCGTGCAACCCGAGATTTCCCAGGCGATGGTGTTCGGCGACCGGCGCCCGCATCTGGTGGCGCTGATCGTGCCAGACGATGAATTCGTCGGCGACTGGGCCAAGGCGCGCGGCGTGCCGGCCGATGCGGCGGCGCTGGTCGATGACGCTGAATTCCATACCGCGATCGACGCCGCGGTCGAACGCGTCAACGGCGACCTCTCGGTGATCGAGAAGGTGCGCCGCTTCGTGCTGACCGCCGACGGTTTCACCATCGAGAACGGCTTGATGACGCCGTCCATGAAAATCCGCCGACATCTGATCGTGGAACGCGACGGCGCGGCGCTGGAAGCGCTTTACGGACACTGACGAAAATTCTGGAAATGGGAGGATTATGACATGGCGGAAAACGAAAAGGCGTTGATCGTCGGCGCCGGAGCCGGGCTCAGCGCTTCGCTGGCGCGATTGTTCGCCAACGAGGGCATGACGGTGGCCATGGCCGCCCGCACGCCGGCCAAGCTGGACGCGCTGTGCTCGGAAACCGGCGCGCGGGCCTATGGCTGCGATGCCTCGGACCCGGCCGCCGTCGCGAAGCTGTTCGCCGATGTCACCAACGATATCGGCGCGCCGGACGTGGTGGTCTATAACGCTTCCAACCGGGCGCGCGGGCCGATCACCGAGCTCGACCCCGAGGCCGTGCGCACCGCGATCAACATCAGCTGCTTCGCCGGTTTCCTGGTGGCGCAGCAGGCCGCGAAACAGATGACGGCGCGCGGCTCCGGCTCGATCCTGCTGACCGGCGCCTCGGCCAGCGTGAAGGGATATCCCAACTCGTCGTCCTTCGCGATGGGCAAGTTCGGGCTGCGCGGGTTGGCCCAGTCGCTGGCCCGCGAATTGCAGCCCCAGAACGTTCACGTTGCCCATTTCGTGATCGACGGCGGCATCGAGAAGATGGCCGGCGACGACCGCGCGGCGGGGCGCGGCGACGACGGCATGCTGCATCCCGACCGCATCGCCGAAAGCTATCTCGCGATCCATCGCCAGCACCGCAGCGCCTGGTCATGGGAACTCGAACTGCGCCCCTGGGTCGAGAAATTCTAGGGGAGCCTTATTCCGCGGCGGCGGCGGGCGCTTCGGCCATGCCCAGGGCGTGGAGATAGGTGTCGAGCACCATCTCCTGCTCCTGGCGGTCGGCATCGTCCATCTTCCGGATGCGCACCACCTGACGCATGATCTTGGGATCGAAGCCGGTGCCCTTGGCTTCGTCATAGATCTCCTTGATATCGGCCATCAGCGTGGCCTTTTCCTCTTCCAGCCGCTCGACGCGCTCGATAAAGGCGCGCAATCGGTCGCGCGCGAAACCTTCGTCCGCCATGTCCCATTTCTCCCTTGAACCGCATGAATGCGTATCGCGACATTAGGCGGCGCGCGCCGAATCGGGAAGCGGCAGCGCGTTTGTAGAGCCCGTCCTGTCCAAAATACAGAGATATGTACTACGTCGTTTAAATGGTCTTTTAACCAATCTCTCATACTTCCTGTCAGGCAGGCGCAATCCGTGGAACGTAGTAATCCCGTTGAAGCGCTATTTTATTCATTCGAGGAAGTTCCATGTCATCGACCGACCAGAATGCCGCGACCGACCAGCAGATTTCGAATTCTCCGAGTGTCGACGATAAGCCCGCCAAGCGGCCGGTCGGCAAGACGCCGAAAGCAAAATCGATCAAAGCGCCCGGTGGCGGCCTCCTGAGCGGACTCGCCTCGCTGAATATTCGCGGCAGGCTCAATGTGGGTTTCGGCGCCATGGTGGTTCTGCTGGCGACCGTGGTCATCGTCACCGTCTGGCAGGTCTCCAGTATTTCGGCCATCAACAATCGCGTGGTCCATCTTCGGATGCCGACCGCGGAGGCCAGCCAGGGCATGGTGAACGGCATCAACGGTTCGCTTGCGGCGCTGCGCGGCTGGATGATTACCGGCAACCCCGCCTTCAAGACCGGGCGAAAAGCGGTGTGGGACGAAATCGCCCGAATTCGCGCCGACATGGACAAGCTGTCGTCGAACTGGACGGTGCCCGCCAACGTTCAGAAATGGACCGAATTCAAGGCGGTGCTCGACGAGTTCAGCGCCGCCCAGACAAAGGTCGAGGCGATCGCCAAGTCCCCCGACGAGCAGCCCGCGACCAAGATCCTGGTGGTCGAGGCCGCGCCCAAGGCGGCGATCATGGTCGCCGAGATCACCAACATCATCAACATCGAAGCCACGCTGCCGGCGACGCCGGAGCGCAAGGCGCTGCTCGGCATGATGGCCGACACGCGCGGCACCACCGCGCGCGGGCTGGCGAACATTCGCGCATTTCTGCTGACCGGCGACCAGAAATTCCACAAACTGTTCAACGTGATGTGGACCAAGAACGGCAAACGGTTCGCCCAGCTTAAGGCGAACTTCAATCTGCTGAACCCGGCCCAGAAAGTGACTTTCAAGAAGTTCGACGCGGCGCGCACGGCTTTCCTGCCCCTGCCCGACAAGATGTTCTCGATCCGCGGTGGCAAGAAGTGGAACATGGCGAACTACCTGCTGGTGACCGAGGCGGCGCCGCGCGCCGGCAAGCTTCTGAGCACGCTTCTCGGCGCGAAACAGGCCAATGGCGCGCGCGCCGGCGGCATGGTCAAGAACCAGAAGGGACTGCTCCATAAGGACGCGGAACTCGCCTCGGCCACGATCTCCTGGCTCAGCATCCTCGAATGGGTGCTGCTGGGCGTGGGCGTCTTTCTCGGTATCGCCATCGCGCTGGTGACCGCGCGCTCCATCGTCAACCCGATCGGTCTGATCACCGGCGCGATGACCCGGCTCGCCGGTCGTGACATGGCGACCGAGGTCCCGGCGCTCGAACGCAAGGACGAAATCGGCGACATGGCGCAGGCGGTCCAGGTGTTCAAGGACAACATGATCAGGGCCGACGAACTCGCCGCCGAACAGCGCGCCGAGGAAGAGGCCAAGCAACAGCGGGCCCAGATGATCGAAACCCGGACCCGCGAATTCGAAAGCGCGGTGTCGAGCTCGCTCGAATCCGTCGGCACCGCCGCGACCCAACTGACCAGCTCGGCCGAAGCGATGTCCGCGACGGCGGAGGAGACCGCGCACCAGTCGGCGGCGGTCGCATCCGCGGCGGAAGAAGCCTCGACCAACATCCAGACCGTGTCCACGGCGACCGAGGAACTCAGCGCCTCCGTCCAGGAAGTCGGGCGTCAGGTCGAGGAATCCAACCGTGTCGCCCGCGACGCGGTTAGCGAGGCCCAACGCGTCAACTCGCAGATCAAACAGCTTGCCGAGGGCGCACAGAAGATCGGTGAAGTGCTCGATCTGATCAACGACGTCGCTTCCCAGACCAACCTGCTGGCGCTGAATGCGACCATCGAGGCGGCCCGCGCCGGCGAGGCCGGCAAGGGCTTCGCCGTGGTCG
>CAZPMO010000251.1:0-5198 GCA_964587515.1 uncultured Rhodospirillaceae bacterium | reverse complement strand
TTGCACACGCTGAGGCATTGCTTCGCCACGCACCTTTTGGAGCGGAAGGTCGATATCCGCCTCATTCAGGTGCTGCTGGGGCACAAGAAGCTTGAGACCACCGCGCGCTATGTCCAGGTTGCCAACAGTGCCTTGCGTGCCGTCGAGAGCCCCCTGGACCAGCTCAGCCCGGGACCCTTGCCACCGGCCTGACCCGGGGCTGCCATGCCCTGCGGATCGCTGGAGGTTGCGGATATCTTCCGCAGCCACGGCGCCCAATGGCGCCAGGCCAATGCCGGGCATGTCAGCCTGGACCAACTGAAAGTGATGAGCGCCATCGAGCGCTGCCGCACGGCGGCGCTCGGCGGCCACGTCGCGGCGTGTACGGATTGCGGCCACAGCCACATCGCCTACAACTCGTGCCGCAACCGCCACTGCCCGAAATGCCAGGGCGCCGCGGCTCGCGACTGGCTTGCCGCGCGTCAAGCCGAGCTGCTGCCCGTGCCCTATTTCCACGTCGTCTTCACCCTGCCAAGACCGATCACCGATATCGCCTATCAGAACAAGGCGGTTCTCTACGACATCCTGTTCAAGGCTGCCGCCGAAACCGTGCTTACGATTGCCGCCGATGCGAAACATCTCGGTGCCCGCATCGGCATGACGGCGGTGCTCCACACCTGGGGCTCGGCCATGACCCACCATCCCCACATCCACATGATCGTGCCTGGCGGCGGCATCGCCCCGGACGGCGAGAGCTGGATCGCCTGCCGGCCCGGCTTCTTCCTGCCCGTGCGCGTGCTCTCGCGCCTCTTCCGCAGGCGCTTCCTGGAGAGGATTGCGGCCGCGCACAAGGCCGGCCGGCTGCGCTTCTTCGGCAAGCTGCAGTCCCTGGAGCATGCCGCGGCCTTCGATACGTATCTGGCACCCCTGCGCAAAATCGAATGGGTCGTCTACGCCAAGAGGCCCTTCGCCGGGCCGCAAGCCGTGCTCACCTATCTCTCCCGCTACACCCATCGCGTCGCCATCGCCAACAGCCGTCTCGTTGCCTTCGACGATAACGCCGTCGCCTTCCGCTGGAAGGATTATCGCACCAGCGGCAAAGAGCGCTGGAAAACCATGTCGCTGGCGCCCGCAGAATTTATCCGACGTTTCCTCAGCCACGCCCTGCCCTCGGGCTTCCATCGCATCCGGCATTACGGCTTGCTTGCCAATGGCAATCGCACGGCCAACATCGCCAGGGCGCGAGAGCTGCTTGGCCAACCGCCGCCCGAGAATATCACCGATGACGAACCCGCCGATCCTCCCGAGGCACCGCGCGAGAGCAAACAGCCTTGCCCGTGCTGCGGCGGACGCATGATCATCATCGAGATATTCGAGCCGGGATGCGCCCCACGAGCCCCGCCGCACAAGGCCATCGCAGCATGAGCATCAGGAAACCAATCAGCCAGAGCCTGCCAGAGCGCCGCCGATCAGCGGTCGCCAATGGCACCATGCGGCCCAGGGCACGGAAAAACCACCACAACCCACCGCCAAAGCCCTGCCGGTACCATCGCCAGTGCCGATTCGCACTCGATCTCGGACCCAGAGCCGATAACTCGCGCCCACGTCATTGCCGCCACGACCATACCCATCGCCGCACCAACGCGCTCAAATCCCCATAATCAGACCGGCACACCGCGATTTCGTGCCTTGGCGCTTCTCCGACGCCGAAAACCGAGCCTCTCGGCAAGCATGGAGCACCTCACGGCGTCCGAGTAACCTACACAAGAGCCGCCATTCGGTGGCTAGCGGTTCAATGTATCAAACGTGCGTCGTCGTACCGCTTCTGGCGAAGGTCGCTTGACGCTGTAGGCCGCAAACTAGGAGGCTCTGGACGAAGTGGAAGCAACCGGCACACGCATATTTCGCCTCCTCGAATTTCCAATTATGGGACGCGGACCAATTCATCGGGGAAGGGTCGGTCTTGCCCAGCGGCATGAATGGCGTCAAAGTCGCGATGCGCGCCAGGCGGTTCCAGCCCAACGTTAAGGCTTTATAGACTGCCGACTATAGGGAGGAAGATGGCATTCTGAAGAGCGGCCAACATTCGGTGTGCTGTTTACCAACAGTGCAAACCGTCAAGCGAAGTGGATCGATAAAATTCGAGCGTTGATAGATTGGAATTACAGAAAGAAAGCCGAAGAATATGGGACTGAAAGATCATTTGAAGAGCGGAAATTCCTTCATTGATGAAAATCATGACTGGCTGCTTGATAATATGGATAGCTTGCAAGATATTTTGCATGACAATGAAATTGAGGACTTTAGAGATTCTGTCCGGGAATTTATTTCCGATTTGGAAAATCATTTTTCTCATGAAGAAATTATACTGAAAGGCGCGAAATTTTCAGATATAGAGTCTCACGTCATCCAGCATAGAACGGTCTCTCTAAATATTCGCATCAAAAATTCGGAGTTCTTCGATTTATTTGGCGCAAAAGAATTTTTGGAAAAGACTCGATCAGAGATTATAAGGCATGAGTTAATTGAAGATCAGAAATACTGGTTGTTATTTGAAGATAATGACAAAAAATTCCCAGATTTAATCGTATGGTCGAAAGACTTGGAAACTCGTGATCATGAAACGAATTTGCACCACAAGTCATTGGTAAAATACCTAAATCGCCTTAATTTAAAATTCATGAGATCTCACGATATGGATTTTATTTGCAAGGAATTAAAATCTATTCTTGCATATTCTGATTACCATTTTGGCGAAGAAGAGAAAATTCTTAATGAAAAAATTAATGATAGTCACAAAATGAATCATAGATTTCTTATTTCGGATTTGGAACGTTTGATTGCAGAGGTTAAGGCGGAAAAATTTGAACCAAATAATATTGGAGATTATTTGAAATTTTGGCTGCTTAATCACATAAGAAATTTTGACATACCGGCATTTGAATCGAAAACAGGTTCCTGCTGACTCACGAAATTTTTGTGGCGTCCAGAATCTTTCGCGAATTTGTTAGGGAATGATGCTCCCCTGGCGCTACGGTCATGTCTATGTCGGGTCATCCTTTGCCGAACCAGGTGCAGGTACATTTCGTCTGAAGCTGGAGGAGCAGCGGTAGAAACAAAGCGAATGGAAGCGAGTACACTCGAATCGCCGAAAACTGGCATCGGCCCGGCTTGCTTGAGCCGTTAGACTGGCATCCCTAGAGTCAGGGGTGTGGAGCTGTAACCGCGCGGGGGCCGCGAATGGTCGAAGCTGAATATGGGAGGCGTTTGGCAGCTATCTTGGCGGCTGATGTCGTCGGTTACACTCAGCTTATGGCCAATGATGAAGTGGCGACCGTATCAGCGCTTGATGCGGCACGAGCCGTATTTCGAGAGCGGATTGAGTCGAAGGCGGGCCGGGTAGTGGATATGGCTGGTGACAGCGTGCTTGCCGTATTCCGAACGGCGACCGAGGCTTGTGAAGCGGCACTGGCCGTTCAGAAGGCCCTCGCCGGCAGTGCTATGCAGTTTCGCGCTGGCGTGCATCTCGGCGAGGTCATCGAGAAGCCCGATGGCACAGTATATGGGGACGGAGTCAACTTAGCCGCTCGCCTCGAGGGCTTGGCAGCGCCGGGCGGCGTTTGCGTGTCAGCCGCTGTCCATGACCAGGTTGGCGGTAAGATTGAAGTGACTTTCGCGGACATTGGGCAACACGAAGTCAAGAACGTCGCCAAGCCAGTACACGCCTTTGCCTGGGGCGGTAAGTCGGTGGCAGCGGTACCTTTGTCCGACAAGGGCCGCCAGCGCTCAATTGCCATCGGAGATTTCGAGGCCAGGGGTGGCGACAGCGCCGATGCACTGGCGGTTGGCGTTGTCGATGGCATCTCAGCAGCGCTCTCCAATCAGACTAGCGTGGTGATGGTATCGGAAACCGGTGCCGCCGATTTCATCGTCAAAGGGCGCATACAGACTCAGGGCGACCACTACAGGGCGACGCTGCGGCTGGTGGACTCCAAAAGCGGCGAGACATTCGCCACGGATCGTTTCGACGGCAATCTTGCCGATCCTTTCCAGGCCGAAGACGATCTCACCTATCGCATCTATACAGCGATCCGGTTCGCGATCTATGGGCGTGAGGCCGATGCCGCAAATCAAGGCCCTGATGGTGAGCAGGATAGTCAGAATATCCTTACGCAGGCGGCGGAACTGATATTTCAAGATCGCACCCAGGCGTGCATGCAGGCGATTGAGTTGCTTGATGCCCTTATCGCCAGGGAGCCGGAAAATTTCATGGCGCACGCAATGAAGGCTTCTTGCCACATGAACGCCGAGACGCTGTCGGGCTACCTGACGATATCGCCCGAAGATCGGGCAGCTGCGCTTAGCGCCGCGCGTGAAGCCGTCCGCCTGAATGCAGGCAGCGACTTCTGCCATCACGAACTCGGCCAAGTGCTGCTTTACTGTGAGAGAGATTTCGCCGCTGCGCGCCGTGAAATAGAGCGATGCCTTGAGATCAACCCTTTTTATGCGTGGGGAAGATTAGGTTTCGGAATGTTACTGATTTTTACCGGCGAAACCGAAAAAGGCATCGAGTTATGCATGAAAGCGGCGGAAGCGAACTCACGCGGTCCTGGTAATCATTGGCCGCCACGGTTCGTTGCGTTGGGCAAGTTCGCATGTAGACAATACGAAGAGGCGGTCGATTGGGCGTCAAGATCGGATCAGAAATTTCCCGATAGAGCGCAAACGTTACTCATCCTGGCCGCAGCTGCAGCGCAGCAAGGCAATAGCGAGCTTGCGCGACAAACCACGGAACGCATCCGGACGCTCTACCCCGATTTTTGCATCCGCGACTTTGGCAACTGGCCGTTCAAGGATGCGGAGCCAGGCGAGCGCCTGGTGGAAGGTCTACGATTGGCAGATTTGCCCGAGTGATCGCTCACAAATGTTGGCCTAGGCGATGACCGTCTAGGGTCATTTTCCGCCGTCAGAGGCCCATCCAAGTCACGACCGGACTTGAAGGTACAACCGACGAAAACGTTTCGGTCATGCCTGCAATGTTGCTTGATGCTCGGTGGCGGTGACAACATCATCACTTGAGGTATTTGTAGATACCATTCTCGCCGACCTCGGCCGCCTGCCTGTACCATCCAAATGAGTCAGTGCACCAGGTGACGCGCCGGACATCCGATAGAGTTACCGCACCGATACGCAACCGAGAGGTCATTCGTATGCGCAAG
>CAZPMO010000250.1:0-5235 GCA_964587515.1 uncultured Rhodospirillaceae bacterium | reverse complement strand
AAAAACAGGGAATCACAAATCAATGAATCACGCAAAGGTCTCCAGGATGAGGAGGCCCGAAGGGCCGTCTCGAAGGACATGGCCAAGAGTCGTTATTAATTGACGTTGACGGCCTCGCCGAGGGTGGGGCCGATTTCGAGGTTGAGCACCAGATAGGCCTCGGAATCGAGATCCGTGGGATCGCGGTTGAGGATCACCAGCGTCGCGCCGTTTTCCTTGGCCAGCACCGGGAACCCGGCCGCCGGGTATACCACCAGCGACGAGCCCACCGCGATGAACAGATCGCAGGCCAGCGCTTCCTCGCGCGCCCGCATCATCTCGGGCTCCGGCATGGCCTGACCGAAGGAGATCGTCGCGCCCTTCACCAGGCCGCCGCAGAACTTGCATTCGGGCAGCAGGTCTTCCTTCAGGAAAGCTTCCTTGATCGGCGCCAATTCATAGCGCGTGGCGCAGGTCAGGCACTTGGCGTAGGTGCCGTTGCCGTGCAGCTCGATGATGTTTTCGTCGGGAATGCCGGAGACCTGATGCAGCCCGTCGATATTCTGGGTGATCACCGAGGAGACCTTGCCGCCCCGCACCAGCTTCTCGATCGCGCGGTGGCCGCGGTTGGGCTCGGCCCCGTCGATATCCTCGTCGATCACGAATTTTCGCCGCCACGCCTCGCGCCGTGCTTCCTCGGACGCCACGAACTCCTCGAAATAGATCGGCGTGGTCTTCGACCACAGGCCGTTGGGACTGCGGAAATCGGGGATGCCGGATTCGGTCGAGATGCCGGCGCCGGTAAACACCACGGCGCGCGAACAGCCGTCGAACAGGTCCTTAAGCCGCTGAATATCGGACGGGTCGCCATACATGTGAAGTTCTCCGCAAAGGCTGGTCGAAGGCGGCTATCCAACCATGGCGGCGCGGCTTCGTCAAAGCGGGCGTAAAGCGGGCTCAGCCATCCCAGCCGGCCTTGCGCAGCCCTTCGTGGTAGTGCTCGTATATGGAGGCGTCGCGGAAGACCACCGATCGTTGCGCGGTCTCGATCGTGTAGTTGGGCGAGAGTTCGAGGAAGCTCGCCAACGCCGCGCGCGCCTCGTCCAAGCGGCCGAGCTGCGCCAGCGCGTTGGCCATTGAGCGCTGAGCAATGGGGTAATGCGGCGCGCGCTGCGTTGCGAGCCGCGCGACCTCCACCGCCTTTTCATAGTCCCGCGCGAGGTAATGGCAGGCGGAGAGCGTTGACAGCCACACCGGCAGCCATGAATCCTCGGGGCTGATGCGAACCGCGCGCTCGATCGCCTCTACGGCTTCGCGGGGTTCGCCGTTGAACATGCGCGCGACGCCGAGCGCGTGATAACCGAGCGCGTTGCTGGGATTGAGGTCGATCGACCGTTCCGCGCTGGAGATGGCGGCATCGAATTGCCGCATATAGGCGTTGGCGTAGCCCAGCACCGCGTTCGCCGAGGGACCCATCTCGTCGAGCGAAACCGCCTCCCGAGCAAAACGATAGCCTTCGCTCAGCGCTTCCGCCGGGTTCGCGGCCCAGGTCAGCAACGCCTCGACGATCCGAATGATGGCGATCCCGGTCAGCGGCAGCGCCGAGCCAGGGTCGCGCTCAATGGCGCGCCGGTATAGCTCGTCCGCGATGGCGAAATCTTCCCGCGTGACTCGGTTGAAGTGCCACATGGCGCGCTGACACAGATCCCAGGCATCCAGGTCATCCGGCGTCCTTTGCCGCGCGCGGCTCATTTCGGCCTTGCCCACGGCCGGCTCCAGCGCCGCGACCACGCTTTCGGTAATCTCGTCCTGGAGATCGAAGATGTCCTCCAGAACGCGGTCATAGCGCTCGGCCCAGACATGATGGCCAGTCTCCGCGTCGATAAGCTGGCCGGTGACGCGCACGCGGTTCGCCGCCTTGCGCACGCTGCCCTCCAGAACATAACGCGCGCCCAGCGTCCGGCCGACTTCCTTCACATCGACCGAACGGCCCTTGTAGACAAAGGACGAGTTGCGCGCGATGACGGGAATCCAGCCCCACATCGCGAGCCGGGTCAGGATGTCCTCGGCGATGCCGTCGGCGAAATATTCCTGCTCCGCATCGCCCGACATGTTGTCGAACGGCAGCACCGCGATGGCGGGCTTGCCGCCGAACCCCGGCACCGGCGCCGCGACGTTGACGCCGGATGCATCAACCGTCGCCTCCAGCCGGGCGCGCCAGACCGGCACGGGCTCGGCGATGTTCTTCACCTCCCGGGGACCGAGATCCTCGAAGGCGATATCGAGGCGGTTGCGCACTTCGTCATGGACCTTGCCGGAGACGCATATCCCGCCCGGTTCGGCGAGACCCTCAAGCCGGGCCGCGACATTGACGCCGTCACCATGGATATCGTCGCCCTCGACGATTACGTCGCCGAGATTGATGCCGACGCGGAATAGCATTTGCCGGTCTTCCGGGATATTGGCGTTGCGCGCGGCCATGCCGCGCTGCATTTCGATGGCGCAACGCACCGCGTCGACGACGCTGCCGAATTCGATCAGCAGCCCGTCGCCGGTGGTCTTCACCAGGCGGCCGTGATGGGTGTTGATCTCGGGATCGATAAGTTCGTCTCGATGGCGGTTCAAGACGGCGCGCGTGCCTTCCTCGTCGGCGCCCATCAGCCGCGAATAGCCGACGACATCGGCCGCGAGGATAGCCGCCAGACGCCGTTGGACGTTTCCGCTGCTCCCGAAGGCCGCGAAGGCCAATTGATCTAGGAGCGAAAAATCTTTTCGTCCATGGTCGCTACCCGCTGAGCTGGTCGAACGCGGCCAGCGCTTCGGCGCCGTAGACCGCGGCCGGGCCGCCGGCAAGCTCGACCGCGACGCCGATCGCCTCGGCGACCTCCTCGCGGGTCGCGCCGTGCTTGGCCGCGGCGCGGGAGTGGAACAGGATGCACCCCTCGCAGCGCAGCGCGATGCCGATGGCCAGCGCCATCAGCTCCTTGGTCTTCGCGTCCAGCGCGCCGTCCTTGGACGCCTCTTCCATCAATCCGCGATAGGCCCGCATGGGTCCCGGCGCCGCCTTGAACAGCTCGACGGCGCGGGCGTCCACCTCCGCCGCCAGCGCCTTGTAGTCCTTGGTCATGGGTGCTCCCTTTCAGTTCTGGTCATGCCCGAAGCTCGGCCCGGTCGCGGAACAGCTCCAGCGCCTCGGGGTTTGCCAGCGCCTCGATATTGCCGACCGCGCGGCCATGCACCACCTCGCGCACCGCAAGCTCGACGATCTTGCCCGATTTAGTGCGCGGAATGTCGGCGACCTCGACCACCCGCGCCGGCACGTGGCGCGGCGAGCAGTTGGCGCGCACCCGCGCTTTGACGCGCTTGATAAGGTCGTCGTCCAGCGCAAGCCCGTCGCGCAGGCGCACGAACAGCACCACGCGCACGTCGCCGTCCCACTCCTGGCCGATGGCGAGCCCTTCCTCGACCTCGTCCATCTGTTCGACCTGGCGATAGATCTCGGCCGTGCCGATACGCACCCCGCCGGGGTTCAGCACCGCGTCGGAGCGGCCATAGATGATCATGCCGCCATGGTCGGTAATCTCCGCATAGTCGCCGTGGCACCAGATGCCGGGGAAGCGTTCGAAATAGGCGGCGCGGTACTTGGCGCCGTCCGGATCGTTCCAGAATTTCACCGGCATCGGCGGGAAGGTGCCGGCGCATACCAGCTCGCCCTTTTCGCCAATCACCGGCTTGCCCGAATCGTCATAGACATGGATATCCATGCCCAGCGACAGCGCCTGAATTTCGCCGCGCCACACGGGCCCGGCCGGGTTGCCGCCGACGAAACAGGACACGATATCGGTGCCGCCGGAGATCGAGGACAGGCAGAGATCGCGCTTGATGTTGTCGTAGACGAAATCGAAGCTTTCCGGGACCAGCGGCGAGCCGGTCGACATCATGGCGCGCAAGCTGGAGAGATCATGGGTCCTGGCCGGTTCCAGCCCGGCGTTTTTCACCGCGTCGATAAACTTCGCCGAGGTGCCCAGATGGGTCATGGCGGTGTCTTGCGCGAAATCGAACACCGCGTTGGCGTCGGGATAGAACGGCGAGCCGTCATAGAGCAGCACGGTGGCGCGGGCGGCGAGCCCGCTGATCACCCAGTTCCACATCATCCAGCCCAGCGTGGTGAAATAAAACACCCGGTCGTCGGGTTTCACGTCGGTCGCCAGAATGTGCTCCTTCAAATGCTGCAGCAGCGTGCCGCCCTGGCCGTGGACGATGCATTTGGGCGCGCCGGTGGTGCCCGACGAATAGAGGATATAGAGGGGGTGGTCGAAGGGCAGTTGGCGGAACGGAATGTCGCGCGCCCCATGGGGCGCGATGAAATCATCCAGCGCCACCCCGTGGGGCAGCGAGGACGCATCGACGGCCGCGTCACCATAGGGAATCACGATCTCGCGGCGCAGCGTCGGCAGGCTTTCGACCGCCTCGCGCACCCTGGCCAGGATGTCGATCTCCTTGCCGTTATAGAAATAACGCTCGGCGGTGAACAGCACCGTGGGTTCGATCTGGCCGAACCGGTCGAGCACGCCGCCGACCCCGAAATCGGGCGAGCACGACGACCAGGTCGCGCCGATCGCGTTGGCGGCCAGCATCGCCGCCACGGCCTCGGGAATATTGGGCAGATAGCCGGCGACCCGGTCGCCCTCGCCGACGCCTTCCGCTTCCAATGCCTGGGCGATGCGCGAGACCAGATCGTAGAGGTCCTTGCGGGACATGGTGCGCGCCGCCGCGTCCTCGCCCCGGAATATCAGGGCCGGGCCGTCGTCGCGCCGGCGCAGCAGGTTTTCCGCGAAGCTCAGCCGCGCCTCGGGGAACCAGCGCGCGCCCGGCATCTTCTCGCCGTCCGCCAGCACGGTCTCGCCGCGCGCGCTTGCGATTACGCCGCAGAAATCCCACACCGAGAGCCAGAACTTCTCTTTCTCCGCGACCGAGAAACGATGCAACGATGCGTAATCGCCCGCTTCGAAGCCCCAATCGTCCTTCAGCCGCGCGGTGAACGCGGTGATGTTGGCGTCTGCGATGCGCTCGGGCGAGGGGCGCCACAACGGTTCCGGCACGGCTCGTCTTCTCCTTCTCAATGGACCCCTATCACGCCCCGCCCGCGCGGCCCCGTCAAGTCTCCGGCGTCAGGTTCCCGGGCGATCGCATCAGACGGTCGAAAGCTTTCCTAGTTGTGGAGTCTCGCTAGGTTATTCACGTCCAAGCCTGCTC
>CAZPMO010000249.1:0-5243 GCA_964587515.1 uncultured Rhodospirillaceae bacterium | reverse complement strand
CGGCGGGAACAACCGAGACCGGACCTATTCGGCGTCGCTATCGGAGGAGACGACTTTTAGGGGTGCGGGGACGGGAGGGTCGTCGGGCCGGGCCGGATTGAAGATATCCGGGTCGGTCTGGGCGGCCTCCAGATTCTCGCGCTGAATTTTCTCGAAAAGCTCGCGCCGCAACACGGAAACGCCGGCCGGAAAGGTAAATCCCAGCTTAATGGATTTCCCTCGGACTTCGACGACGGTCACTTCTATGTCGTCGTTGATCAGAACGGATTCGCCGACCTTGCGGGTCAGGTAGAGCATTTCTGGGCCCCGTTACTACTTGCAACGTTTCCCCGCGGTCCCGGCAAACCGGGCGACGCCGGTAATAACGAATGGTTAAAGCGCAGACCTTCTACAGTCCATTAACGGTATTATAAAATAATTCTTATCAACAGGTTAACAAAATTCATCGCTCTATTGAGATTATCTTAAGAGAGACGTGAGAAGATACAAATTCCGCTAAATTGTATTGAAGTAGTAGCGTAGGGACTGAAGGCGGAATATGGATTTATCCGATCTCTCGTTATTTTCGATGATGTCCAGGCGCATGTCCTGGCTCACCCATCGGCAAAAGGTCTTGGCTCACAATATCGCCAACGCCGATACGCCGAACTACGCGCCGATGGACCTCCGTAAGCCGAATTTCAGCAAATTCCTGCGCCCCACCGTGGCGCGTACTGAAATGCGGACCACCAGCGCGAAACATATCGAGGCCATTCACCGGCCGCCGAACTTTCGCACCGACAAGGAAAAGGAGACCTATGAAGTGGCGCCCGATGGCAACGCGGTCGTTATCGAAGAACAGCTTTTCAAGGTCAACGAGACCCAGGGCAGCTATCGCCTCGCAACGAATCTATACAAAAAGCACCTTTCAATGATCAAGGCGGCGATCGGCCGCGACCGATAAAGCGCGCGTTCGGGGAAGGATTGAAATATGGATCTGGTTAAGACTCTCAAAATTTCAGCGGCCGGCATGCAGGCGCAGGGCACCCGCCTCCGGGTTATCTCGGAAAACATCGCCAACGCCAACTCGCTGGCTGAAAAGCCTGGCGGCGATCCCTATCGCCGCAAAACGGTGACATTCAAGAACGTGCTCGATCGGGCGTTGCAGGCGCGCAAGGTAGAGGTCGACAAGATCATCCCCGATAAGGGCGAGTTCACCAAGAAATACGATCCGCACCATCCGGCGGCCGATGGCGATGGCTATGTTCTGATTCCCAACGTCAAGCCGCTGGTGGAAATGATGGACATGCGCGAGGCGCAACGTTCCTACGAGGCGAATCTCAGCGTGATTGAAGTCTCCAAGGGCATGCTGATGCGCACCATCGACATGCTGCGGAACTGAGCCAAGGCTATCTGGATAAGGCAATCGAGTAAGGTGATCAGATGACTGTAAACATTGCCAATGCCGTTGCCGCCTACACGCGGAGCAATGGCGGCGGTGGGAGCCAGGGCATCGGGCCGCGCTCCGCCGATCCCGGCAAGAGCTTTGCCGATCTCGTCTCCGAAGCGGCGCAAGGCGCGATCGATGCCGGCCGCCAATCTGAACGGGTCAGTGCGCTGGGCATCGCGGGAAAAGCCGAGCTCAATGACGTCGTCGCGGCGGTAAACAACGCCGAGGTAACATTGCAGACGGTGCTTTCGATTCGCGACCGGGTCATTCAGGCCTATCAGGACATCGTCCGGATGCCGATCTGACGGTCGATGAACGCACCTGAAGTCATAGAAATCGCCCGTGACGCCATTTTCGTCCTGCTGAAAATCGGCGTGCCCGTGATGATGATCGCGCTGATTGTCGGTCTCGCTGTGTCGCTGCTCCAGGCGCTCACCCAGATCCAGGAAATGACACTCGCCTTTGTGCCGAAGATCATCGTTATCTTCGTCTCGGTGCTGGCATTCCTGCCGTTCATGCTGGCGACGTTGACGACGTTTACCCATCAGATGGCGGACAAGATCATTTCGCTGGGCTAGCCGTGCTCGAAGAGCTCTTTTCGAACGATATATTCGCGCCGGCGCTGGTGTTCGCCCGCATCGGCGCCGCGATGATGCTGTTGCCGGGCTTCAGTGAAAGCTATGTCACGCCCCGCGTCCGTCTGTTGTTCGCGCTGGCGCTTACCATTGTCATCACCCCGGTGGTGGGGCAAACGCTGCCGGCGCAGCCCGAGTCGATAATCGAGTCGGCCGCGCTGATTATCGGTGAAATCGTCATCGGGCTGTTTTTCGGCGGTCTGGCGCGTCTTATGGTGTCGACGCTTCATATCGCCGGGACCATCATCGGTTTTCAGACCAGCCTGGGTAACGCCACCCTGTTCGATCCCTCCAACGCCCAGCAGGGATCGATGATCGGCGCCTTTCTGAACATAATCGGGGTCTTCCTGATATTCATGTCCGATCTCCATCATCTGATGCTGAGCGCGTTGGCCGGCACCTATTGGGTGTTCGTACCCGGCGCGCCGCTGCCGTTCGGCGAATTCTCCGACATGGCCGCGCGGCTCCTCGCCCAGAGTTTCACCCTCGGCATGCAGATCGCCGCGCCGTTCGTGGTGATTGGCCTGGTCTTCTATATCGGGCTTGGTCTGCTGGCGCGGCTGATGCCCCAGGTCCAGGTGTTCTTCATCGCCATTCCCATCCAGATCATGTTGGGCTTTCTGGTGATGTCGTTGACGCTCTCCGCCGCCATGATGTGGTTCCTCGGCAATTTCCAGAACACCCTTCTCGGGTTTCTGGGAACGTAGGGAGGGCGCTGCATGGCCGACGAAAACACCGGTCAATCCCAAAAAACAGAAGATCCGACACAGAAGAAACTGGAGGATTCGCGCGAGAAGGGCCAGGTCGCCAGTTCGCGCGAGGTCAACAACTGGTTCATGATCTTGGCCATGGCCTTGTTCGTGATGACGTTGGTGCCGTCGTTGATGAGCGATCTGCACGGCGTTTTTCTGAAATTCATTCAATTTCCGCACGCGATTCCAATGGATAAGGGCCAGCTCGGCATCACCCTCAACCGGTTGGCGTTGGACGTGCTGATCGCGCTGTCGATGCCGCTGTTGCTGCTGGTGGTGGTGGCCGTGCTGTCGGGGCTGGTCCAGACCGGCGTGATATTCGCCCCTGATCGGCTGAAGCCCAAGCTCGAGAAGATATCCCCGCTGGCCGGGGCGAAGCGTCTGTTCTCGCTGCGCTCGCTGACCGAATTCGCCAAGGGCGTCGACCATCTCGCGCTGCGCATCCAGGACGTCGCCCGCGAGCACGGCATCCCGGTGGTCGAGAACCCGGCCGTCGCCCGCGCGCTCTACGCCGCCGTCGACCTCGACCAGGAAGTCCCCCCCGAACACTTCAAGGCCGTCGCCGAAATCATCGGCTACGTGCTGCGCCTGAAGGGCAAGATGAACTGAGCGCGCGACGCCGCGCGCTCATGGCCCTTTAGTCCCGGCGGGACGCGTTTCGCACAGACCTGCGCGACATATCCACACCATTCCCATTGACCTGACAAATTTCCGCGCTAACCTCAGGCGGGTAAAGGCCGGCGCGGTTTCGGGGAAGCGTCGGCCGTTTCGTTAGGGGGCGTTCACGCGCCGCCGCCAAAGGGATGATATCCATGCTCAGAAAAATTGCGCTCGCGCTGATTTTGGCGTTCGCGGCAACGCCGGTTGCCGCCGCCGAGACTTTTACGTTCACCGCGATCCCCGACGAGGACGAGAGCCGGTTGCGCCAGCGCTTCGACAAGGTTGCGGATTATCTCTCCGGGAAACTCGGAACCGAGGTGCGCTACGTACCGGTAAAATCCTATTCCGCCGCGATCGCGGCGTTCCGCAACAACCAGGTGCAGCTTGCCTGGTTCGGCGGGTTGTCGGGGGTGAGGGCGCGCACGTTGGTGCCGGGCTCGAAGGCAATCGCCCAGGGCTTTGAGGACCAGTCCTTCGTGACCTATTTCATCGCCCATCGCAGCACCGGCCTCGCGGCGTCGGAAACATTCCCCACGGGCATCGCGGGCAAGACCTTCACTTTCGGCTCCAAGGGCTCGACCTCGGGTCGGCTGATGCCGGAGTTCCACATCCGCAAAATCTTCGGCAAGGCGCCGTCGCGGGTGTTCAGCCGGGTCGGCTTCAGCGGCGATCACTCGCGGACCATCGCGCTGGTCCAGTCCGGCGCTTATCAGGTCGGCGCGGTGAACTTCAAAGTGTGGGAGAACGAGATTAAGGCCGGACGCGTCGATCCCGCGCGCGTGAAACTGATCTGGAAGACGCCGCCATACCCCGATTACCAGTGGACCATTCGCGGCGATGTGGATCGGCGCTGGGGCAAGGGCTTCCAGGCTCGGGTGCGCGCCTCGCTGCTCGGCCTGAAGGACCCCAAACTGCTGGCGGCGTTCCCGCGCAAGAGCTTCGTCCCCGCGAGCAATGCCGATTACGATCCAATCAAGCGTACCGGATTGGCGATTGGGATCCTGGACTAAATCGATGTTTCGGCTCGACGGCGCTTCGGCGGGATATAACGGCCATGCCGTCCTGAGCGACATTTCGTTTGAGATCGGCGCCGGCGAACGTGTCGCGCTGGTCGGACGCAGCGGCGCGGGAAAGTCCACGCTGCTGGGCCTGCTCTATGGACAGCAGAAGGCGCGCGCGGCGTTGATTCCGCAGGATTCGGCGCTGGTGAAGACCCTCTCGGTCTTTCACAACATCTATATGGGCCGGCTGCACCGCAACGGCACGCTGCACAATCTGCGCACCCTGGTCCTGCCGGCGCGGGCCGAGATCGAGGAAATCACCCGGATTACCGACCGGCTGCGTCTCACCGACAAGCTGTTCGAACCGGTTGGCGAATTGTCGGGCGGCCAGCAGCAGCGCGCCGCCGTCGGCCGCGCGCTCTATCACGGCGGCGAAGCGGTGCTGGGCGACGAGCCGGTCTCCGCCGTGGACGAACACCAGGCCCGCGATATTCTGGAGGCGCTGCGCGGCGAACACCGTACCGTGGTGCTGGCCATGCACGACATGAACCTGGCCCTCGAATTCACCGATCGCATCATCGGGCTGCGCGACGGTGGAATCGCCCTCGACGCGCCCTCGGCCCAACTCACCTTCACCGACCTCGCGCCGCTTTATAAGGTGTGAGGGGTTGGGAGGTGATCATCGTCCGCGCTACACCTCGACCTGTCATCTCCGGCACTGCGCCTATCACTACGGATTTCCGGACCACCACACCTGTCACCCCGG
>CAZPMO010000248.1:0-5287 GCA_964587515.1 uncultured Rhodospirillaceae bacterium | reverse complement strand
GGGGGAGGGGCAGCCGTTGGGGAAATAACGCGTCATCTGGCGCGGCGGGCTTTAGGATTCAATAGGGATATCCAAGTGAGGCGGGGTTTAATTTTTTAAGAAATGTAATACGAGCGAAAAATTCGAACGGCACGGCGACATTGTCTAATTTGCATCGACGACAAAACTAGAGCAGAAAGTTTATGATGTTTGGTGGTTGCTCTTTATCGCCAATGAATTTTCTATACCGAATGAATTCTAGGATCTCTTTGGGTGGATTACGTAAACCTCCACTCTTTTTCAGAAAGTCTAGTGCATCCGTAGTTTTATCTCTTGCAAGATCGTGCCTCTTGCAACAATCAACATACAACCTATTAGAATGGGCACACCCGCAATATTCATTATCGCATATCTCCGTAAGACGTTCATACGGATAGGGAATGGATTGATACCCGGGCCATCGACCATAGATCTCAAGATAGAGGTGTCTCAAAGCCCAAAGACTGTAGAGGTCAAGAAGCGTGACAATGCTATCTCCGTTCATCCACGTCTTATCTTGCGGCTCGAACGCACAAATTGAACCATCAGGGTAATTCGTATGCCTCGGCCCAATCCATTCAAAAGAAATTGGCGTTATCCAGAAGCCCCAACTTTTGACTGTGAATTTCTGGAAATAGGGTATCGAAATGAGGAATGTGGCCTTCTTTCCAAGACCGTGTAAGAGGATACTTTCTGTTAGCAGCCACATTCCTTCGGCTCGATGCCAGATATTTGTGTCCGGGTAGGCCTCCAAGACCGCATCTAGCTCAGCTTCGTATTTTTTCTGAATATCTGCGCAGACGACCGGTGTGGCTGCACGGGACGACCTGAATCTGAAGGCCTGCCTTTGCCGTCCGGGGGGCCCTTGCCACGGTCTGGCTGAGGGTCTTCTCTGTCTTGATGCGACACTGCTTTTCTCCTTGCCCTGGTTGGAACATGATAGAGTGACATCGCCGGGCTGCACGATGCCGCCGTCGTGGACTTGCGGATACAGGTCCTCGTCTAACTGGTCACCTACTTGACGCAAAATAGTCATCGCGTCTGCTTGCATGGCTTTTCCCAGTAGTTGGGATATATGCCGTTGTAAAGAGGTCTTCCAACTCCGCAGGACGAAAAAGTGCGTCGGAATACTCATACAATGCTCGCCAGTCAACTTGGGCTCTTTCCGGCACCCCTTCGGTCGCAGCTTTCGCACCGAGTTGTACCAACTCCTCTGTGCTGCGATGTCCCTCATATAGCTCCAGATATTTTTCAAAAAATATGTGTGCGAACAACTCGTCCGATGCTGAAAACGGATCGATTATTTTCGTAACATCAGGACGGCTTAGTTCAGAGGACGCGATTAAATCGTCAGACGATTCCCAAGCAGCGCTACCCCTTGGATAACTCATCAAAACGGTATTGAACCCTGTGCCGTGTAAGGGCTCAAGAATTTCACTGGTGGCTTGAAGACTGGAACGATAACTCGCCCACACGCTGATAAATTTAGAAAATTTCGGCCGCCAGTCTGGATTGACGCCTTCGACAAATCTAATGAAATCGAATGGGTCTGCACCGGTGAGATAAGTGGAAACCGACGGATGAAGGGTGAACGTCAACTTTTCGTCGTGGAAATACAGAAAAAGGGCCCCCGAGACCGCCTCCGGGTTCCAACATGCATCGGGAAAAAGCAATTTCATCCTAGTCACCCGGACGATGTCTCACGCACCCCGTGAGCGGAAGGTGTGCCTCACCATCAGAGATACCGCGTACCCATCCGCGCAAACGACCTTTGACAATAAGGTGTCATTCTACTTATAGGGGAAAAAAGTGGGGAAGGGGACATTCTACTTTTCTGAGCCGCTTTAGCGGGCAGAATTTCCCAACCGCACACAGCCCCACAAAAACCCGCCAAAAAGGCGTCATGGTATTTGCGAAATGTTTCCCGGCGGGACGGGGCGCTAAAAACGGCGGTATTCCGGGATTGGCGTATTTGGCCCGGTTTGGGGCGTTTTTGGCCTTTGCGGTGGGGGGCGTTTCAGGGGGCGACGCGCAGTTCCACTTCCGTGAAGCCCTCGCCGCCTTCGCGGAATAGGTAGGCGCGGGTCTCGCCCGCGCGGCCGTCTTCGACGGCGGTGATCAGCCAGACCAGGCGGTCGCCCCAGGCGGCGGCGAAATCGCGGGGGGAGGGTTCGGCCGTTCCCGAGGGGTGGGAGTGGTAGAGGCCGACGATCTGTTCGGGTCCCATCTCCAGGTCGAGCCAGGTTTGCGGGTCGATCTCGAAGCGGTTCTTGGGGTCGGCGGCGACGTTGCGGGTGGCGACGGCGCGGGCGATCTCGATGCGCGTGGCCGCGCCCGCGCCGCTCAGCGCGCGGCCCGTCAGCAGACCGCAGCATTCGTCGGGCCAGGCGGTCTCGGCGGCGCGCGCGATCGCGGCGGCCTGGGCGGCGGGGAGGATGATTTCCATGTCCACGGGCGGCGCGGGTCAGAGGATGTGAATGAACCGCAGAGGCGCAGAGGCACAGAGGAGAAAAACCAAAGAAATTTTTCTTTTCTCCTCTGTGCCTCTGCGCCTCTGCGGTTCAAATATCACTCGGGAACCAGATCGATGGTGCCGAGGCGCCGGCCCGTGGCGGCGTCGATGACGAGGATACGGCTCTTGCCGCCGGGCAGCGCGAGGCGCACCAGCACTCGGCCGCCGTCGGCCGTGGTCTCGACCACCCGGGCGCCGGCCGGGATCGCCACGTCGGTGGCGAAGACACGGCCTGTCGGGGCCGTGTCCGCGCCGCCCCCCGATCGGTCAGAGGTGCGTTTGGCGATGGTGACGACGACCACGGCCAGCCCGATCACGATCAGAATGCCCATGCCGATCACTAACGCCTTGAGGCCCCGCATAGTTTGTGTTCACTCTCCGCTGATGGATGCCGAAAAACAGGGGTCGCGTCACCGCGTGGCCGTCGCGGCGGCGGCGGCCGGCCAACGGCTCGACCGGGTGCTCGCCGACGCGCTGCCGGCGCTGTCGCGCACGCGCCTGAAAGCCCTGATCGAGGCCGGTCATTTGCGCCTCGACGAAAACGAGGCGACGATAACCGAGCCCTCATACCGGGTCAAACACGGCCAAAATTTCGCCCTATTCGTGCCCGATGCTGAACCCGCCGAGCCGCGCGGCCAGGCGATCGCGCTGGACGTGCTTTTCGAGGACGATGATTTGCTGGTGATCGACAAACCGGCCGGGCTGGTGGTGCATCCGGCGCCCGGCAATCCGGACGGCACGCTGGTCAATGCGCTGATCGCCCATTGTGGGGAAAGTCTGTCGGGCATCGGCGGCGTGCGCCGGCCCGGCGTCATCCATCGGCTGGACAAGGATACGAGCGGACTGATGGTGGTGGCGAAGAACGATCACGCCCATCACGGGCTTGCCGCGCAGTTCAAGGCGCGCGCCATCGAGCGCGCCTACCATGCGCTGGTGTGGGGGCGGCCGGTACCGCCGTCGGGCGAGATCGAGGGCAATATCGGGCGCAGCCCACGCAACCGCAAGAAGATGGCGGTGCTGGCGCGCGGCGGCCGGCCGGCGCTGACGCGCTATCGCACGCTGAAACGCCTGGGCGAGGCCGCCACATTGGTGGAGTGCCGGCTGTCCACCGGGCGCACCCATCAGATCAGGGTCCACATGGCGGCGCGGGGTCATCCGGTGATCGGCGACGCGACCTATGGCGGCGGCCTGACGGCGACCCGCGAACGCCAGATCGGCGCCGAGGCGGCGGCAGCGATCCGGACGCTCGGCCGCCAGGCGCTGCACGCGGCGCGCATCGGGTTCGATCATCCGCGGACCGGCGAGGCGATCCGGTTCGAACGGAATTTCCCCGAAAAACTGAGAGATTTGCAGGAGTTTCTGGGATACCTCTAGAACAGCGGCCTTTCACTCACTATCTATTAAGGTCTGATCTTTACGATTTGTTAAGGAAGGTGAAAGTCTATTAATCCCGGACGTAGGGAGGATAACTCGATAACGGCCGGAGGAGACACGAACAAATGGCGACAACAACCACCACGACCACCAAAGTTCTGAGCGTTCCCCAGCTCGACCCCGACAGCAATCTCCAGAGATACCTCCAGGAGATTCGAAAATTTCCGCTGTTGACGCTCGACGAGGAGTTCATGTTCGCCAAGCGTTGGCAAGAGGACGAGGATTCCGACGCCGCGCATCAGCTGGTGACCAGCCATCTACGGCTGGTGGCCAAGATCGCCATGGGGTATCGCGGCTACGGCCTGCCCATGGGCGAGCTTATTTCCGAGGGCAATGTCGGCATGATGCAGGCGGTCAAGCGGTTCGATCCCGACCGCGGCTTCCGGCTCGCGACCTACGCCATGTGGTGGATCAAGGCGGCGATCCAGGAATATATCCTGCACTCATGGTCGCTGGTGAAAATCGGCACCACGGCGGCGCAGAAGAAGCTGTTCTTCAATCTGCGGCGCATCAAGGGCGAAATTCAGGCGCTGGAGGAAGGCGACCTCAAACCCGAGAATGTCCAGCACATCGCCGAGCGGCTCAACGTTACGGAAACCGAGGTCATCCAGATGAACCGGCGCATGCTGGCGCCGGACAATTCGCTGAATGCCCCGCTTCGCGTCGATGGCGAGGGCGAATGGCAGGACTGGCTGGTCGACGACGCGGAAAGCCAGGAGACCCGTTTCGCCGAGAAAGAGGAGCTGGGCAAGCGCCGGACCCTGCTGAAGGGCGCGCTCGCAAAGCTGAACGATCGCGAACGCCGTATCCTGGTGGAGCGCCGGTTGACCGACGAGCCGCTGACCCTGGAACAACTCAGCCAGGAATTCGGTATTTCACGTGAACGCGTGCGCCAGATCGAGGTGCGCGCCTTCGAGAAGCTTCAGAAATCCATCAAGACCGCCGCGCTGGAAGCCCGGCTGACCGATTGACGCGAGAACGCCGGGACTAACCGGCGGGAGCCGGCTTGGCTTCCGCCTTCTCGTCGTCTTCCGCGGCTGGATTGGAATCGTCACTGGTTTCGGAGAAACCCCATTCCCGCGCGAGTTCCTTCTGGGTCTCGCGCAGGACATGGACCCGGCGCCGCGCGTTCATGATCTGCCAGGCCGCCACGACCCCGGGCAATGACATGAACAGCATCCAGCCGAATCCCGCCGTCGCGTAAAACGACAACCACGCAAGCGAATCCGTGATGATGCGAAGCGCCGCCTCGAGATCCTTGGCGCCGGACCAGAGCTTGTTGATGAACGGCGTCACGCCGGCGATATTGAGCCCCGCCACGCA
>CAZPMO010000247.1:0-5353 GCA_964587515.1 uncultured Rhodospirillaceae bacterium | reverse complement strand
AGACGATTCGTGTGAATCCCCACCCGATTCTCTCAAACCGTGAAACGCTCTAGATGATCGTGCAAATCCGGGTAATCGCGCGGCGGGGATTTCGGTCGCGTGCTCACGATTTCACCCCGCGGCCTTTTCGAGCATGCCCAACAGACCAGGCAGCCACAGGGCAATCACGGGGAAGAATGTCAGGATCGCAAGACGCACCAGGTCGGCGGCCAGGAACGGGACGATTCCACGAAAGATTGTACCGAGTGGAATCGTTCGCGCTATGCCGTGCAGGACGAAGACATTGAGACCTATGGGCGGCGTAATCATCCCGATCTCGATCACCATGATGTTAATGACGCCGAACCAGATCGGGTCGAATCCCAGGGCGACAATCAATGGAAACACGAAGGGAAGCGTTATCACCATCGCCGCGACGGTATCGAAAATGCTTCCCAGAATCAGATACACCAGGTGAAGCAGAAACATCACGACAAGGGGATGGACGCCGAGCGACTGAATCACCGACACCAGCTGTTCCGCCATGTCCGACAACGCGACGAAATAGGAAAAGATATGGGCGCCGATGATGATGAGGTAGATCAGGCCCGTATTGGCGGCCGACTCGCTTAACACCCGCCACAGCACGCGCCGTGTCAGCTTGCGCCTCATGATCGCAAATCCGAATGACATGATGGCGCCCACCGCCGCCGCCTCGGCGACGGTGAAAATGCCGGTATAAATCCCGCCGCTTACCACCACACCCAACGATACAACCGCCCACGAGTCGCGGATGACGCGTAGCCGCTCCGGCCAGGCCATTTTCGGGCCCGCCGGACCGGCGTCCGGATTGACGCGGACGTAGATGAAGATTGCGATGAAATGCAGCAGCACCGCCACCAGGCCCGGCATGATCGCCGCCACAAACAGCGCGATTACGAACTGTTCGGTCAAGACCGCATAGAGCACCATGATCACCGAAGGCGGTATCAGCATGCCAAGCGTGCCGCCGGCCGCGATAGAGCCGGTCGCCAGCGCGGGCTGGTAGTTGCGCCGGAGCATTTCGGGCAGCGCGACGCGGGTCATGGTCGCGCACGTCGCCACCGACGATCCGCAGACCGCGCCGAAGCCCGCGCACCCGCCGATCGTCGACATCGCCAGACCGCCGCGCAGATGACCGACCAGCGCGTACGCCAACCGGTAAAGGTCGGCCGAAAGGCCGGCCGCGCCCGCGAAGCTGCCCATCAAAAGGAACAAAGGTATGACGGCAAGGTCGGTATGGGAGACGATGCCCGACGGCTCGATGCCGAACAGCGCGATCGCCTGTTCCCACCCCAGCATCAAGCCGACGCATACGAAACCGGCCAGGCCCATGGCGACGCCGATCGGCACATGGAGCGCGATCAGAACGAACATGCCCCCGATGCCGAGCAGTCCCAGAACCAGAGGATCCATGGTCAAACGATGTCCGTTACCATGAAATCGTCCGCTTCATCGTCGTCGAATTCCTGCGGCACGAAGCCGCCCGGTCCTTCGCCCCTTACGGCCCGGCGAAGCTGGCCCCAGGTCACGACGGCCTGTATCGGCACGCACACGATGATGATGGTTGTCACCACGGTCCACCACGGCCAGGTGATGAATTTTATCGTCATCGTGGTGTCGTTGGTGGTTCGAAGTTCATCGGTCAGAACAACGAACTGCCACGCGATAAGCAGGAAGAAACACAGTGTCAGCAAGGCACCGAAGACTTCCAGCCAATATGTCGCCCGGGTTCCCAGGGCAGAGCCGAGAAACCGAATGGTGATGTTGTGGCCCTGAAGCAGCCCGGCGGGAAAGCAGGCGACAATCACGATCGCGTAGACGAGCTGGCTTAAATCCGACCAGCTATAGAGCGGAGAGTTGAGAAAGCCGCGCATCAGGGCGTCGGTTACCGTGACGCCGGCCGAAATCAGCAGAGCGAAAAATCCAAGAAAGGCGGCCCATCGAGTCGATGGATCGAACCATCGACTCGATGGGAGCGTTCCAGCCGCCATTACGACCGTTCCTTGCCGTCGTTACTTGCCGGCGCGGATGTCGGCCAGGATCTTCAGATAGGCGTCGTATTTCGCCTGGCCATTCTCTTCCTTGATCCACTTCGCGTGCAACGGCTTGGCCCAGGCGGCGCCACGCTTATAGCCCGCAGCGTCCATCGGCACGATGGTGTCGCCGCTTTTCTTGGCCTTGCGGGCCATGATCCCGGCCACTCTGTCAAAGCCCGCTCCTGATTTTTGGGAGAACACCGCGCCACTGTGCTTGTCGATCGACGCCTGCACGCGCCGTGAAAAGCCATCCCATGTTTTCTTGTTCATGACCGTCGCCAGCGGCACGATCCCGAGTGGCGCCTCGTAATGGTACTTGACGAGACTCGCCATGCGAAAAACCAGGATGACGGACCATCCGGTATGCGCGCCGTCGACGACGCCGCGGCTCAGCGCCTCGGTGGTCTGGGTGACCGGAAGACCGATCGGCACGCCGCCGAGCGCCCTGACCGTGTCCGACAACACCGGCCCGGCGGTGCGCATCTTCAGCCCGTTGAGCTTGTATATGGACTTGATCGGCGCCTTGGTGTGGATGAAGGAGATATCGGTCGAATATGTGCCGAGCAGCTTGACCTTGTCGAACCCGCGAATGTGGCCCGCCTTATACATGCGCCACATGGCGACCGACGCTTCAAGGCCGGATCGCGCCAGGAATGGCAGCTCGAAAAGTCCGAAATCGGGAAATTTCCCGGGCGAATAGCCGGGATCGAAAAACGCCGTATCGGCGATGCCCTTGAGGACAAGGTCATATTGCTTCTTGGGATTACGGCCAAGGGAACCGCCCCAGTACCCCTTGAGCTTGATCTCGTCGCCGACCTCGCCATTCACCGTTTTGATAAACGGTATCAACGTCTTGCTCACGACCACGCTTTTCGCGGGCGTGAAACCGGCCATTCTAACGAGTTTCGGCGCCGCTAAGGTGTTTGTGGCGCCCAAAACGGTCAGCGCCAACACGAGAATTGATAACCTGCGCATGACTTCCTCCCTTATTATAGCACCCCATGATCACGGATTAGTAACATATCGTTTAATCTCGATAGACTTCAACAATATCACCGTGCCGTTCAGATAGCTGAACGGGAACCCACAGGAGACTGGCATGAACGACGAATTGGTGGCAAGCGCGCATAGGGCGGTAGAAGATGTCAGGCGCCGCATCCGAACCATCGACGATGATTCGCTGGACCTGTTGTTCCGCGAAGCGCGCTCACACAATGGATGGCAGGACCGGCCGGTGTCCAACGAACTGCTCCGCCAGATTTACGATCTGATGAAAATGGGGCCGACGAGCAGCAATTGTTGTCCGGCCCGGATCAAGTTCCTGAGGCGCCCGGAAGAAAAGGAACGGCTGCGGCCGGCGATCGCGGAATCGAACCTGGAAAAGACCATGACCGCGCCCGTCGTCGCCATCATCGGCTACGACCCGGACTACTGGAAGCAGTTCGACTTTCTTTTCCCGCAACTCGCCCCACCGGTGTGGAAAAGACACACCGAAGACGCCGCATACAGGGCGGAAACGGCGTTCCGCAACAGCTCGCTCCAAGGCGCCTATTTCATTATCGCGGCCCGCGCGCTGGGACTCGATTGCGGTTCAATATCGGGGTTCAAAAACGCAATGGTCGATGAGCTGTTTTTCGCCGGCACCCCCGTTAAGTCGAATTTTATCAGCAACATCGGGTACGGGAACCACTCGAAAGTCTACCGAAAGTTCAACAGGTTCGATTTCGACGACGTCTGTGAAATCCTCTGATCAGGCGCGGTTTAGCGGATCGGAAAACGATGCCGGCGGAGCAGAGGAAAGCTTCGAACTGATTTAAACAGCGCATCGACTCGCACCATTAGCATCAGCAAATTAAAAGACAAAATGCCGGCCTTGGTGGTCTTGCGCGCGAAGGCGCTCAGGCGTGGGAGTGTCTCCCGAAGCCTTGGCGTAGGGAGACCGGCACCATGTGGTACGCCTATTTTCTGAAACTCGTGCACTGACCAGCTGACCCCAAATTTGCCCCGACTTCGCCGTGTGGTAATTTGGCTGCTTGGATTAGGGTCGTCGTTGCGGGTCGGGGCATGTCATCTGGAAGGCGTCACGCGGAAATCGCCGGGGCCGGGTTCGCCGGTTTGACGGCCGCCGCCGCCCTGGCCCAGCGGGGCTGGAGCGTGCGCGTCCACGAGATCGGAGACCGGCTGCGCACCGCCGGCGCCGGCATCTACATCTACGAGAACGGCCTCAAGGTGTTCGAGGCGGTGGGCGCCTTCGACGCCGCGACGCGGGGCGCCTTTCCCGGCCGCGCGCGCGAGATGCGCGACGATTCCAACGCCACCATCGCCCGCATCGAATGGCCCGTCGGCGGGCCCATGCGGATGTTCTCCATCATCCGCCAGAACTGCATCGACGCCTTGGCCGAGGTCGCGACCAGGGCCGGCGCCGAGATCGTCACCGATTCCGAGGTCGCCGGCGCGACCCCCGACGGCGAGCTTGTCCTCGCCGACGGACGGCGGCTGAAGGCCGACCTGGTGGTCGGGGCCGACGGCGTCGGGTCGCCGACGCGCGACTCGCTCGGGCTGGTGAAACGGTGGAAGGCGCTGCCCGACGGCGCCATCCGCCTGCTGATCCCGCGCACCGAGGCCGAGCGTCTCGGCGAAGACACCCAGACCTATGTCGAATATTGGTCGGGGCCGCGGCGCGTCCTGTATACGCCGTGCTCCGACGACTGGGTCTATGTCGCGCTCCTGATGCAGAACGCGGATTCCCATGGCCGGCGGGTCCCGATCGATGCGGCGCGGTGGAGCCGGTGGTTTCCCCACCTGGAGACCCTGTTCGCCCGCATCGGCGATAGCGGCCGCTGGGATCCGTTCCTGGATATCAGGCTGAAACGCTGGTCGGCGGGCCGGGTCGCCATCATCGGCGACGCCGCCCACGCCATGGCGCCCAATCTCGGGCAGGGCGGCGGCTGCGGCATGATGAACGGCCTCAGCCTGGCGGTCCATCTGGACCGGCGCGCCGACGTCGCGGCGGCGCTGGCGGACTGGGAACAAGGCGAGCGCCCGTTGACCGAACACACCCAGCGCCTCTCCACCCTTTACGGCATCCCCGCCAACTGGCCGCCCCGGCTCAGGGGCTGGGTCTACGACCTCGCGCACAAATCATCCTGGATGACCAAACAACGCCTCCGCACCGCCAGCCACACGCCCACGGGCTGGCCGGGCGGGGCCGGGGAGCGCACGGAGACCGGCGTCCGACGCGACTAACCCATAAACGCTAAATTGAATGCGTCGCCATGGCGGTCGAGGACGGCGCG
>CAZPMO010000246.1:0-5438 GCA_964587515.1 uncultured Rhodospirillaceae bacterium | reverse complement strand
CAGCACGCCGAGATTCTGGATTTGCGGCCCGGAGCTGCGATCGGAATTGTTGTGCGCGCCCACCGCGGCGATGGTGCTGACGCGCAGGGCGAGGAACTTGCCGTCGGCATCGAGGGCAAGCTCGGCCTCGGTGACGTTGTCGCGCGCCTGCTCGTCGCTCAGCAGCCCTTCGCCGCGTTCGCTGATCCACTTCACCGGCCGGCGGATCAGCTTCGCGGCCAGCACCGACAACGCATATTCCGGATAGCAGCCGCCCTTCATGCCGAAGCCGCCGCCGACATTGTCGGCGACCACCCGGAAGCTGGATTCCGGCAGCTTGAAGATCTGGGTCGCCAGGATGCCGCGAATGCGGTGCGGCGCCTGCACCGTGCAGCGCAATATGTGACGGTCCTCGTGCGGGTCGTAATCGGCCAGGCAGCCGCGCGGCTCCATGGAGTTGGTGGTGATGCGGTTGATCACCATCCTGTGCGTCACCACGTGGTCGGCGCGGGCGAAGGCGGCATCGACCGCCGCCTTGTCGCCGCCCTCGTGGAAATAGGCTTCGTTGCCGGGGCATTCGTCCCACAGCAGCGGCGCGTCCGACTTCACCGCGTCCTCGATAGAGATCACGGCCGGCAGTTCCTGGTAATCGACCTCGATCAGCTCGGCCGCGTCCTTGGCCTGGGCCAGCGTTTCCGCCACCACGAAGGCCACGTAATCGCCCACATAGCGCACCCGGTCGCGCGCCAGGGTGAATTGTGGACACACGAAGGCGGGCGAGCCGTCGCGGCTCTTGCGCGGCATGCGCGGCGACTGGACGCCGAGCGCCATCACCGCGTCGTCGGCGCCGGTCAGCACCAGCAGCACGCCCGGCGCGGCTTTCGCGGCGCGCGCGTCGATCGAACGGATGGAAGCATGAGCATGGGGCGAGCGCAGCACGACGCCGAAGGTGGTCCCCATCACCCGGACATCATCCACATAGCGCCCCGCGCCGCGCAGCAGGTACGGATCCTCCTCGCGCGATACCGGTTGCCCAACCCCGTTCTGTCCCATAATGCTCTTTCCCTTACGCTCGAAATTACTGTTTCGCGCCCGGATCGATTTTGCCCACCAGTCGCGCCCTGTTCAATTGCATCGGTTGGCCGTTCCGGTCAAGGCGTCCGATCAGTTCCGCGCGATAACGAGGGCGGCCGGCATTGGTACCCGGTAACCTCCGTCCACTTCATGGTCGCGAGCGACGGCATCCGTCATATCCCGTCGGATCGCCTCGACCGCCGAGGCAGATTGCGCCGAAAGAAGCATGGCCATGCGCACCGTGGCTTCGGCGAATATTTCGTAGAGTTGTCCGGGCGAGTCGAGATGCCAGACGCAATCGACGGTGTCGTGCGTGACCACATGGAGGCCGGCCTCTCCGAGCATTTTTTTCGGCCGCGTCGCGGTGTGCGAACTGGAAAAAGTCCGGCTGTGCCGGAGCGCCCACGGAGGGGTCGGCGTGCGCCGTCATGGCGCCAAAGGCGATGCGAAACGAAGCTGAGACATCGGGCCCGTACCAGGCCGTCATCGCGAAAGTTCCCTCGGGTTTGAGCATGCGCCGTATCTCGGCCAGCGCGCGCGACTGATCGGGCAAGTGCATGATCCCGCAGTTCGACAGGATCACGTCGAATCTCGCATCGTCGAAAGGCGGGGCCTGGGCGTCGCCCTCCCTGAATTGCGCTTCGGGCGCGCGACGCGCGGCATGCGCAAGCATGGCCGCCGAAAAATCCAGGCCCGTCACATTGCAGCCCCGATCGCAGAGCGCCGAGGTCATGGCGCCGTGACCGCAGCAGAGATCCAGCACCGCCTGCCCGCGCTCGGGCGACACGGAAGCGATCATTCCTTCCATTGCCTGATCCGCCGCATCGGTGAATCGCGCAACATAGTTCGCGGCGACGTCCCGGTCGGTCCATCCGGCCCGTTCGGCGTCTCCAAATTCCTCGAATTCACCCATGACACGCCCTATCCCGCGAACGTTACGACCGTAGCTCCCGTCGTGCGCCGCGCGATCATGTCGGCGTGGGCGGTGGCGATATCGGCGAGATCGAATGCCCGGGAAATATGAGCCTTGATGGTGCCGTCGGCGATGGCGGCGACCACTTCGGCGGTCATCGCGGCGCGCTCTTCCGGGGTTATCGTGAAGTCCTTCATGGACGCCTTGGTGAATATCAGCGACTTCTTGTTGAGCTCCATCGCATCGATCGGCGGCAACAGGCCCGAGGCGTGGCCGTAATTGATGAACCAGCCGCGCGACGCGAGGCAGCGGATATTACCGTCATAGGTGTCGGCGCCCACCGCGTCGAACAGGACCGGCACGCCCTGGCCACCGGTGATTTCAAGCACCCGATCGGCGAAATCCTCCGTCGCATAGTCGATCACGTGCGAACAGCCGCTTTCTTGCGCCAGCGCGAATTTTTCGGGAGAGCCCACGGTCCCGATCACCGTCGCGCCGGTCTTGCTGGCCCATTGGGCGAGCAGGCTGCCCATGCCGCCGGCGGCGGAATGGACGAGGATCGTTTCACCGGCTTCGACGCGATAAATGCGGCGCAACAGATATTGCGCCGTCATGCCGCGCAGGAAGGTCGCGACGAGGGTCTTCGCATCGAGGTCCGCGGGCGGTCGATAGAGTTTCTCCGCCGCGATAATGCGCGCATCGGCGTAACCGCCGATATCGAACATGTAGGCGGCGCGGTCGCCCGGCGCGAAATCCTCGACACCGGGGCCGACGGCGGCGACCGTTCCGGCGGCTTCCAGCCCCAGCACCGTCGGCAACGGCGGCTTCAGCCAGTATTGGCCCTGACACATCAGCGTGTCGGCGAATGCGATGGCGGCGGCTTCCTGACGCAGCACCACCTCGCCGGGGCCGGGGTCAGGCAGGGTGACGGTCTCGATCTTCAACACCTCCGGCCCGCCATATTCGTGAATACGCGCGACGCGGCTTTCCATGGCTTCTTCCTCCTTGCGTGGCCGATCTGGAAATGGATTTCGCCGATTTTATCGCCAAATCATCAATCCGCAACGCGTTCGGCGGCGATCATCTCGGCCAGCATGCGCCGCGCCGCCATCGGCGCAGCGTCCACATTGATGTCGATGCTGGGCGCGTCGGGTTTCCATTCCATCATGCGTTGCTGGGCTTCCAGCACCGCCACGTCCTCGCGGAATACGTCGACCATGTCGACCGCGAACACCCGGTCCATGGCGGCGTCGCCCAGCGCGAAGGCGCGCGGGAAGGCGAAGAAATAATGCGTGGTGTTTTCGGTCTCCGGCGTCGGCGCGCTCAATGCCTTCAGCTCGATGCCCTGGCTGAAATCGCCCTCGCGCGCGCCGCTGCCGGGCTCGGCGCAGCCCGCGTGATTGACCGAGAAGCACGGCGGGACGTGTTCGACGATCTGCCAGCGATCCACGTTGCCGGCAAAGCCGCCGGCAGCCTTGTACATGGGCGGCGGCGGGCAATCGAGGATCCAGCGCGTCATGCGCACCAGGCCGTCTTCGCGCTCGGTCTCGACCGGGAATTGGTTGATGGCGGCGTTGCCGATGGACGATTGATGGACATAGGCGAGGTGGGTCACGTCAAGCACGTTGTCGGCGATCAGCCGGTAATCGCACCTGATATAAAGCGGGTCGGGCCGCGCGCACGCCCAGTCGGGATGATCGCACCACCACCAGTCGGGGATCAGGCTTTCATCGGCGCGTTCCGGCGTCCCCATCCAGATCCACACCCAGCCCCATTTCTCGACCACCGGATAGGACCGAACGCGCGCTTCGGGCGGAATGGCGGTCTGGCCCGGCACCTCGACGCAGGCGCCGGTGGGATCGAAGGCGAGCCCGTGATAGCCGCAGCGCAGTCGATCGCCTTCGAGCGCGCCCTTGGATAACGGCAAATTGCGATGACAGCAGCGGTCCTCCAGCGCGACGGGGCGGCCGTCTTCGGTGCGGTACAGAACCACAGGTTCGTTCAGGAAGGTGCGCGCCAGCGGTTCCCGCCCCACTTCGCGGTCCCACGCCGCCACATACCAGCTATTGCGCAAGAACATCGCGGCATGCTGGCACCGCGAGAGGGTGGGGGCAAGGGTTGGCACTCGATGCTCACCACCCCCTCGGCTGCGTAATGCGCTTGCCGATCACCTCGCCCGCCTTCATGCCGGCAAAAGTCGTGATGGCGGCGGGCGCCAGCACGTAGAACGGGAATAAAAAGATCAGGAAGCCCATCATTTCTGGGCTTCTCCAGAGCACGTTCATGATCAGGGCCATGGTGACGCTCAGCGCGAGAAGCCCGCTGGCGATCGACCACAGAAGGACGGGCGTCTGCGTCGCCGGATCGGCCGCCGAACGTCTCAATTTCGATCGAAGGAAGAAGGCGAATATAAAATAAGGAGACCCGAATATGACCATGGCATACGCCATATAACCCGCCAGCGACAGGAGCTGATCCCAGTCCTTGCCCATGGGGTTTATGTCGAGCACCGGTTTGCCGGCGGCGCTCAGATCGATCCAGACCCAAAGACCGGTCAGCAGGGGCAGCACCGAGCCCCAGGCGATCACCGACCAGAACCAGGGACGCGGGCGCGCCAGCCCGGCCCCGGCGGGCAAGGGCGCGCCCGGTGTTGCCTCGGCCGCCGGGACGGTATCGAAACGCACCCTCCAGGCGAGAAATGCGATCACCGCCGGCACGGCGATACCGAATACAATGGTGGAGCCCATGACATAAAGTAGCGACGTTGCGTCCGGTCGGTCGCCGAGTTCGCCGGCGAGGGCCCATGCGCCGATACCCGAAACGACGGTCTCCACGCTCGCCCGCAAGATCGCCGCGATGACGATGACCCATTTCCCCTAGACCTTCCGGATCAACAGCGCGACGCCACCAACCAGATAGGCCAGGGAAAACGAATTCAGAAGCGCGAAGGCGAGCCCCTCCAGCCCAGCCGGCTCGAGCCGCAGGAAGGGCGCGGCAATCTTGGACAGCCCCGCCCCTGGCACCAATTCGAACAACGCGTATGCGATGACCAGCGCGGCGACGAGCTTTGGATTACGCAGCGGCTTACCTCCATCGATCAAGGAGAGCGGTTGTCCTTCAGTCCCAATTATCCATCAAAATTCTCCCGCCTCAAATCTTTCCATTGGACATCAGTGACCCGCCCTGTGGGGCGTCTCACCGAAACGTGAAAGGCGTGCCCCGAATTGACCGATTACGGACATTGGGCGCTGGTCAGCGGGTCGGGTGGTTTCGCGGGAATGAACGGTGTCGGCACGCTCACCATCAAGCCCGCGTCGAAGACGGACCGGCTGTTCACGCTTTCCGGTGAAATGGGCCCGAGGCCCTAATTTTCGTCCGGCGGCGCGGCGTTCGCCGCCTCTTCGGAGATACCCAGTTCCTCGATCAGGATCCGGGTGCGCTCTTACATGGTGATTTGGGTCATGGTCACTTC
>CAZPMO010000245.1:372-5530 GCA_964587515.1 uncultured Rhodospirillaceae bacterium | reverse complement strand
CGATCGGCTCGTTCAACTGTTTGCGGGCTCGGGGACAAGAACTGGCCAACCTTTGAGAATTGGAAATCGGGATCGGGACTGGAAACCGGGTCCGATGCTGCAAGAATAGGCGGACATGCGGAGATCGCTAAAGAGGAAACGCCGACGGCGCCGCGGGCGCCTGGGGCTATGGCTGGCGCTGGCGGCGATCCCGGTGGCCGGGCTGACGGCGGTCATCGCGGTGCTGGCCTTCGCGACCTTTCTGGGCGGCTCGGCCGCGTTGGCGGCGACGAGCATTCTGTTCGATGACCTGCCCGACGTGCGGGCGGTGGCGACGTTCGAGGAATCGCTCTTCGAGAACTCATCGGTCTACTCGGCCGACGGTACCCGGCTGGGGGAAATCGCCTCGGAGGGACGCCGCACACTGGTGGCCGCCGAGGACATTCCGCAACTGGTCAAGGACGCGGTGATCGCTTCGGAGGATTCCAGCTTCTACGAGAACCCGGGGGTTGATTTCTGGGCGATTGTGCGGGCGGTGTGGCTGAACCTGCAGGGCCAGGCAATCGTTTCGGGTTTCAGCACGATTACGCAGCAGGTGGTCAAGAACACGCTGCTGAGCCCGGAGCAGAGCGTGGAACGGAAGCTCAAGGAGGTGGTGCTGGCGTACCAGCTGACCCAGAGCCTGTCGAAGGACGAAATCCTGGCGCTGTACCTGAATCAGAACAACTACGGCAACCTGGCCTACGGGATCACGGCGGCGGCGCGGACGTACTTCGATCGGGATCTGGAGGAGCTAACGCTGGCCGAGGTGGCAATGCTGGTGGGAATCCCGCGGGCGCCCTCGACACAGAATCCGATCGTGGACGAGGCCATCGCGACCCGGGTCCAACACAACGTCCTGGATCTGATGGCGAAGAACCGCTTCGTCACCGCGGAGCAGGCCGACGCGGCGAAGGCGGAGGACCTGGTGTACCGCCTGCCGCAGACGGAGATCGGGCCGGCGCCGCACTTCTTCAACTACGTGGTCGACTATCTCAACGAGCGCTACGGGGCGGGCTGGACGCGGAAGGGTTGGCGGATCACAACCACGATCGAGCTGGAGCTGCAGGCGGAAGCGGAGCGGGTTGCCGGGGAGCACATCGCGACGCTGACCGATCTGGAGGCCCGCAACGCGGCGGTGGTGGTGCTGGACCCGGCGACGGGCCAGATCCTGGCGATGGTGGGGAGCGTCGATTTCCGGGACGAAGCGATCGACGGACAGGTGAATATGGCGATCGCCCCGCGCCAGCCGGGTAGTTCGTTCAAACCGATCACCTACGTGACGGCGCTGGCTTCGGGCTACACGCCGGCGACGATCCTGATGGACCTCGAAACCATCATCCCGATCCCCGGCCAGGAGGACTACGAGCCGGAGAACTACGACCGGGAGTTTCATGGGCCGGTTCGTTTTCGGGAGGCGCTGGGGAGTTCGTTGAATATTCCGGCGGTGAAGGCGCAGATATTCGCCGGCATCGCCGAGACCCTGGATACGGCGGAAAGACTGGGCCTGAGGCTTGAAGGCGGCACCGAGAGGTTCGGGCCGGCGCTGGCGCTGGGCTCGGGGGAGGTGCGGCTGCTGGATATGGCGGCGGCGTTTGGGGTCTTCGCCAACGGAGGATTGCGGATCGAACCGAACCCGATCGTGCGGATCGTGGATTCGCAGGGCGAGGTCGTGGAGGAGACCGGGGCGCCGGTGGGTACCCGGGCGCTGAGCGCGGAACTGGCGTTCCAGATCACCGACATCCTGGCCGACCCGGTGGCCCGGGAACTCGGCTTCGGACGCAGCCAGACCCTGATGCTCGATGACCGGGCGGCGGCGGTGAAGACGGGCACGACCAACGACTTTCGTGATTCCCTGACGGTCGGCTACACGCCGCAGCGGGTGGTGGCGGTGTGGGTGGGGAACGCGGATCGGACGGAGATGGACGAGGTCAGCGGAGCGAAGGGCGCGGGGCCGATCTGGAACGAAGTCATGGAAATCGCGCACCGCGGGCTTCCGGAGGCCCCGTTCGCGCGGCCGGGCGGACTGGTGAGCGCGGAGATCGACCCGGTTTCGGGCCTGGTGCCGGGGGAATACACGCCGAAGACGATTACCGAGTACTTCATCCCGGGCACGGTGCCGGAGCGTCGCGACTACTACCACCAGCCGATTCGCATCCACGAGCCGAGCGGCAAGCGGGCGGGGCCGGCGACGCCGCCGGAAGAGGTGGTGGTGGAGGTGTACCCGGTGCTGCCGCCGGAGGCGGCCGACTGGCAGGCGGAACAGGACGAGGATTCGCCGTTCTACCTGCCCCCGGAGGAATTCGCGACGGCGCTGGATTCGCCGACGCCGCTGGGCAACGTGGCAATCGCGGTGCCGGCCCAGAATCAGCAGGTAAGAAGCATCCTGGAGATTATTGGCAGCGCGCACGGGGAGGGCTTCGTCAGCTTCGTGCTGGAGATTGGCCAGGGCGTGAGCCCGACCCAGTGGGGACGCATCGCCGGCCCGCACGGTGACGCGCGCGATCGGGTGCAGCTGGGCGCGGTGGACACAATTCAGATGAGCGACGGGGTGTACACGCTGCGGCTGACGGTTCAACGTGAGGGTGGCGGGGAGGAACTGGCGTTCCGGCAGTTCGCGGTCGACAACGCGGCGCCGACGGTTGAACTGGTCGGCATCGAAGCGGGGGCGACGCTGCCGCGGGGCCAGGTGGCGCTGAACGTAGAGGCGGCGGACAACCTGGGGATCAAGTCGGTGGCGTACTTCATTGATGGCAATCTTGTCGGCACGGCGGTGGCGGCGCCCTATCAGGTGGTGTGGGCCTCGGTGCCTGGCAACCACGTAGTGCGGGCGGTGGCGATTGACGAGGCGGGCAACCGGGCCGAGGCGGAAGAGGTTGCGTTTCGGGTTCCGTAGGTCGGGCGGGCGATTTCCGGTTTTCGGCCAGACCGGCAGAGGGTGGATGATTGTCGCAATCGATATGGTGGGCTGCGGTTCCGGCGAAGCGCCCCGAAGCCCGATCTAGCAGGGAGCAGGTATGTTCGGTTCGTCATCTTCAAGACGTGAGCGGCAGCTGGATCTCGCGGAGCAGTTCGCGGACCGACTGCCGCCGGGGCAGCACATCGTAGAGGACTGGCCGGTGCTGACTCACGGCCCGACCCCGTCCAAAGACGCGGCCGATTGGCGGATCTCGGTGACCGGGCTGGTGGAGCGGGAACTGGATTTCGATCTCAAGGAGTTTCGGGCGATCGCAGCAGCGACGGTCCATGCCGATTTTCACTGCGTGACTCGCTTCAGCCTCATGGATAACGATTGGGAGGGGGTGCCGGTGGCGGCGCTGATGGAGATGGTTGAGCCGCGACCGGAGGCCCGCGCGGTGATGGTGCATTGCGAGGGCGGCTACACGACGAATCTGCTGCTCGATGACTTCTTGCGGGCGGAGAATCTGCTGGCGTTTCAGCGCAACGGTACTCCGCTCAGCGCCGAGCACGGCGGCCCGGTGCGGCTGATCGTGCCGCACCTGTACGCCTGGAAGAGCGCGAAATGGGTGAACGGGATCGAGTTTTCGGCAGCCGATTCGCCCGGATTCTGGGAGCGCAACGGCTATCACATGCGTGGCGAACCTTTCGCGGAAGAGCGATTCGGCTAGCGGTTCTTCATGAAAGCGGCCCCAAAAGGGCGTTGATCGTCTAACATGTTGCCTGGACGGACCCCGCCTGAGGGAGGCTGCGGAAGGTCCAGGCTTCCAACGGGCCGGGCTGCAGGCAGGGTCAGACGTGTTACGGCTGACTTATTCCGGGGCGCTTGATGGGCGAAATTCGCAGATACCGGCTCTTTCTTACCTTCCTCGCACTTCCAGTCATTGTGGTCGCGCTGATCGTGGTGCTGCTGGTCAATGTGTTCGGCGGATCCGACCCCGATGAGCCAGAGGCCGGCGGCAGTCGCGTGCTCGACGTGCCGACGCCCGAGGTGATCACGGCGGGACCGGCCGGCGCCGACTCGCCGACGCCTTCGCCACCGACGATTCCCGAGGCGACGGCGACGCCACTGCCGCCGCCGACTCCGGCGCCCACGGCTACTGCCACCGCGACGGCCACTCCCGCGCCGCGCGACTACGAAATCCAGGACGGGGACTCGCTTTCGGAGATTGCGGAGGCCAACGGGCTGACCACTGACGAGTTGGCGGAGTTCAACGAGATCGACGACCCGGACGCGATCCAGGTCGGCCAGACGATTACGATTCCGTCGCCCTCAGGCGAATTCACGCCCCGGCCGACGCCGGCGGCCACGGCTACGCCGACGCCGCTAAAGGGGACGGTCGTCGCCGAAGGCGGACTCAACGTACGCGAGGAAGCGGATATCGAAAGCGAACGGATCAGCGGGTTGGAAGATGGTCAGGAAGTCGATCTGACCGGTGTCACCCAGGTGGTGGATGGCGAAACCTGGTACCAGCTGGACGAGGGCGGTTGGGTACTCGGGGAGTACCTCGACATCACCGACGCCTAGGGTTCATCCGCCGGCCAGAACGCGAACTCGCGCTGTGGAAACAGCGTTCCCAGCATCGCGGCCGCGGGGGCGGGCGCCGTCGGGGGCACCCGGCCATCGAAAAGCAGGCGCCAGAAGTCGCCTTCGGACAGCTGCAGAAAGCTCGGCTTGTTCGATCGGGGCGCGGTGACGTCGAACTTGCCGGCGCTTGCGCTGAATTCGGCGGCGAGATGGCCGACCAGCAGGTCGACCTGGCCATCCTCACACAGCCCGTCGCGCCCGCAGATGGCCTCGAATTCGGGTATGAGGGCGCGGACGAGCCGTCGCAGGTTGATCAACTTGAACATCGTGCGCTTGTCCCGGCGGAGCTCGGCCACTCGGCCCAATTCCGGGGCGACCGCTGCCAGGCGGCCGGCGATCGGGCCCTGCACGGTTACGCTGGAGAAGCCGCCCCGGCGGGCCCGGCGGATGAGTTCGAGGAGTAGTGATCGCTGACCGCAGTCGTCAAGGGCGGCGAGGTCGACTATGGCGAACTCTTCCGGGCGCCGCCGGTGGGCGCGGGCCCGGGCGTAGCCAACGATCCGGCCATCGACTTCAAGGACCAGCGCTTCACCGGCCGATGAATTCCGTTCGAGATCGGCCTTCCACCAGCCAATCGTACGCGCCAGGGGGCCC
>CAZPMO010000245.1:0-362 GCA_964587515.1 uncultured Rhodospirillaceae bacterium | reverse complement strand
AAACGCCGATCCGTGGTGCCCGTGGAGGGCCACTACCGCACCGAGGTCATCCGGCCGGAATTCGCGAACTTGATCCGCGGCGGCCGGAATCTCCAGCGATGTCGGGGTAATGGTGCAACGGGGCTGCGACCACGCGCTCCAACCTTCGCCGGCGAAGAAATCGGGCAGATCGGTAAAGAGAATCGCGAGGTGGTAGCGGGCGGCGCGCGCGGCTTCGAGTGCGATGTCGATGGCGGTCCGTGCGTTCCCACGGCCCTGGTGGGCGGAATCGGTGACGACATCGGCCACCACCGCGAGACGCAGCAGGGAACGTCCGATCCGCATTTCGCGCCGAACCAGGCGCAGGTGGCTGATTACGGCGC
>CAZPMO010000244.1:0-5575 GCA_964587515.1 uncultured Rhodospirillaceae bacterium | reverse complement strand
GACGCCTACCCCTTGCCGACGGGTTGGAAGCCGGGGCGGTAGGTCTTTTTGTCGATGAACTCCTCGATGCCGCGGGCGCGGGTGCCGTGGGCGTCGCGGAAGCGGAGCTGTTCCTGCTTGGCCTCGAGATATTCGTAGGCCTCGTCGACGCTCATATGGGTGACCGCGCGCATGCCTTCCTTCACCGCGCGTAGGACCGTGGGGGATTTCTCCATCAGCTCGCGGGCCAGCGCGATCGTTTCCTCGCGAAGCTTGTCGGCCGGCACCGCCTTGGTGATCAGCCCGATATCCTCGGCTTCCTTGCCGTCGAAGGTGCGCCCGGTGCAGGCGTAATACATCGCCTTGCGATAGGTCAGAACCTCGGTGACCACTTTCGAGACCAGCCCGCCCGGCAGGATGCCCCAGTTGATCTCGCTGAGCCCGAAAGTCGCATCCTCGGCGGCGATCGCGAAATCGCAGGCGATCAGTGGCGTGAATGCGCCGCCGAAGCAATAGCCGTTGACCATCGCGATGGTCGGTTTGGAAAACCGGGTCAGACCGTACCAGCCCCAGCGCCGGTCGGCGTCGCGCGCGGCGGCGCGCTCGACCGGCTTGTCGTCGAGTTCGCGGAAGAATTCCTTCAAATCCATGCCGGCGCACCAGGATTGGCCGGCGCCGGTCAGCACCAGCACTTTCGTTTCGTCGTCGGTGTTGAGCCAGGTCAGCGCCTCGACCATGTCGAAATGGAGCTGCGGGTTCATCGCGTTGCGCTTTTCAGGACGGTTGAGCGTCACCCAGGTGATGCCGTCGTCCTTCTCCACCAGCACCGTTTCATACGCCTTCGTTGTCATCGCGGGCTCCTTCCCCATATAGAAGACGTCATCGTATGTGTATGGCGTTGTCGAGGGAACAGGCGTGTCTACGGGGATCGATATTTTGTCGGCGGCGGCTACGGATGAGCGCGACGCCGAGGTGATCCAGGAAATCAGTAACTGGCTGATCGATCAGGGGCTGGTCGGCGCCTATTTCGAATCGATTCTGTCCGGCTTCTGTCTGCGGCTCGAAGCGGCCGGGGTGAACATTCATCGTGGCATGATGGCCATGCGCACGCTCCACCCCAGTGTCGACGCGGAAACCTTCATCTGGCAGCGCGGCGGCCAGATGAAAAGCACCCGTTTTTCCATCGACTCTGACGTGAATTCCGATTGGCAGCGCAGCACCATCCGCCACATGCTGGATACCCGCGAATTCGAATTCCGCCGCCGTCTCGAAGGACCCGAGGCGGAGATCGATTTCGCCATCCTCGCCGATCTCGCGGCCGAGGGCATGACCGAATATTACGCCCGCGTGATCGAATTTTCGCTCGGCGGCGTCCAGTCGATGGAGACCGGGCTGATCAGCAGCTGGACCACCGACCGGGCCGGCGGTTTTTCCGACCACGATATCGCGATCCTTGAACGCCTCTTGCCGCGTCTCGCGCTGACCGCGAAAACGCTGTTGACCGAGGAGGTCGCGGAGAACGTTCTCGACACCTATGTCGGGCCCGACGCGGGACGGCGCATCATGCGCGGCGATATCCGGCGCGGCTCGCTCGACGTGATCCGCGCGGTGCTTCTCTACGCCGATCTCCGCGATTTCACCAGCACCACCGACAGCGTCGATCGCGCCGCGCTGGCGCCCATGCTCGACAGCTATTTCGAGCAGATCCTGCCGCCCATCGTAGAGCGCGGCGGCCAGATCCTGAAATTTCTCGGCGACGGGCTGCTCGCGACCTTCGATCTCGCGGGACGGCCGAACGATTCCGTATGCCGCGATGCCCTGGAGGCCGGCTACGAAGCCATGAATCGGGTCGCGGCGCTCAACGTCGATCGCGCCGCGGCAGGCGAACCGGTGATGCCGCTCGACATCGCGATGCATCTCGGCGATGTGCTCTACGGCAATATCGGCGCCGCCGACCGTCAGGATTTTACGGTCATCGGGCCGGCGGTCAACGAAGCCAACCGCATCGAGGCGCTGTGCGAAGGGCTCGGCCATCATTTTCTGATCTCCGAGACCTTTGCCGCGGCGGCAACCGCCTGCGCCGACAAGCTGATTCCGCTCGGCCGCCACGCGCTGCGCGATGTGCGCGAGACCCAGGCGCTTTTCACCATCGATACATCGGCCTGAAAAACGGGGCTGGAAAAAGGGGCCTTCCCGTCACACACTCCCCCTCGGGAAAGTTGAACGAGGGAGGATCCCATGAGCGCACCCATCGTCCACATGGTGGGCAGCCTGCCGCTGAGCGACGCGGCGACGGTGTTTCGCACGCTGGGCGAGACGCTGGGCGGCCATATGGAGCGCATTCCCGACGGCGAAACAGGCCGGCGCACCCGCTGGATCAGCTTTATCAACGACCAACTCAAGGCGCATCCCGATCTTGAGATCGACCCGACCATGGCGCCGTTCCCCTTTACCCAGTGGGACGGCAAGGTGGTGTATGAGGTCGCGCGGCTGCGCTTTCGCGACGGCGTCGATCCGGCCTCGGTGACGTTCAACACCGGCTACGCCGACGATGCGATCCGCAATTTCGAGGACTTCCGCCGGCTCAAGGAAGAAGGCGTAATCCCCGAGGAGGTCAGATACCAGATCTGCATGGCGACGCCGCTGGCCATCACCTACAACTTCATCTCAATCAAGGCCTATGACGCCTTCCTGCCGGTCTATACGGCCCATCTCGCCCAGGAGTTCGGGCGCATCGCCGCGACCCTGCCGCACGACCAGATTTCCTATCAGTGGGACGTCTGCCAGGAAGTGCTGATGTGGGAAGGCTATTTCGATCAGCCGTCCGGTTATAAGGATCAAATCGTGTCGTCGCTCGGCGGCATCGGCGATATGGTGCCGGCCGGCATCGACCTCGGTTATCACCTGTGCTACGGCAGCCCGGCCGACGAGCATTTGGTGTTGCCCAAGGACATGGGCGTCCTGGTGGAGATGGCCAACGGCATCGTTGGCGCGGTCTCGCGCCCCTTGAAATATATCCACATGCCGGTGCTCAAGGACCGCGACGACGACGACTATTTTCGCCCGCTGACCGATCTCGCCCTGCCCGATGGCACCGCGCTCTATCTCGGGCTGATCCATGAGGGGGACGCGGCCGGCAACACGGCCAAGCTCGCCGCCGCGCGCAAATACCACACCGTCGCCGGCATCAGCGCCGAATGCGGCCTCGGCCGCGGCGACCCCGACGCGCTGACCGACATCCTCGACCAGCACCGCCGGCTCGCCGAAGCGGGATAGAGTACTATTCGAAAATCTTGACGCCGAGCGGGGCGCTGAGGCCGTTATTGGTGGGTGAGGTGTCGGCGGGGCAGGCGGAAATGGCGGCGAGGACGTCCATCTCGGCCTTGAGGTCGATATAATCGTCAACGCCCGCTTCGCAGCCCTTCATGGTGAAGCTGCCGTCCTCGTGCAGATCGACATTCATGAAAACGTTGAAAATATCGAAGATGTCGTCACCCGTGAGGCCATAAGGCGCCAGCGCTTCGGTGAGGTTCTCCTGACATGACCGGTGGCCCGAGGCGATGCCGTCGCGCAACTCGTAAAGCCGCGCCGAACAACGCCCGCCCATGTTTCCCCAATGGTTGCGCACCGTGTCCTCGAGAACCGTCAGCATCACGTTCTCGCGCGGCGGCTTGGAATAGAAATGCCGGAAACTTTTCGACGTGCCGGTGCCGAGGATGCCGTTGATCGCCCAGCTCTGGCCGATATGGAACATCTCGCGATAATCATGGGCGTTGTAAAAAACGCAATCGCCCACCTGACCGCCGTCGATCTGGTGGATGCGCAGCACCTGACCCGCCCGTAACTCGACGGCGCGGCCCTCGGTGGCGGGAATGACGAATTCGGAGACCGGCCTTGTCGTCACTTGTCGGGCTTGGTCTGCCAGGGATGCTCGGCGACGTCGACCACGATGCCGTTAAGGTCCCTATACTTCACCTCGGCCTGCAGACCCTCGATGCCGTCGGGCAGGGTCGTGAAATACTCGCCGCCATGCTCTTCGATCAGCTTGGCGGTCTCGTCGTGATCGTCGACCACGAAACCCACATGGTGCAGTCCGGCCCAGTCGGGATCGCCCTTGCCGCCGATCGTTCCCTCCGGGAAGTTCAGCAGCGCGAGGTTGATCACCCCGTCCGACATCATCTGGGCGTTGCCATAGGGCGTGTCGCCGCGGACGATGCGCTCCATGCCGAACACCTTCTCATAAAACTGCGCCGCTTTTTCGAGATCCGGCACTTGCATGGCGATATGGCGAAGTTTGGCCATCGGTTCACTCCTTTACGGTCAACTCGGGTATCATTGTGGCCCCAGGCGTGCGGGCTGTCCATCGCCGATAAAGGACCAGCATGAAGATACTCGATATTCGTGAACGAACGGTCGCGCTGGGCGATCCCATGCGCTCGGCCGCCATCGGTTTCGACGAGATGACGGTGAGCGCGGTCGCGGTGCTGACGGACGCGGTATTCGAAGGCAAGCAGGTCACCGGCTATGGATTCGGCTCGATCGGGCGCTATGGCCAGGGCGGGCTGCTGCGCGAACGGTTCATCCCGCGCCTGCAGGCGGCCGATCCCGAGACGCTGGTCGATATGGCCGGCGGCGGGCTCGATCCGTTCCGGGTGCGCGCCGCGCTGATGCGGGACGAAAAATCCGGCGGCCACGGCGAACGCCCCGGCGCGGTCGGCGTGATCGACACCGCCATTTGGGACGCGGTGGCCAAGGCCGACGGCGTGCCCCTCTGGCGTTTGCTGGCCGATCATTTCAACGGCGGCGAGGCGGACGACCGCGTCGCGGTCTACGCCTCGGGCGGGCATTACCGCGCGGGTGACGGGCTTGAGGACGAGATCATGGGCTATCTCGATCTCGGCTATCGGCGGGTAAAGATTAAAATCGGCGCGGCGTCGCTGGCCGAGGATATGGCGCGCGTCGAGGCGGCGCTTTCGGTGGTGGGATCGGGCGAAAATCTCGCCGTCGATCTCAATGCCGCGCTCGATGGCGAGACCGCGCCCGAATGGCTCGAGGCGCTCGCGCCCTATGATCTCGCCTGGGTCGAGGAGCCGGGCGATCCGCTCGATTTCGCGCTTCAGGCCGATCTCTGCGCGCGTTATCCGGGGCCGATCGCGACCGGCGAAAATCTGTTTTCGCTGGCCGATGCGCGAAATCTGGTGCGCTACGCCGGTCTGCGCCACGACCGCGATCTGCTGCAGTTCGATATCGCGCTCTCCTATGGGCTGGTCGAATATCTCCATATCCTCGACATGGTCGAGGCCGCCGGCTGGTCGCGTCGTCAGTGCCTGCCCCATGCCGGCCATCTGCTGGCGCTGCACGCCGCCGCCGGGCTCGGGCTCGGCGGTCACGAGGCGGCCGCCGATCCGGCCCTGATCTATGGCGGGTTCGTCGACGGCGCGACCGTCGAAGACGGTTTCATTACGCCGCCCGATCTTCCCGGCATCGGCTTCGAGGGCAAGGCCAATCTCTGGGAAATATTGAAAACGCTCACCTGAATGCGCCCCTCTTTGCGGTTTTGGCCGGCTCGGTTACATTGCCCCGGCAACGATAAGGG
>CAZPMO010000243.1:0-5593 GCA_964587515.1 uncultured Rhodospirillaceae bacterium | reverse complement strand
TGCTGAGGAGCCGGCGAAGCCGGCGTCTCGAAGCATGCCGTGTGGGTCATGATCAGCGCAGCTTGGTATAAGGGGGAGGGGGCCGCCTTATTCGCTCACGACGGCGCGCGGATCACCGGGTTGCCGCAGGCGTCGCAGACCGGCGTCAGGATTCCGCCCGAGGCGTTGCGGACACGCATCGCCGATTCCTTGGCCCGCGTGACGATTTCGGCCGCGTCCAGGTCCACCAGGCGACCATTGCGCTTGATAAGCCGGCCGTCCACCATCACCGTATCCACATTGGCCGGCGTCGCCGACTGGACCACGGTGGTTTCGATGTTGGCGAGCGGCGCGATATTGAGGTCATTGGTTCTGATCAGGATCACGTCGGCCCGCTTGCCGGGCGTTAGCGAGCCGGTGACATCGCCCAAGCCCAGCGCCACCGCGCCGTTGATGGTCGCCATCTCGATGGCTTCGCAGAAATCGACGAAGGGCAGGCCTTCGGTGTCGGAGCCCTCCCAGGCGATTCCCAGGTTCCAGGTCACGCGCATGTTTTCGAACATGTTGGGCGGCGCGATCGAGGTGGCGTCCGACGACAGCGACACCGTGATGCCGGCCTCGCGCGCTTTCATCAGCGCCCGTCGCGGATCGCCCGTGAAGCCGAGGCGCATTTCCGAATGGGTCGCGAAGCTGAGCGGCGTATTTGTGCGCGCCATGGCGGCGCGGTCTTCGTCGGTCGCCGCGATATAGTGGCAGATCAGAAAGTTCGGCCCGAGATAGCCGCGCCTTTCATGGTCCGACGCATCGTCGGAATTGGGCGCGGCCTGGCTGGCATGGATTGATACCGGCAGGCCGCGGCGCTGCATGTCCTCCATTTCCGCATGGAAAACCGGCCCGCTGGCCTGCGTCATGCCGCGCAGATTGACGCCCAGATGCACCAGCCCGTCAAAAGCGGACTGATCTGCGAACCATTCCGCCTGAACGCGATCCAGATCTTCGAACGAATTCACCTCGTCGACCGGCATCCGGTCGCGATGGCCGAAGGAATAGCGCGCCCGCAGTCCGGAGGTCCGATGCGCCCGCAATTCGGCGTCCACATGCGCGGGACCCCGGTTGTTATGGGACCAGTTGTGCACCGTCGTCACGCCGCCATCGGCCAGTTCCGCCAGCCCCAGCAGCACGCTGTTATGATAATCCTCGGCCTCGTAATGGGCGCCGGTGGCCCATTTCGCCGGGAAATAGCTGAACCCGCCGTCCGACACGAAATTCCGGCCGAGCGCGCTCCACATGTGATAGTGGGAATCGATCAGCCCCGGCATCACGATCATGTCGCTGGCGTCGATGATCTCCGCCCCGCCGGCCGGCAGGTCGGGGCCGACCCGCTCGATCGCGCCGTCGCGGACCAGCACATCGGCCTCGGGAAAAGTGCCGAGCGCCGCATCGACCGTTATCACCGCGCCGCCCTTGATCAGATAATCACCCCGCCCAGCGCCACCCTGTTCGCCCGCCATGCCGTCATCCCCCTTGCTCCACCACGCCCATGGTGCGCCGACACGCCATCGCCGTCATCCAAAATCTCTCCGGGCCGGGGAAAGGCGGGGTGATGGTGCTGTATTTCAGCACCGGGCTGAAGCCCGAATACAGGGTGTGCGAGAAAGTGACTTGGTTCATGGAAGATGTCGCGCCCCAATTCGCGGGGTTCGGGGGGCTTTAGGTAATTCACTCGCGACTTTCCGCAACCCCAACTCACCCACGGCGGCACGGTCAACATGTGGCCCACCCTCTATGGTCGAAGCCGCCAAACCTAGCGGCACCGGCGCGGAATCGAGCCATCCCGCATGCATGCCGAAAAGTTCCTGTCGTGTTAAGTGGAAATAATCTTCTCGTAATGTTCAATATTCGATATTTTTTTGGGTGAATTAAATCTTTCGTTGAATCCTTTAAATGCATTTTTTATTTGGTCTATTTCTTTGTCACTGCGAAATGGTGTAAGTAGGTTAATTACTTGATCCTCTAGCCAAGAGCTAAAATCATCTCTGCTTTGAAAAATATCCGCATAATTAAGAGCTAAATTATCTCGTATCAATGCCCATTTTAGTTTTGTTTTAAAAAATGTAACGTTTTTGAAATGATCATAAATTGTATCGCCGCCGATTGTTCGATTTTTTTCTTGGGTCGAGAATACGGCTTCTCACAATAATTCGGACACCAAGTCCGATAGCCAACGCTTTTTGCCACGTTTCATTTAGAGGAACGACGGCATTGATTGGGCTGTTGGGCTGTGTAAGCGCCCAATACACGAGACCAGCACCGATCGCCCCATTTGCGAGAATAAATACTACTGCCGATGGTGTAGCAAAAATTGGTCCCATTCCAATTTTTTTTCACTGAAAAAGCTGTATATATCTATATAGGCAGCGATGGAGGAGAGCAAAAAGACAACAAATATCCAAATATATATCTCAGTCACCATCGGGACTGCATCAATTATTTAATACGACGAGTTTCTAAAAATCCCATCGCTGTAACATTTACTTCAGTTTTGTCAAATTCCGGGTTGTTATTAAGAAATTCATATACGTTCTTAAGAATCGAACTCGGTTCCTGGTCGGCATTTTCCACTTCTATTTCTAGACTTTTGATCCCATCAATAAAGCCCTCAAAGGAAGACTGGGCTCCTTTGATTTCAATGAAACCCTTTGAATTGAGTTCCGATAACTCTTCATTCAGATCGTGGAGTTCCAATTGCAGCATATTTGCATCGGACGGATCTGATTCAGTCAGAACACGAACCGCCAAATCCGATAGCGAAACTGACCCAACATCAAAGATCATATCCCTAATCTCGCTGCTAGACTTCATGATTGTTGCACCTCTGGGTAGTGCTGCCGAACCTTTCTAACATAATATATCATGACATGAATGCTTTTTCCATTGCCTAGAGAAAATACCTATCGCAACGCAATAGCGGAGTGTTTCGGTGTACATCTTCAGAAGCTTGCTTAAACCTGATGTAAAAATGGAGGGACAAATTGTTTCTCCCGTGATGTCGAGCATCCATGTTTCATCATTCGGAGATATCACGATAAGCCTAGAGGTCGACCGTAAATAAACCGTTTAATAACAGTTCGTTAACGTAGAATTAAAGCTGGTTAAAAACAGTAAACTGGCAAAGATAAAGAAGGAAAAAGGCGGGATATTCTGCTGTTTCGCATACCTCCCCGGCATTCTCCGCATTGTTATTACTCGCAACCCGTTCCAGTCATGCCGCATCGTTGGCCCTTAACACCCCCCCTTTAACCACAAAAAGGAAGCTGATCATTCGATCGACGGGGCTTTTCGCCAGAATTTGGCAAGATTCCCCAACCGCAAAACCAACCATAAATCCCTTTATTTCATAGTTTTAGCCTCATTTCCTAACATATCGACCGATTTCGTCCTTTTTCTGGCCTGGGTGGCTTGACTTGGAGGGGAGATGAGCTATTTTTTGAAACAAGACCAGATTGGTGCTGAATATGATGCTGGGTTTTGAGCCGACGCCCGCGGGGCGGGGGACCATATGATCAAATTGAGCCGGATGGCGGATTACGGCGTGCTGCTGATGACCGAGCTGGCGCGCGCGACCGACGTGCTGCGCACCGCGCCGGAACTGGCCACCAATACCGGGCTGCCGGTGCCGACGGTGTCCAAGGTGTTGAAGCTGCTGGCTCAGGACGGGTTGCTGGATTCCCAGCGCGGCACCAAGGGCGGCTATGCCCTGGCGCGCACCGCCGAGACCATCACCGTCGCCGACATCATCGGCGCGGTGGAGGGGCCCATCGCGCTGACCGATTGCGTCGACGCCGACGGCTCGCTGTGCGAGATCGAGGCGCTGTGCCCGACCCGCACCAACTGGCGGCGCATCAACGAGGCGCTGACCGAGGCGCTGGGCGGCGTGACCTTGGCCGAGATGGCGCAGCCGCCGATCGAATTCCAGGAACTTTTTCCGGTGCGCGAGCGAGCCGAGTCCGGCGCGACGCGACCGAGGGTGGAGCCGTGACCGAAAACACCGAAGCCATCGAAACCGTCGAAGCGACGGCGGAGTACAAGTACGGTTTCGTCACCGAGATCGAGTCCGAGTTCGCGCCCAAGGGGCTGAACGAGGACATCGTGCGGTTCATCTCGGGCAAGAAGGACGAGCCGCAATGGCTGCTGGACTGGCGGCTGGGATGCTATCGTCACTGGCTGACCATGGACGAGCCCGACTGGGCGTTCGTCGATTACCCGCCGATCGACTATCAGGACGCGTATTATTTCGCCGCGCCCAAGAACCCCGACGACGCGCCCAAGAGCCTCGACGAGGTCGACCCCAAGCTCTTGGAGACTTACGAGAAGCTGGGCATCCCGCTGGAGGAGCGCGCCATCCTCGCCGGCGTCGCGGTCGACGCGGTGTTCGACAGCGTCTCGGTGGCCACCACCTTCAAGGATAAGCTCGAAGAGGCCGGCGTGATCTTCTGCCCGATCTCGGAAGCGGTGCGCGACCACCCCGAACTGGTGCGCAAATATCTCGGCACCGTGGTGCCGACCGGCGACAATTTCTTCTCGACCCTGAATTCGGCGGTGTTCTCCGACGGCACCTTCGTCTATGTGCCCAAGCACACCCGCTGCCCCATGGAGCTTTCCACCTATTTCCGCATCAATGCGGCCAATACGGGCCAGTTCGAGCGCACCCTGATCATCGCCGACGAGGGCAGCTATGTGAGCTATCTCGAAGGCTGCACCGCGCCCATGCGCGACGAGAACCAGCTGCACGCCGCGGTGGTCGAGCTGATCGCCTTCGACGACGCGGAGATCAAATATTCGACCGTGCAGAACTGGTATCCCGGCGACGAGAACGGCGTCGGCGGCATCTACAATTTCGTCACCAAACGCGGCATCTGCAAGGGACGCAATTCCAAGATCTCCTGGACCCAGGTGGAGACCGGCTCGGCCATCACCTGGAAATATCCCAGCTGCGTGCTGGAAGGCGACGGCTCGGTGGGCGAGTTCTATTCGGTGGCCATCACCAACAACCGCCAACAGGCCGATACCGGCACCAAGATGATCCATATCGGGCGCGACACCTCGTCCACCATCATTTCCAAGGGCATTTCGGCGGGCCACGGCCAGCAGACCTATCGCGGGCTGGTGAAGGTGCTGGGCGGCGCCGAGGGGGCGCGCAACTTCACCCAGTGCGATTCACTGCTGATCGGCGACAAGTGCGGCGCCCACACCGTGCCTTATCTGGAGGTCGGCAACCCCGGCGCGCGGGTCGAGCACGAGGCCACCACGTCGAAGATCAGCGACGACCAGCTTTTCTATTGCCAACAGCGCGGCCTCGACGCCGAGGAATCTGTGTCGCTGATCGTCAACGGCTTCTGCCGCGAGGTATTGAAGGAACTGCCGATGGAGTTCGCCGTCGAGGCGCAGAAACTGCTCGGCGTCAGTCTTGAAGGGAGTGTCGGCTGAGCATGGGCATGCTTTCGATCCGCGATCTGCACGCCACCGTCGACGGCAAGGAAATCCTGAAGGGGATTTCGCTGGAGATCGGCGCCGGCGAGGTGCACGCCATCATGGGGCCCAACGGCTCCGGCAA
>CAZPMO010000242.1:0-5629 GCA_964587515.1 uncultured Rhodospirillaceae bacterium | reverse complement strand
ATATGACCGGCGTTCTTCAGGATTTTGCCCAGCCGGTCGCAGTCGCGGCGCGACATCCGCAGCCGGTCGCCAAGCCCGCGCGTATCCACCGCGCCGCCGCCCAACGCCGCCGCCAGCCGGCGGATCGCGTCGGCGGCGACGGCGTGCCGGCTTTCCAGCGCCACCAGCCGCGCCAGCCGCGCGCGGTCGCCCGCCTCGGACAAAACCTGGTCGAGCACGCCGGTCTCGCTCATCAGATCCAGCATGGCCGACGGATCGGGCGCCGCCAGCAGGCGCGACAGCTCGGCCCACACCCGTTCGGCCGACAGCATCGGCAGGCGGTCGGCCATCTCGCGGCAGGCCTCGATCGCCTCCGTGTCGGGCGCCGCAACGCCGTACCAGGCCTGGAACCGGAAGAACCGCAGCAGGCGCAGCACATCCTCCTCGATCCGCTCCCGCGCCGCGCCGACGAACCGCACCCGTCCGGCCTTCAAATCGTCCAGCCCGCCGGTCGGGTCGTAGAGCGTGCCGTCGGGGTCGCAGAACAGGGCGTTCATGGTGAAGTCGCGGCGCGCCGCGTCGGCTTCCCAATCATCGGTGAAGGCGACGCGGGCGTGCCGCCCGAACGTTTCAACGTCGTGGCGCAGCGTGGTCACTTCGAAATGGGCGCCGCCGGTCACCGCCGTAATGGTGCCGTGATTGATGCCCGTGGGCACGGCGCGGATACCGGCGCGCTCGAGCAGCGCGATTACCTGTTCGGGCGTCGATGACGTCGCGATGTCGATATCCTTGACCGGGCGTTCGAGGATCGCGTCGCGCACGCAGCCGCCGACGAACCGCGCCGGCGCGCCGTCGGCGCTCAGCGCCGCGATCACCGCCAGGGTCGTGGGCGCGTCCATCCACGGCTGGGGCTTGATTTTCCCCGCCCTGTCCATGGTCAGGTCGCGGCCTTCATCGCCCGACCACCTCCGATAGATTGACCAGCAGGCGCGCGGTCAGGCCCCAGATGTAGAACCCTTCATAGGGCAGCACGTAGAACTGGCGTTCGAGGCCGCGATGGATGCGGGTTTCGAAACGGTGGTTGGCGGGATCGAACACGAAGTCGAGCGGCACCTCGAAAATCTCGGCGACCTCGTTGGGGTCGGGCACCAGCGATACGGGCGGGTCGATCAGCCCGACCACCGGGAAGACGCGGAACCCGGTGCCGGTGCGGCGCGGCACCAGCCGCCCGATCAGCTCGACCCGGTCGCGCGTCAGGCCTATCTCCTCCTCCGATTCGCGCAGCGCGGTATCCTCGGGCGAGGCGTCGACCTCTTCGACGCGGCCGCCGGGAAAGGAAATCTGCCCGGCATGGGATTTCAGATGCGCCGTACGCTGGGTCAGCAGCACCGTCATGCCGCCTTCCCGGTCGATCAGCGGAATCAGCACGGCGGCCTGGGTAAGTTCCCCCACGGTTTCGGGATCGCCGTCGCGCATGATCCACGATTCGCCTTCCTCGGCGTCGGGTTTTCCATCGAATGCGTTGCGGATGCGATCGCGCATTATTCCTTTATTCCTCTTCGAGGCGGCCGATGGGAAAGAACCGGCCGGCGCTCCAGACGCCGAATATTTCCTCGCCGTCCACCGTTCTTTCCTCGCCGAGCTCCACCAGATCGTAGAACACCGCGCGCGAGATCAGCGCTTCCAACCCGTCGCGGATGAATACATAAGGGGACGGCTCGCCGGTTTCCATATCGGTCTCCACTCGAATCGGATGCGCGGCGTCGGCGGTCACAATTTCGTCAACGTTGGTGCGAAATTCGATGCTGCGCTGCTCGTTCTCGCCCGTAACCATCATCTCAACCGCCACGAAAGCCGCGTCATCGACGCGAATACGGGCCTTCTCGGCCGGTGTTTCGAGCCAGTAATCGCCCGCCTCGTCGCGGTGGAGAACGCCCGCGAACAGCTTCACCAGCGGTTTGCGGCCGATTGGCGAACCGTGATAGAACCAAGTGCCGTCCCGGCCGATACGCATGTCGATATCGCCGCAAAATTGTTGCCCGCCGGGCTCGGGGTTTGTCTTGTCGCCGCCAATGCTGCGTTCGAGGCTACCGAGGGACGGATCCGGCATGGAACACCCTTTCATCAGTCGAGGCGCCCGTGACGGAAACTGACTCCCTCACCCCGGACCCCGCCCCGGATGCGCAGGCATCGCCGCGCCTCGCGGCGGAAATCGAGACGCTCGGCCATCGCATGACGATGGCGCGCGACCGCGTTGGCCGGATAATTTTCGGCCAGACAGACGTAATCGACGAAACACTTATCACGCTGCTGGCCGGCGGTCACGCGCTGCTGATCGGCTTTCCCGGCCTCGGCAAGACGCGACTGGTCGAGACGCTGGGCACGGTGCTGGGTCTCGACGACAAGCGGGTGCAGTTCACCCCGGACCTGATGCCCGCCGATATTCTGGGCTCCGAGGTCCTGGAGGAGAACGAGTCGGGACCGCGTTCGTTCCGCTTTATCCAGGGGCCGGTGTTCTGTCAGCTTCTGATGGCCGACGAGATCAACCGGGCGAGCCCGCGCACCCAGTCGGCGCTGTTGCAGGCCATGCAGGAGCGCCGCGTCACCGTGGCCGGTAAATACCAGCCGCTGCCCGCGCCGTTCCATGTGCTGGCGACCCAGAACCCGTTGGAACAGGAGGGCACTTACCCGCTGCCCGAAGCGCAGCTCGACCGGTTTCTGTTGCAGATCGATGTCGGCTATCCCGACGGCGCGGCGGAGCGCGAAATGCTGCTCGCGACCACCGGCGCGACGGAAGAAGCGCCCGAACAGGTCATGACCGGCGAGGATCTGATCGCCGCGCAACAGCTCGTCCGCCGTGTGCCGGTGGGCGAAGCCGTGGTCCAGGCGATCCTCGACCTGGTACGCAACGGCCGGCCCGAGGACTCGCAATTTCCGGAGGTGCAGAACCATGTCGCCTGGGGTCCCGGACCGCGCGCCAGTCAGGCCCTGATGCTGGCGACCCGCGCGCGGGCGCTGCTCGACGGTCGCCTTTCACCCTCGATCGACGACGTGTTGGCGCTGGCGGCGCCGGTGCTGCGCCACCGCATGGCGCTGACATTCGCCGCTCGCGCCGACGGTGTCACGATCGGCGATGTCATCGATCGGCTGTGCGCGCCCCTGGCCTGAATTTCCCTGGCCGCCGTCCCGTTCGGTCGGCGACCGCGGCGGGTGTCCGGCGCGAGGCGGAACAGGCCGCCGCGCGTCTGCCGCCGCTTATGGTCCAGGCCGATCGCGTCGCGGCCACGGTGGCCCAGGGCGTCCACGGCCGCCGCCGCGTCGGTCAGGGCGACACCTTCTGGCAATTCCGTCGCTACCAGCCCGGTGATTCGGCGCACGCCATCGACTGGCGGCAATCGGCGAAATCCCGCTTCACCTTCGTGCGCGAAACCGAATGGGACGCGGCGCAAAGCGTTTGGTTGTGGTGCGACGGATCGCCGTCGATGCATTACCGATCGGAACGGGAACTTCCTGAGAAAGGCGAGCGCGCGTCGGTTCTCACGCTGGCGCTGGCTTCGCTGCTGGTGCGCGGCGGCGAACAGGTGGCGTTGCTCGGCACCGGCATGTCTCCCAGCAACGGCCGCGCGGTGATCAATCGGGTCGGCGAAGCGTTGCTGCGCGGCGCCGAGGCCGAAACCGACAGCCTGCCCCCGCTGGAGCCGTTGCCGCGCTACAGCCGGCTGGTGATGGTGGGGGACCTGCTGTCGCCGGTCGAGGACATCGGGCCCGTGGTGCGCGGCTATGCGGCGCGCGGCGTGCGCGGCCATCTGGTGCAGGTGATCGATCCGGCGGAGGAGACGCTGCCGTTCAGCGGCCGCGTCCGTTTCGAGGGCGTCGAGGGCGAGGGCTCGGCTCTGATCGGGCGGGTTGAGATGGTACGCGCCGAGTATACCGCGTTGATGGAGGTCCACCGCCGCGCCCTCACGGATTTAACGCGCTCGGTCGGGTGGAGTTTCGCCGTCCACCGCACCGACCGGCCACCCGAAACCGCGTTGCTGGCGCTGCACGGCGCGCTGTCGGAATCGGTGGTTTAGGAAATGTTGCAGCTCGGCGCCTTTGCTTTTACCGCCCCGTGGTTCCTGGCCGCGGCCGCGACGCTGCCGGTGTTGTGGTGGCTGCTTCGCGTCACGCCGCCGTCGCCCCGGCTGCTGGATTTCCCGGCGGTTCGCCTGCTGCTGGCGCTGCGGACGCAGGAGGAAACGCCGTCGCGTACGCCGCTGTGGCTGATCCTGCTGCGCATGCTGCTCGCATTGCTGATCTTTGTCGGTCTCGCCCATCCGGTATGGAACCCGGGGGCCGCCCTGCACGGATCGGGGCCGTTGATTTTGGTCGTCGACGACGGCTGGGCGGCGGCCGCCAACTGGCCGGCGCGACAGGCCGCGATGGAAGGGTTGATCGACCGGGCGGAGCGAGGCGGACGGCCGGTGCGGGTGTTGGCGACGGCGCGCGCCGCGCCGGACGAGCCCATCAGAATCAGCGAATTGCTGCGCGCATCGGACGCGCGCGAACGGGTGCGCGGGCTCGCGCCCAAGCCGTGGCCGACCGACCGGCGCGCCGCCCTCGCCGCGATCGAGAATCTTCCGGTTGCCGGCTCGGCGCATGCCGCATGGCTGTCCGACGGTATCGGTGATGTCGACGCCGTATCGCTTGCCGAACGGCTACAGACCTTCGGCAGCGTCCAGGTCCTGGTGGGGCCCGCCGAAAATGCGGCGTGGCTGTTGCTGACGCCGCAAGGCGAGGCGACGGCGCTGACCATCCCGGTGGTGCGGGCCGGAAGCCGCGGCAAATCCAGCCGCTGGCTGCGCGCCAGCGCGCGCGACGGACGCATGGTGGCGCGCGAACGCATTTCGTTCGACGATGGTCAGTCGCGCGTCGATGTCCGGCTCGACCTGCCCGGCGAACTGCGCAACGCGGTGACCCGCGTCGAGATCGAGAACGACACCAGTGCGGGCGCGGTTTTCCTGCTCGACGAACGCTGGCGGCGGCGCCCCGTAGGCCTTGTTTCCGGCGATGCCGCCGCCGCGGGGCAGCCGTTGTTGAGCTCGCTCTTTTACCTCGAACGCGCCCTGAAACCCTTCAGCGAGGTGCGCCGCGGCACCATCGCCAAGCTGCTGGAACGCGAGATTTCGGTCATGGTGCTGGCCGATATCGGCACGTTGAGCGATGCCGAGGTCCGCCGCCTGTCCGAGTGGATGTCCAAGGGCGGGCTGATCATTCGGTTCGCCGGCCCCAAGCTCGCCAAGTCGGCCAGCGGTCTGATTCCGGTCCGGCTCAGGGGCGGCGGTCGCGCTCTGGGCGGCATGATGTCGTGGTCGCGCCCGGCGACGCTCGCGCCGTTCGATCAGTCAAGCCCGTTCTCCGGGCTCGATATGACGGGCGACATCTTCATTCGCCGCCAAGTGTTGGCCGAACCCGCGATCGACCTCGATTCCAAGACCTGGGTCCGGCTCAGCGACGGCACGCCGCTAGTGACGGCGGAAAAACGCGAAAACGGCTGGCTGGTCCTGGTCCACACGACGGCCAATACGGAATGGTCGAATTTGCCGCTCTCGGGACTGTTTGTCGGCATGCTGCGCCGCATGGTGGGACTCAGCCAGGGGGTGGTCAGCAA
>CAZPMO010000241.1:0-5648 GCA_964587515.1 uncultured Rhodospirillaceae bacterium | reverse complement strand
AACCCGGGAAGGACACGATGGCGAAGGCGAAATTTGAGCGTACGAAGCCGCACTGCAATGTTGGCACGATCGGCCATGTTGATCACGGCAAGACGACGCTGACGGCGGCGATCACGAAGGTTCTCGCGGAAGCGGGGGGCGCGGAATTCACGGCGTATGACGAGATCGACAAGGCGCCTGAAGAGAAGGCGCGCGGCATCACGATCGCGACGGCGCATGTTGAGTACGAGACGGCGAACCGTCACTACGCGCATGTGGATTGCCCCGGTCACGCGGATTACGTGAAGAACATGATCACGGGGGCCGCGCAGATGGACGGCGCGATCCTTGTTGTGTCGGCGGCGGACGGCCCGATGCCGCAGACGCGGGAGCATATATTGCTGGCGCGTCAGGTGGGCGTGCCGGCGATCGTTGTTTACATGAACAAGGTGGATCAGGTCGACGATCCGGAACTGCTTGACCTGGTTGAGCTTGAGGTGCGCGAGCTTCTGTCGTCGTATGATTTCCCGGGCGACGATATCCCGGTTGTGCGCGGCACGGCGCTTGGCGCGCTTGAGGACGGCGACGCGACGACGGGCAAGGATTCGATCGCGGAGCTGATGGGTCAGGTCGACGAGTACATCCCGCAGCCTGAGCGTCCGAAGGATTTGGCGTTCCTGATGCCGATCGAGGACGTGTTCTCGATTTCGGGGCGTGGCACGGTTGTCACGGGTCGGATCGAGCGTGGCATCGTGAATGTTGGCGACGAGGTGGAGATCGTCGGGATCAAGGACACGTCGAAGACGGTGGTGACGGGCGTCGAGATGTTCCGCAAGCTGCTGGATTCGGGCGAGGCGGGCGACAATGTGGGCTGCCTGCTGCGCGGCGTCGGGCGCGAGGAGGTCGAGCGTGGCCAGGTACTCGCGAAGCCGGGCTCGATCACGCCGCACCGTAAGTTCAAGTGCGAGGCGTACATCCTGACGAAGGAGGAGGGCGGCCGGCACACGCCGTTTTTCTCGAACTATCGACCGCAGTTCTATTTCCGGACGACGGATGTGACGGGGATGATCGCGTTGCCGTCGGGGACGGAGATGGTGATGCCGGGCGATAACATCTCGATGGATGTCGAGCTGATCACGCCGATTGCGATGGACGAAGGACTGCGGTTTGCGATCCGCGAGGGTGGCCGCACCGTCGGCGCCGGCGTCGTCGCCGCGATCTCGGAAGATTAAAGGACGGATACTAGGAGTGTAGCTCAACTGGCAGAGCACCGGTCTCCAAAACCGGGGGTTGTGGGTTCGAGTCCCTCCACTCCTGCCACCCCGCCGCGCACGGTTTTATGACGGGACGGAGTTCGAGCCGGATCATCAGTATCGGATACAGTCGGAAGCAATGGCCAAAACCAGCCCAGTAGAATTTGTTCAGCAGGTTCGGCGCGAAGCCGCCAAGGTAACCTGGCCGAGCCGCAAGGAAACGGTGATCACCACGGTGATGGTGTTCATATTCGTATTCATTGTCGCGATCTTCTTCTTTTTCGTCGACTGGGCGCTGTCGGGCATCGTCAAGCTCGTGCTGGGGCTGGGGGGCTGAACCGATGGCGGCGCACTGGTACGTGATTCACGTCTATTCCGGGTTCGAGAACAAGGTCGCCCAGTCGATCCGCGAACAGGCTCTGCAAAAAGGTCTGGACGAGGAGTTCCAGGAAGTGCTGGTGCCGACCGAGGAAGTCGTGCGCATGCGGCGCGGCTCAAAGGTGAGCGCCGACCGCAAATTCTTCCCGGGATATGTCCTGGTGAAGATGGACATGACCGACGAGAGCTGGCACCTGGTCAAGGGCACGCCGAAGGTTACGGGATTTCTCGGCGGTCGCGGCAAACCGTCGCCGATTTCCGAGGCCGAGGCGCAGCGCATCCTGCATCAGGTGCAGGAAGGCGTCGAGCGGCCGAAACCGTCGATCACCTTCGAGATCGGCGAGCAGGTGCGGGTCAGCGAGGGACCGTTCACCTCGTTCAACGGCATGGTCGAGGACGTGGACGAGGAAAAGGCGCGGCTCAAGGTGTCGGTCTCTATTTTCGGACGCTCGACCCCGGTCGAGCTGGAATATTCGCAGGTCGAGAAACTCTGATCTCGACCCTTTAAGGCAGGACGAACATGGCGAAGAAGATTACCGGTTACATCAAGCTCCAGGTCCCGGCGGGCCAAGCAAACCCGTCGCCGCCCATCGGACCGGCGCTGGGTCAGCAAGGGCTGAATATCGCGGAGTTCTGCAAGACCTTCAATGCCCAGACCCAGGGCCAGGAAGCGGGCGTGCCGATTCCGACCGTGATCACCGTCTATGCCGATCGCTCGTTCAGCTTCGTGACCAAGACGCCGCCCGCGTCCTATTTTATCAAGCAGGCGGCGCGGTTGCCGAAGGGCTCCGGCGAGCCCGGCCGTGAACCGATCGGCGCGGTGACCATGGCGCAGTTGCGCGAAATCGCCGAGAAGAAGGCAGTTGATCTCAATTCCAATGACACCGACGCCGCGTGCCGGATGCTGGCCGGCACCGCGCGTTCGATGGGCATCCAGGTGATGGAGTAATGTGATGGCGGGTCCGGGAAAACGTCTCAAGAAGGCCTATGACGGTATCGACCGCGAGGCTTTCTATGGTGTCGACGAGGCCGTGAAGCTGATCAAGGAGCGGGCGACCGCCAAATTCGACGAGACGGTCGAGTTGTCGATGAATCTCGGGGTCGATCCGCGCCACGCCGACCAGATGGTGCGCGGCATGATTTCATTGCCCAAGGGAACCGGCAAATCGGTGCGCGTCGCGGTGTTTGCGAAGGGCGACAAGGCGGACGAGGCCGCCGCCGCGGGCGCCGACATAGTTGGTGCCGAGGATCTCGCCGAAAAGATCGAAAAGGGCGATATGGATTTCGAACGCTGCGTTGCGACGCCCGACATGATGTCGGTGGTCGGCAAGCTCGGCAAGGTTTTAGGGCCACGCGGGCTGATGCCCAATCCCAAATTGGGAACCGTGACCCAGGACGTCGCCGAGGCGGTGCGGGCGGCCAAGGGCGGCCAGGTGGAGTTCCGCGTCGAGAAGGCGGGACTCATTCATGCCGGCGTCGGCAAGGCGAGCTTCAGCGAGCAGGATCTGGCTGAAAATGTCCGCGCGCTGATCGACGCGGTCAGCAAGGCCAAGCCGTCCGGCGCCAAGGGCACCTATATCAAGAAGGTTTCGCTCTCCTCCACTATGGGGCCGGGGTTGAAACTGGATGTCGCGGGCTCCGGCCCGGCGTAGGCGTAGTAGAGATTTCCACGCCGCGATCGCGGCGCGGGAAACGGGTTCAGGCCAAGGATCGGCCCGAGCCCAACCTGTCCGAGACTGCGGGAGCCTTCGCGCCGCGAAGGGTAATGCCCGCATAGACGGGGGTCGAGACCGTTTCCATGGCGCGAAGGTGCGTCGTGGTCAACGGCTTGAACTTCTGGGACAGGCGAACCGGACCCATCGGTTTGCTGGTGGGTTCAGACGCAACCGGGTTGGAATTTCCGGCCCATGTTTGGAGACGATCGTTGGACCGAACTAGGAAAGAAGAGCTGGTCGCTTCGATGCGCGAGCTTTTCGACTCGACGACGCTCTTGGTGGTGACCTGCCCGGTCGGCCTGACGGTCGCGCAGTCCACGGAATTGAGACGGCAGATGCGCGATGCGGGCGCCGGTTTCAAAGTCACCAAAAATCGGCTGACCCGTCTCGCCCTGAAGGGAACCAAGTTCGAGACACTGACCGATCTATTCACCGGACCAACCGGGATCGCCTATTCGACCGATCCCGTGGCCGCGGCGCGAGTCGCGGTGGAATTCGCCGAGAAGAGCGACGTATTCAAAGTCCTCGGCGGGGCGATGGACGAGCAGGTGCTCGACATCGCCGCGGTGACCGCGCTGGCCAAACTGCCCTCGCTCGACGAACTGCGAGGCAAGCTGGTCGGCATGGTGCAGACACCGGCGACGCGAATCGCCGGCGTATTGCAGGCGCCGGGTGGACAGCTCGCGCGTGTCTTGAGCGCTCACGCAAGCAAGGGCGAAGCGGCCTGAGCCGCCGTACCAGAATTCAAGTCAAGGAGAGAAAGAAATGGCTGCCAATCTTGAACAAATTGTCGACGACCTGTCGGGCCTGACCGTGCTGGAAGCGGCCGAGCTCAGCAAGTTGCTCGAAGAGAAATGGGGCGTATCCGCCGCCGCGCCAGTCGCGGTTGCCGCGGCCGGTCCCGCCGCCGCCGCCGAGGAGGAGAAGGTCGAATTCGATGTCGTCCTCGCCAGCTTTGGTGACAAGAAGATCAACGTCATCAAGGAGGTCCGCGCGATTACGGGCCTGGGCCTCAAGGAGGCCAAGGACCTGGTCGAAAGTGCGCCGGCCGCCGTGAAGGAGGCCGTCGGCAAGGACGAGGCAGACGAGTTGAAGAAGAAGCTCGAGGATGTGGGAGCGTCGGTCGAAGTCAAGTAATGGCTTTGCGGCTTCCGGCAAGACCGAACCGTGACGGCGCCGGCGCGTCCCCGAAGGACGCGCCGCGTCGGCGCGCGCAGTTGAATTCGCGACCAACGGGGACGGCCGAACGGTTCGGCGGCTCCCGTGGTTGCGGCGTGACTAATTTTTGAGAGGTGGGAATGGCCCAGTCGTATACTGGACGGAAACGCATACGCAAGGATTTTGGCAAGATTCGCGCGGTCTTGCCGATGCCCAACCTGATCGAGGTGCAGAAGACTTCGTACGACAGCTTTCTGCAAATAAACGTGGCTTCCGAGGACCGGACCACGCACGGGTTGCAGGAGGTCTTCAAGTCGGTCTTCCCGATCAAGGATTTTTCGGAGAACGGCACGCTTGAATTCGTCAAGTATGAGTTCGAACTTCCGAAATACGACGTCGAGGAATGCCAACAACGCGGCATGACCTACGCCGCGCCGCTCAAGGTGACGCTGCGCCTCGTGGTGTTCGATATCGACGAGGAAACGGGCGCGCGATCGGTGCGCGACATCAAGGAACAGGATGTCTACATGGGCGATATGCCGCTCATGACGGACCACGGAACCTTTGTCGTCAACGGCACCGAGCGGGTCATCGTTTCGCAGATGCACCGTTCGCCCGGCGTATTCTTCGATCACGACAAGGGCAAGACCCATTCGTCGGGCAAGTACCTGTTCGCGGCCCGCATCATTCCCTATCGCGGCTCCTGGCTGGATTTCGAATTCGACGCCAAGGACCTTGCCTATGTGCGCATCGACCGCCGGCGCAAACTGCCGGTGACGACGCTGCTGCTGGCCCTTGACTCCGTGGCGACGGCGGAGCGACGCGCGAAACTCGCCGCCGACGGTGAGGTGATCGCGCCCGAGGACACCCACGGCATGACGACCGAGGAAATCCTCGATTATTTTTACGACACCGTCGATTTTACGCTGGGCAAGGAAGGTTGGAAGACGCCGTTCGATCCCGAGCAGCAACGCGGCGCGAAACTGATGAACGACCTGGTCAACGCCAAGAACGGCGAGGTCATGGCCGAGGCCGGCACCAAGATGACGCCGAGGTTGAGCCGTAAACTCAAAAAGGCTGGTCTCAAGGATCAGCTGGTTCCCGATCTCGATCTGGTCGGCCGCTATGGCGCCGAGGACATCATCAACGAGCAGACCGGCGAAAT
>CAZPMO010000240.1:473-5677 GCA_964587515.1 uncultured Rhodospirillaceae bacterium | reverse complement strand
CCTAACTGATCGGTTAGCCATATCGAAACCGCGGCAACCGACATCAGAGGATCAGGAGAACGTACATGAACGAATTGATGAATATTTTCGGGCAGGTCTCAACAGCGCAGACCTTCGACCAGATACAGATCTCGATCGCCAGCCCCGAGCGTATCCGCTCGTGGTCCTATGGCGAGATCAATAAGCCCGAAACCATCAATTACCGGACCTTCAAGCCGGAACGCGACGGGCTGTTCTGCGCCCGGATTTTCGGTCCGATCAAGGATTACGAATGCCTGTGCGGCAAATACAAACGCATGAAGTATCGCGGCATCATCTGCGAGAAATGCGGCGTCGAGGTGACTCTTTCCAAGGTGCGGCGCGATCGCATGGGTCACATCGACCTGGCTTCGCCGGTGGCGCATATCTGGTTTCTGAAGTCTCTGCCGAGCCGTATCGGGCTGCTGCTCGATATGACGCTGAAGGATATCGAGCGGGTACTCTATTTCGAGAATTTCGTGGTGATCGAGCCCGGACTGACGGAACTGAAGGAAAAGCAGTTGCTGTCGGAAGATCAGTATATCCATGCGCAGGATGAGTTCGGCGAGGACTCGTTCAACGCGGGTATCGGCGCCGAGGCGCTAAAGCACATTCTCAGCGAGATTGTACTGGAAGAAGAACGCGAAACGGTGCGGACCGATTTGCGGGAAACCGGATCGGAGGCCAAGCGCAAGAAGCTGGTCAAGCGGCTTAAGTTGATCGAATCGTTCATCGAATCCGGGACCCGGCCGGAATGGATGATCCTTGATATCGTGCCGATCATCCCGCCCGAACTGCGCCCGCTGGTGCCGCTCGACGGCGGCCGGTTCGCGACGTCCGATCTCAACGATCTCTATCGGCGCGTGATTAATCGCAACAATCGGCTGAAAAGGCTGATCGAACTGCGGGCGCCCGATATCATCGTGCGCAACGAAAAGCGGATGCTCCAGGAAGCGGTCGACGCGCTGTTCGACAATGGTCGGCGCGGCCGGGTCATCACCGGCGCCAACAAGCGGCCGCTGAAGTCTCTTTCAGACATGCTCAAGGGCAAGCAGGGCCGGTTCCGGCAGAATCTGCTGGGCAAGCGCGTTGATTACTCGGGACGTTCGGTCATCGTGGTCGGTCCGGAACTGATGCTGCATCAGTGTGGATTGCCGAAGAAGATGGCGCTCGAACTGTTCAAGCCGTTCATCTATTCGAAACTTGAAATATACGGCATGGCCAGCACCATCAAGGCGGCCAAGCGCATGGTCGAGAAGGAACGGCCCGAGGTCTGGGATATCCTCGAGGAGGTTATCCGCGAACACCCGGTTCTGCTGAACCGTGCGCCGACTCTGCATCGGTTGGGCATTCAGGCGTTCGAACCGGTGTTGGTCGAGGGCAAGGCGATCCAGCTTCATCCGCTGGTGTGCACGGCCTTCAACGCCGATTTCGACGGCGACCAGATGGCGGTGCACGTGCCGCTGTCGCTGGAAGCGCAGCTCGAGGCGCGCGTCCTGATGATGTCCACCAACAACATTCTCAGCCCCGCCAACGGCAAACCGATCATCGTGCCGTCCCAGGATATCGTGCTCGGTCTGTATTACATGACACTCGAACGCGAGGGCGAGCCGGGCGAGGGCATGGTGTTCGGCGGCATCGGAGAGATCGAACAGGCGCTCGATGTCGGCACCGTTTCCCTCCATGCCAAAATCCAGGCGCGGATAGACACCGTCGACAGCGATGGCAATCCGATCGTCAGCCGGTTGGAGACGACCCCGGGCCGGGCTTTGATGTTGCAGATTTTGCCCAAGCATCAGGAAGTCGGCGTCGATAACATCAACTGCCTGCTGACCAAGAAACAGGTGACCAACGTCATCGATCTGGTTTATCGCCACTGCGGTCAGAAGGAGGCCGTGATTTTCGCTGATCGGATGATGGGACTCGGTTTCAGCCATGCCTGCAAAGCGGGAATCTCTTTCGGCAAGGACGATCTCATTATTCCTGTGGCGAAGGAAAAGCTGGTCGCCCAGACCCAGGTAAAGGTCAAGGAATACGAGCAGCAATATCTCGACGGCCTGATCACCCAAGGCGAAAAGTACAACAAGGTGATCGATGCCTGGTCGCAATGCACCGATGAAGTCGCGACCGAGATGATGGACGGTATTTCCAATGCGCCGCCCGGTCAGCCTGTCAACTCCGTTTATATGATGGCGCATTCGGGCGCCCGCGGTTCCGCTGCTCAGATGAAACAGCTCGCCGGGATGCGTGGCCTGATGGCCAAGCCTTCGGGTGAAATCATCGAGACGCCGATCATCTCCAATTTCAAGGAAGGGTTGACGGTGCTGGAGTACTTCAACTCCTCGCACGGCGCCCGAAAGGGTCTGGCCGATACCGCGCTGAAGACCGCGAACTCTGGTTACCTGACACGCCGTCTGGTGGATGTCGCCCAGGATTGCACCGTGATCGAGGAAGATTGCGGTTCCAAGGAAGGCCTGACCGTCAGCGCGGTGATCGAGGGCGGCGAGGTCATCGAGACCCTGGCCGATCGTATCCTCGGGCGCAGCGCGGCGAAGAATATCGTCGATCCGCTGAGCGGCGATGTCGTGGTCAAGGCCGGTGTCCTGATCGACGAGGCCCTGGTCGACGAGATCGACCGAGCCGGCGTCGAGACGGTGATGATCCGTTCGGCGCTTACCTGCCATACCAAGATCGGCGTCTGCGGCAAGTGCTACGGTCGTGATCTCGCCCGCGGCACGCCGGTGAATATCGGTGAAGCCGTCGGCATCATCGCGGCGCAGTCGATCGGAGAGCCGGGCACCCAGCTTACCATGCGGACTTTCCATATCGGCGGCGCGGCGCAGCGTGGCGCGGAGCAGTCCAACATCGAGGCGGCGTCCGACGCGAAGGTCGCGATTCGCAACCGGAATGTCGTGATCGACAGCAAGGACATTCCTATAGTCATGGCGCGTAACACGGAAATCGTGCTGATCGACGAACAGGGTCGGGAACGGGCGAGCTATCGCGTGCCCTATGGCGCGAAGCTGCTGGTCGACGACGACAAAGAAGTCAAGAAGGGCGATCGGCTTGCCGAATGGGACCCGTATACGCTGCCCATCATCACCGAGAAGGAAGGCATCGCGAATTATGTCGATCTCATCGACGGCGTGTCGATGCGGGACGTGGTGGACGAGGCCACGGGCATTTCATACAAGACCGTGATTGACTGGAAGCAGCAGCCCAAGGGCACCGATCTTCGCCCCCGGGTCACGCTGCGCGACGCCAAGGATAATGTGATCGAGTTGCCGAACGGTGCCGAGGCCCGTTATTTCCTCTCGGTCGACGCGATCCTGTCGGTGGAGCCGGGCTCGAAGGTGCACGCCGGCGACGTGCTCGCCCGTATTCCAAGAGAAACCTCCAAGACGCGCGATATCACGGGCGGTCTGCCGCGCGTGGCCGAATTGTTCGAGGCGCGCAAGCCCAAGGACTTCTCGGTCATCGCCGAGGGTGAAGGACGCGTCGAATTCGGCAAGGACTACAAGGCCAAGCGCCGGATCATCGTCCACCCCGAAACCAAGGGCGCCGAACCGGTCGAGTACCTGTTGCCCAAGGGCAAGCATGTCAGCGTCCAGGAAGGGGACTATGTCGAACGCGGCGATCTGCTGATGGACGGCAATCCGGTGCCCCACGACATCCTCCGCGTGCTGGGGGTCGAGGCGCTTGCCAACTACCTGATCGAGGAAATCCAGGACGTTTACCGGTTGCAGGGCGTGAAGATCAACGACAAGCATATCGAGGTGATCGCCCGCCAGATGCTGCAAAAGGTGGAGATCTCCGATCCTGGCGAAACGACCTTCCTCGCGGGCGAGCAGATCGACCGGATCGAGTTCGACGAGGTGAACGACAAGGCGAAGGAAGAGGGTCTCAAGCAGGCGACCGGACTGCCGGTGCTCCAGGGCATCACCAAGGCGTCGTTGCAGACCCAGTCCTTCATTTCCGCGGCGTCTTTCCAGGAAACCACGAGGGTCCTCACAGAGGCCGCGGTTTCCGGCAGGATCGACAATCTTACCGGTCTCAAGGAAAACGTGATCGTGGGGCGCCTGATTCCGGCCGGAACCGGCGCTTACATGAACAAACAGCGTGTCGAGGCGGCCGATCGGGACAAGGAAATTGCCGATCTATCCGTATCCGAGGACACCGCCCTGATCGGTTCCGACGAGAGCGAGGAAGCGTCGTCCGCGGTGTAGTTTTCGATCCTTTGCCGGTGCCCGATCGTAACCGCGTTCGGGCGCCGGCGAACGGCTCGAAATCTCCAGTAAAACAGCCATTTACGTCGCGACATTTTCACGCGTCTTTTGCTTGACTGACCTAAGGGGCCTGCCTATATTGCGCGCCTCCTTGGGGAAGCTGGTGGTAGGTGTCCATCCTAGACGCTGCTTCCGTTATTTGGGGACATAAGTTAACGCGAGGCCGTAGCTGGCGTTGAACCGCGCATAAGGTATGCGCGGTCGTTAGACGCGAATACGCCCTCGCACAATCTGAGGAATCGCACGGCGTGCCGACGATCAACCAGCTGATACGCAAACCGCGAACCCCGCCGGTCGCGCGGAACAAGGTCCCGGCGATGCAGGGATGCCCGCAAAAACGAGGCGTCTGCACGCGGGTATACACGACGACGCCCAAGAAGCCGAACTCGGCGCTGCGCAAGGTCGCGCGCGTTCGCCTGACCAATGGCTTCGAAGTGACCAGCTATATCCCGGGAGAGGGTCACAATCTTCAGGAACACTCCGTGGTGCTGATTCGCGGCGGCCGGGTGAAGGATCTTCCCGGCGTGCGCTACCATGTCATTCGCGGGACGCTTGACACGCAGGGCGTGACCGAGCGGCGCCAGCGCCGTTCAAAATATGGTGCCAAGCGGCCCAAGTAGGAGAACGAAATGCCACGTCGTCGCGCCGCCGAAAAACGTGAAGTTCTGCCTGACGCCAAGTTTGGCGATATCGTGCTGACCAAGTTCATCAATTGTCTGATGCTTCAGGGCAAGAAGTCGGTCGCCGAGCAGATCGTATACGGCGCGCTCGATACGCTTTCACAACGTACCGGCCAGGAGCCGGTAAAGGTATTCCACGAAGCACTCGATAACGTGAAGCCCACGGTGGAAGTGCGCTCCCGACGCGTTGGCGGCGCAACCTACCAGGTGCCGATCGAGG
>CAZPMO010000240.1:0-450 GCA_964587515.1 uncultured Rhodospirillaceae bacterium | reverse complement strand
CACGATGGCCGAACGGCTTTCCAATGAATTACAGGATGCCGCGAACAATCGCGGCGCGGCGGTAAAAAAGCGTGAAGACACGCATCGGATGGCAGAAGCCAATAAGGCATTTTCCCATTATCGCTGGTAGTAGCGAAAAGGTAGACGAGTCCATATCATGCCCCGAACCACCCCTCTCGAAAATTACCGCAATATCGGCATCATGGCCCATATCGACGCGGGCAAGACGACCACGACGGAGCGAATCCTTTATTACACCGGCCGGTCCTACAAGATCGGCGAAGTCCACGAAGGCACCGCCACGATGGACTGGATGGAGCAGGAACAGGAGCGTGGCATCACGATCACGTCCGCTGCTACCACCGCCTTCTGGAAGGGCATGGGCGGCAACTATCCGGAACACCGCATCAACATCATCGACACACCGGGCCACGTCGACTTCACGATTGA
>CAZPMO010000239.1:0-5679 GCA_964587515.1 uncultured Rhodospirillaceae bacterium | reverse complement strand
CGCTGGTCGCATCGGGGCGGGTGACGCAGGACGCCGCCGACGATCTTGAACGGGCCTATGAATTCTTGCGCCGGCTGGAGCACCGCCTGCAAATGGTCGACGATCGCCAGACTCACAGCCTGCCGGACAGCGACGACCGGATCGACGCGATCGGCGTTTTCATGGGGTACCCGGACGGCACCGCCTTCACCGAGGCATTGCTCAAGGAACTTCGCGCGGTGGAGGAGTGCTATGCGCGGCTGTTCGAGGAAAGTCCCGATCTGGGAGGACCGGGAAACCTGGTCTTCACGGGCCCCGACGAGGACCCGGACACGCTGAAGACCCTCGGTGACATGGGGTTCCGTGATCCCGCGATGGTCTCGGCGACCATTCGCGGCTGGCATCACGGGCGCTACCGCGCGATGCGCAGCGCCCACGCCCGCGAACTTCTGACCGAACTGGGGCCGACCATTCTGGAGGCGTTCTCGAAAACCATCGATCCCGACGCGGCGCTGCTGAAGTTCGACGATTTCCTGGGCGCCTTGCCGGCCGGGGTGCAGCTATTTTCGCTGTTCCACAGCAATCCCGGTCTGTTCGACCTGGTGGCGGAAATCATGGGAAGCGCCCCCCGGCTGGCGGGTTGGCTGAGCCGCTCTCCGATCCTGCTCGACGGCGTGCTGACCCAAGGTTTCTTTGATTCGTTGCCGTCCCTCGTCGCCCTGGAAGCCGAGCTTGCCAACGCGCTTACCCAGGCGCGCGACTTCCAGGACGAACTCGACGTGGTGCGGCGTTGGAACAACGATAGGATATTTCAGATCGGCGCCCAGATCCTGCAGGGCCGAATCGACCCGGACGGCGCGGGCCGGTCGTTGTCCGATATCGCCGACGCCGGGCTGCGCGCCCTTTTTCCCGCCGTGATGCGCGAATTCCGCGCCCAACATGGCGAGGTGCCGGGGGGCGGCATGGCGGTGGTCGCCTTCGGCAAGTTGGGTGGACTCGAATTCACGGTCGGCTCGGATCTCGACCTGTTGTTCGTGTATGACGCGCCGCCCGGTGTCGAGGCGTCGGACGGACCGAAGCCGCTGCCGCCGGCGCTCTATTTCGCGCGATTGAGCCAACGCTTCATCAACGCCGTCACCGCGCCGACCGGCGAGGGCAGGCTGTACGAGGTTGATATGCGGTTGCGGCCGGCGGGGGAGGCGGGACCCATCGCCTCGGCGCTGGAAGCGTTCTCGCGCTATCAACGCGACGACGCCTGGACATGGGAGCATATGGCGCTGACGCGGGCTCGGGTGGTGTTCGCGCCCAACGGCATGGAGGCGCCCATCGAACGCGTCATCCTGGAGGCCCTGTCGCGGCCGCGCGACGCGGATAAGCTGCTGGCCGACGTTGCCGATATGCGTGCGCGGATCGCCCGCGAACATGAAAGCGGCGATATCTGGCGTATCAAGCATTGCCGCGGCGGCATCGTCGATATCGAATTCATCACCCAATATCTCCAGCTTCTGCACGGGGCGGTGCGGCCGGAGGCGCTTTCGACCAACACCACGGGGGCTCTTAAGGGCCTGGCCGATGCCGGTGTTATCGCGCCCGAAATCGCGGAGGAGTTGATCGGCGCGATGCGTCTTTGGCGCAACGTGCAAGGCATGATGCGGCTCAGCCTGGAAGGCGATTTTGACGAAGAAAGCGCGCCCGACGGACTGCGCGCGGCTCTGGCGCGGAGCGCGGGCGTCGAGGATTTCGAAACCCTGCGCGGAACCATGGTCGAGACCACCGAGCGGATACACCGCCGGTTCATGGAGATCGTCGAGACCCCCGCCGCCGAACTGGCCCGGACATGAGGACGCTCGCGGCCGCCGCGCTCGACGTCCTGGCGACCGCTGGTCCGGTCGCCAAATCCACGCGCGTCCGCGCCTTCGCCGCCGCGTGGACAAACGGCGAGATCGCACAGGTCGGGTCGGTCGCGCCGCCGGATCGTCCGGCACGCCCCGACCATCCGGCGCTGCGGCCACCGCGCGAGATGCCCAGGCGCGGCCGCGCGCGCAGCCCGGCCGGCCGCATCGCGCTGCTGCACGCGCTCGCCCATATCGAGCTCAACGCTGTCGATCTCGCCTGCGACATCATCGCCCGCTTCACCGCCGAGAATTTGCCGCGCGTATTTTACGACGACTGGGTCGTGGTGGCGGATGAGGAGGCGCGGCATTTCATGCTGTTGGCCGACCGGCTCCACGACCTGGGCGCGGTCTACGGCGATCTGCCGGCGCATGACGGTCTGTGGGAAGCGGCGACGGCGACCGCGCATGATTTGCTGGCGCGGCTTGCCGTGGTGCCGCTGGTGCTGGAGGCGCGTGGCCTCGACGTCACGCCCGCGATGATCCGCAGCCTGCATGAGGCGGGCGACGATGAAAGCGTGACGGTGCTCGAAATAATTTATCGCGACGAGATTTCCCACGTCGCGACCGGTCGGCGCTGGTTCGAACATGTCTGCGCCGTGCGCGGGCTCGACCCGGCGCCCGCTTATCATGATCAGGTGCGTCGCCACTTCCGGGGCGTGCTGAAGCCGCCGTTCAACGCCGAGGCCCGCGACCGGGCCGGGTTCGGCGCCGCGTATTACGAGCCACTTGCGAATTCCGGCTAATCGCCGGCGCTGTCGATCAGGATGGCTGTCAATTCATCGGGCTTGTCGACCATTACGTCGTGGCCCGACGCGACGCCGAAATATTCCCAGTCGGGATCGTCGCGCGTTTGCTCCGCGAAGGGTCCGAAACCGCTGTTGGGATGCTGTTCAGCCAGAATGTAAACCTTGCGCGGGATTTTCTTGCCGGCGCCGGTCAGCGACAGTTTCGTTTCATAGGTTGCCATCGGCTGATCGACGCAGCGCCGGTCGACCCAGGCCGCGTCTTTCGCGTTCATGACTCCGAAATAGGCGGCCGGGCGGGGCGGCATGCGCCAGCCGTCGCCGTCCGAGGCGGCGAGCGCGCGGGCGTCGGCGGTGCGATCCTCTCCGTACAGATCGAAGAGCGACTGGCCGTGGTCCGGCACGAAGGCATCGAGATAGACGATCGCGCGGAGCCGGTCGGCGATACGGTCGGCCACGTCGGTAATCACCATGCCGGCATAAGAATGGCCGCACAGCACGGCGTCCTCGATTTCCTCCGCCTCGAACAGGCCCAGAATATCGGCGATATGGGTGTCGAGATCGACGTCGCGGGTCAGCAGGTGCGCGCGTTCGCCGAGACCGGTAAGCGTCGGCGTATGCACCTCATGACCGGCGGCGCGCAATTTCCGCGCCACCCGCGTCCAGCACCAGCCGCCGTGCCAGGCGCCGTGAACCAGAACGAAGGTGACCATGACACTAGTGCCTCCGCGGTAAATCGAGATGGCTGTACCGGTCGCTCGATCGCACCCGTATGTTCAATACGTCGTCGTCGCGCAGAACGGTAAAGCGGACCTCGCTGCCCGCCGAGCCCATTTCCCAGATGGTGCGATACATGTGGGCAAGACCGTTGACCGGGACGCCGTCGACGCTGAGGACGATATCGCCGGGCTCGATGCCGCCCTGGTCCGCCGGTCCGTTGGGAGATGCGCCGGTGACGATCAGGCGCTCGCCGGCCTCGGCGGTGTGCATTCCCAGCCATGGGCGCGGCGCTCGACCGGAGCGCCCCGTTGAGACCATCGATTGATGGATCGGCTTCAGCAGGTTTATCGGCACGAACATGTTGCCCGGCAGCCTGCCTTCGCCGGCAATGGTTTCCTCGATATAGAGCGACCCGGAACCGACCAGTCTGCCGGCCGCATCGATCAGCGCCGCGCCGCCCCAATACGGGTGGACGGGGGCGGTGAAAAACGCCGTATCCAGCAGATATTCCCAGGAGCCCGCGAATTCGCGGATCGACATCACCCGCCCGGCGATCGAATGGGTATAGCCGCCGAACGAGGCGACGACCACGGAATCGCCTTCCGCGACCTGGTTTGAATCGCCGAATTCGAGCGGGGGCAGATCGAGCGTTTCGATCGACTGGACCATGCCGTACCCGGTTTCGTGGTCATAGGCGATCGCCTCGGCCGTCACGGTGCGGCCGTCGCCCAGCGTAAGGGTCACGGTGCGCGCTTCGGTGATCAGGTAACCGATGGTCAGAACCAGGCCGTTCTCGTCGATCACCACGCCGGAGCCTTCGCGTTCGGTGCCCAGGATGGCCGCCGTGTAGGCGTCCGGCGGGATGTTGGCGTGCAGCCGGACCACCGATCCCATGGCGCGGTCGAGGTCGAAGGAAAGTTCGTCGCGATCGGGCCGGGGCGCTGCTTCCAGCGCCGGATGCAGGGCGTCCACCAGCCCTTCTGGGCGGTGACCATTGGCCCGCTCGATGCCCGACATTGTTTTCGTCCGCCCCCTTGTCGTCGTGTTTTACAGGCTAGCGCGGGGCGTGTGTCGGTGGCAAGCTCCGGTCATGGAATTCGGAATCAATCTCGCCACGTCATCGGATTCGTGGAAAATCGTCCAGCGCGCCGAGGAACTGGGCTACACCCACGCCTGGTTCTACGACACCCAGCTTCTCAACGCCGATGTGTTCGTCGCCATGGCGGCGGCCGCGATGCGCACTTCGAAAATCCGGCTCGGCACCGGCGTGCTTATTCCGCCCAACCGTATCGCGCCGGTGACCGCCAACGCGCTGGCCTCGCTCAACAAGCTTGCGCCCGGGCGCATCGATTTCGGCGTCTCGACCGGTTTCACGGCGCGCCGCAGCATGGGGCTGCCGGCCATCAAGCTGGACGAGATGGAAGAATATATCCGTGTGGTCCGCGAGCTGTTGGAATGCAAGACCGTCGAGTGGGAATATGAGGGCGGCCCCCGCAAGGTCCGTTTTCTCAATCCCGAGCTTGGCGCGATCAATACCGACGATTCAATCCCGCTCCATATTTCCGCGCTTGGGCCGCGTGGGCGACGGCTCACGGCCCGGCTCGGCGGCGGCTGGCTCAATACCGTGCGTGATGTGGAGGATGCGAACGCATCTCTCGCCGACATGCAGGCGGCCTGGCGCGATGCCGGGCGCGCTCCGGAGGACCTCCGCGCGGTCGCGGTCACCGGCGGTTGCGTGCTGGCCGAAGGCGAATCGCCCGACAGTCCGCGCGCCAAGGCCGAGGCCGGTCCGCACGCGGCGATCATCTTCCACAACCTCGCGGAGGCCGAGGAACTGGGCTCCATCGGTTATGGCGTGCCGCCGGCGCTTCAGCCGCTCTACGAGACCTATCGGGAAATCTACCGGTCCTATACGCCCGAGGATGCGCGTTATCTTCAGAACCATCGCGGCCATCTGATGTTCCTCCGCCCCGAGGAAGAGGGGAATATCACCGGCGGCATGATCCGGTCACTGACCTTTACCGGTGAAGCCGCCCAGCTGCGCGACGACATAAGGGCGCTGCGGGATGCCGGCTATACACAGTTTTCGCCGCATATCCGCCATGGTCATCCCTCAATGCTGGAAGATTGGGCCGAGGTATTTTCCGGCGTTTAGTTGTTGAATTAATATTCGATTTGAATTAAATTCGAATTATATAATATTCGAATTTTTTATTTTTATATTATTCAAGAATAATCCCTGGTTTAACGATCTGTTATTGTTTTTAGTAAGAAATAGCGTCACAAATAAACCCACCGTATTCAGCCAAGTGGGCCGGAATGACTGGCGCGCGGCGGATTTT
>CAZPMO010000238.1:1557-5681 GCA_964587515.1 uncultured Rhodospirillaceae bacterium | reverse complement strand
GCTGGCCCGGAATGTCCCATTGATGGGCCACCTCGCCCGCCATGTCGATGAGGTAGACGCGGCGCTGCAGCAACGGCGCGAAAAGCGTGAAACCGGCGGCCGCCTTGTCCCTGTTATCGACAGTGACGCCCCGCTGCAAAAATCTCATTTACCACTTCCTCCGCTGAATTGTTCACATCGTCCCATAGCATGCATGACCGGGCCGACCGGTGAAATTGATATTTCCGGCATTGGAAGCATCGGTCGAGTTCTTCACGAAATTTGGGCCCGCCTCGGCAGATAAGCGAAATTGGTCCCTACACGCTCGACAGGAATTTCAACGCCGGTTTCGGCGAGCCTACAGGTCGATGCGCATCAGATCATGAGCCATGCGAAGATCGCCGGACCAGTTCTTGCGGATGTCGGCGATCATTTCTTCCATCATTTCAGGACCCATCAATTCCACCGGCATATGCTTCGACATCAGTTCGCGAACCACGGGACGCGATGAATCGAAATGACCGAAATGGGTTGCGACCAGGCTCTTCACCTTGGACTTGACGGCGATCTCGCCAAGATCGGTCGGGCTGGTGTGGGCCCAGGTGCCGATGCCCGCCTTGGAACGAAAATCGATGGCCGATTGCGGGAAGGTGCATTCGTGAATGAGAAGGTCGGCACCCTGGGCCAGTTCGATCAACCGATCGCACGGCGCGGTGTCACCGGAAAACACCACTGATTTACCGTCCACGCTATCGAGGCGCAATCCGAAGCAGGGCGAAATCTCCAACGGAATATGCTCCACATAACATGCCGATACTTTCACCAGGTCGTCTTCAAAGATCACGCCCGGGTCCACCTCCCGCACATCGGCCCGCAGCGCCTGAAAATTGTCCTGGCGTTGCTTGTACTGGACCCGCGCCTCGATGTCCTTGCGGTAGGCGCCGGTCTCGGGCGATAGCAGCGAATCGACAAAATGGCTGGTGTCGACCGGGCCAACGACGACCGGTGATGTCTGCCGGTTGGACATCCACGTGGTGATCATGAAATAGGCGAAATCGGCAATGTGATCGTAATGAAGGTGAGACAGAAACACGTGGTCGACGGTGGCGGGGTTCACATTGGCCGCCACCAATTGGTTGGTCGCGCCATGGCCGCAATCGAACAGATAATGCCGGCCGCGCACCGTGATCAGAATGCCGGAATCATGGCGATCAGGGTTTGGCATGGCGGCGCTGGTGCCCAGCATGATAATGCGCATCGGTTTGTTTCCTTTCTCATGCCTTTTGAAATTTTTGTCGCCGATTCGAAAGAACCGTCGAAAGACTCACAAGCTCTCAGGAGGCGTCGACGGCCAGGCGCGCCCCCCGCACTTCCTTGAACACCAACAAAGCCGCGATCACCGCGCCGGCGATATCGGTCCAAGCCCCGTTTTCGATCGCGCTGGCGGGAATCATCATCAGGATTCCGGCGATCCCGAAAATCGCGCGGTGGACCGGATCGAGCGGCCTTGAGAAATAGCCGACGAAGCCGGCCGAAACCATCCATACGCCGAATATCGCGGTAACCGCCGTCTGCGCGACCAGCCAAAACGGTCCCTGCATCATCAACTCCGGCGCGACGACAAACATGAACGGAACGATATAGGCCGACCAACCGAATTGAACAGCGGCGTTGGCCGTTCTCATCGGGTCCGAGCCCGCGACCGTCGCCGCCGCGAAGGCCGCGATCGCGACCGGCGGCGTGATCATCGACAGCATGCCAAAATAAAGCGCGAAAAGATGGGCCGCCATGGGCTTGACGCCAACCTCCACCATCGCCGGGGCGACCAGTGTCGCCACCAGGAGATAAACCCCGAGGGTCGGCATGCCCATGCCGAGAATGATCGAAACGATCGCCGCCATGATAAGGATCGGGATCAGATTGCCGCCCGCCATCGCGACAAGCGAATGGGTCATCGCGAAACCGAGACCGGTGATATTGAGCACCCCGATCACGATCCCCGCCATTGCGCCGATCATGATGAGCTGAACGATCAGGGATCCGGTTTCAACCAATGCCTTGACCGGCGCGATCGGCGCCATGCGCTCGCCCTTGTAGCCGAACAGAAAGCCGATCGGCAGCAGGCAGACGGAGGCCCAAAGCGCCGCGGCCTGAGGCTGCAGATTGAGAGTGAACAGGCAGGCGATAATGACGATGAAGGGCACGAGGTATTGCCAGCCCTTCCGGAACACCGGCCAGCGCGGCGGGATCTTGTCGGCGTCGACCGCCTTGAGGCCGTCGCGCGCGGCCACCAGATCCGCCTGAATGAACAATGCGACGTAATAGAGAACCGCCGGGATAAGCGCGGCGAGGACGACGTCCTTGTAAGCGATCTCGAGGAATTCGGCCATCAGGAACGCGGCCGCGCCCATCATCGGCGGCATCAGCTGGCCGCCGGTCGACGCCACGGCTTCGATGGCGCCGGCATGATGGCGCTGATAGCCGCCTTGCTCCATCAGCGGAATGGTGATCACGCCGGTGGACACCACGTTGGAGACGGCGCTGCCCGAAATCGACCCGAAAATGGAAGACGCCGTCACCGCGATTTTGGCGGCGCCGCCGCGGTACTGGCCCATCAAGGCGGTCGAAATGTCAGTGAAGAAATGCGAGCCGCCTGACATGCCGAGCAAGGTGCCGAAATAGATGAACGTGATGACGATTGTCGTCGATATCCGCAACGGGAACCCGACCAAACCGTTCGAATCCAGGCCGGCATAGATGAACAATCGTGCGAAGCCGACATTTTCACCTTCAAAGTCGCCCGGAACCAAATGGCCCAACAGGCCAAAGGCGAGAAAGAAGACCATGAACGCCAGCAGGATATTGCCGGCCGTCCGCCGCAAACCTTCGCCAACAATGGCAATGACGACGCCGCCGATTGCGACGGCTTCGGGCGGATTGTCGGCCATCGATTCGAACAACCGCTCGTAATGCCAGGCCGCGTAAAAACAAACGCCGGTCCCGACGAGCGCGATCAGCGCATCATAAAAGGGAACCCGAAGCCGCTGTTCATCGCGCCCCGCGGGCTTCAGGATGAACAAGGTCGCGATCCCGACGCCGAGATAGACCAGGAGCCGCGCTTCCGGATACGGCGCATAGTCGAATAATTCGTCGACCGATCCCGCTTCCAAAAGCGCGGCAAGTGTCAGCAGCCCGGCGAGGCATCGGCCAAGCACGCGGACGGTCCACGACGCCGGTGGATCCAGCCCGGTGCTCTCCTCTGCTGTCGTTACGTCCGTCACGGTTCGGCGGGGCCAGCTTATTGAAGGTCGGCGGCTCGCCGCCCGTTTACATCAGCCCCATTTCCTTGAAGAACTTTTTCGATCCTTCGTGATACGGCAGACCCAGGTCACGATTGATCTTTTTGGGAACGAACCCGCTAAAGGCCTTATGCGACGCGACGAGCTTGGCTTTGTTGGCGTAGAGCGCCTTGACGACCTTATAAACCAACTCGTTGGGCGTATGGCTGCTGGCGTTGACGATAAACGGCGCGACCAGCGTGTTGATCGGCTTGGTAAGACCCGGAAAACGCGGCGCCGGTTGGATCACATCGAGGACGGCGCCAGGCGCGATCTTTTGCAGTTTCGCTTGTGTCGTGGGATTCATCTCGGCCGACAGGAACCGAATTCCGCCGACGGCCGCATGAGCCTGGCGGGTCTTGCCGGATGACATAGACCAATTCACGGCGTCGATCTTACCGGCCATGAAGGCTTCCACCGCCCGAACGCCGTTCGGCACCGGAAATTTCTTGACGTCGTTCATGGTGACGTCCGCGGTCGCCATCAGAGCCCGGCTGAACAGGCCGGAGATTTTTTGCTTGGTGAATTTCGAGGCCACCCTCTTGCCTCTGATATCGGCGAAAGTCTTGATCGGGGAATCCTTGCGCACATAGGTGGCGACGATCAACGGGAACAACGACGCGGCGACGCGCACGTCTTCCTGCTTCTTGCCCTTGAACATGGCTTCGCCATTGTTGGCGAAGGCGGTAACGACGCTTACCGCGATCGTGAAATCCAGCTTGCCGCGGTTGAGCAGCGGCAAGGTCACCACCGGTCCGCCCTGGGGAATGACGCGCATCTTCACGCCGGCATTTTCAATGGCGACCT
>CAZPMO010000238.1:0-1525 GCA_964587515.1 uncultured Rhodospirillaceae bacterium | reverse complement strand
CGCCGGCGCCCGCGGCATATGCGAGCGATCCTTGCGGGTTGGTGCCCATGCTGATGGTCTGGGCGTACGCCCCCGAGGCGAGCGCGCCGGATGCGGCGATGACGGTGCCGATGAGTTTGTATGACATTGTTCCTCCCTGTTTGTACTGTGTGATCTGTGCCATCCAGGCTTGGCGATGCCCTGTTTAACGTTGAAACATCGCGAGATCGACATTGTTATTTGATCACGTTATGTCGGTCCCAAATTGAATTCAACGGCGATTTCGACCTAACCCTCTCTTATGTGCGGACGGAGAGGAACGCTGAGGGTCGGTGGCTATTGTCAGGCATTGACCCTAACCGAACTCGAGCGCTGGATAGACTCTCTCCTCAACCGCCCATACAATCCCGCTCGTCGGTTGCTCTTAACATTCACGCTTCTGGAAAAGTGTACATATTATGGGCCGACGCCATTGTTCCCCTGCCTGAATCGGCATTGCTCAAAGAGAAAACTTCATGACGTCCCGTACAGTGCAGGCCTATGAAACTCTGGTGCTCAAATATCCAAAGTTAGTTCTGGTCGTACTGCTCTCAATTCTGGTTTTCTTCGGCTACCACGCAAAAGATTTCAAGTTGGACGCATCGGCCGACTCTCTGTTGCTCGAAGACGATTTGGACCTCAAGCTGCTCCGGAAAATCCACGAACGATATCCAAGTCCCGACTTACTCATTGTGACCTACACCCCCAACAAGGATCTCTTCTCGGACCAAGCATTAGAGCCTTTGAAGCAACTCGGCGGAGAACTCAAGAAAGTCACCATCGTGGACACGGTGTTCACGATACTCGATGCCCCCCTATTAATCAGCTCGGATGTACCGATCGAGGAAATGGTCGAGGATATACCGAGCCTGGAGAAATCCGGTATCGACCGGGCCAAGGCCAAGGACGAGTTGGTCAATAGCCCCGTTTACCGGGATCTCATCATCAGCGCGGATGGCCGAACCACTTCCATACTGTTGGGGCTGGTCGAGAATGAACCGTACAAGCGCTTACTCAAAACTCGAAACGAGTTGCGGGCGAAAGAACGGCATACCGGTCTGTCGGCCGAAGAGACGCGAACCCTGAAACGCATCACCATCGAACACGATCGGGTTCGTGAGGCGATAAACGAGCAGCGCCACCTCGGCATCGCCCGCATCAGAGACATCATCGAACCGTACCGCCAGCACGGCGTTTTATATCTCGGCGGTTTACCGATGATTACCGACGACATGGTGACGTTCGTGCGCAACGACCTGATTGTCTTCGGGGGCGGTGTTCTCGCGTTCCTGATCATAATTCTTGCCGCCATCTTCCGGGAAATGCGCTGGATCGTGCTCCCCCTGCTCAGCTGCTTTTACGCCGGATCGATCATGATCGGCGTCCTCGGATTGACCGGTTGGAAGGTCACCGTCATTTCATCCAATTTTCTCGCCCTCATGCTGATCATCACGATCTCGATGATCATTCATTTGATTGTGCGCTATCTGCAACTCCATCGAGATCA
>CAZPMO010000237.1:4908-5691 GCA_964587515.1 uncultured Rhodospirillaceae bacterium | reverse complement strand
CTAGTATGTCAACCATGTCTCCGAACACCTGTCAGCTATCTAACCGGGCTGAACACTTGATCCGGGGCCCAGCGATTTTTCGGACGAGGCCGTATCGTTGAAATCAAACTCCGCCGCGCCACCGCTGGACCCCGGATCAAGTCCGGGGAAACAGAATGGGTGGAACCACGGAAGAGTATAATCCTCTAAGCCGCGATCATCTCGCGGCCGGCGACGGTGCAGCGGCGCATCAGGCGGGTCTGGTCATCGGGGAAATCGGTGCGCGCGTGGGTCGAGCACCAATTGTCCCACATTACCAGATCGCCCTTCTTCCAGACATGTTCGTATACGATGTCGGGATGGGCGTTGAGCGCCCAAAGCTCCTCCAGGATGGGCCGCGCCTCGGCGTCGTCGACGCCCTCGATGCGTAGCGTCATCAACTGGTTGACGTAGAGCGACTTGCGCCCGGTGACGGGATGGACCACCACGGCCGGTTGCCAGCATTGGTCGAAACCGGAAATATCGCCGTCGAGATCGACGGTGTTCAGCGGATCGTACTGATAGATCTGCAACACCCGCTTTCCCTCGATCGCGGCGCGGGTCTCGGGGCTCAGCATGTCGTAGGCCAGGTACATGTTGGCGAACAGCGTATGGCCGCCGTCCCGCGTCGGCTCGATGGCGTAGAGCAGACTCGCCATGTCGGGCTTTTCCACATAGCACATGTCGTGATGGAACAGCATGTCGCCGTCGGGCAGCGAGCCGATGGGCACGCCGTTCTTGCGGATATTGGTGATCAGCATCACG
>CAZPMO010000237.1:0-4898 GCA_964587515.1 uncultured Rhodospirillaceae bacterium | reverse complement strand
GTTGTCGGAATCCTCGCCCTCGGGCCGGTCCGAGGGCTTGCGCTTGCGCACGCCGAGCGGCCCGAACTGCCGGGCGAAATTTTTCTGTTCCGGATCCGTCAACTCCTGGTCCGGGAACACCAGCACGATATGTTCGTGAAACGCATCCAGCAGCGCCGCCATGGTCCCGGCGTCCAGCGCATCGCGCAGATCGAGCCCCCTTATGGCCGCGCCACAGGCCGGAGACAGGCGTTCGACGCTGAATTCCATATCGCCCTCGCTTTTTTTATTCTCTCGCGCCGCGCTAGAATGCGGAGCAATGGCGTGGGAATCAAGCCGTAAGGTGGGGAGAGACGAAATGACGGAAAACATGGCCGGCAAAACGGCATTCGTTACCGGCGCGGCGAGCGGCATCGCGCGCGCCACCGCGCTGGAGCTTGGCCGCGCCGGCGTCGCGGTGGCGGTGACCGATATCGACGGAGACGGCGCGCGGGCCACGGCGGCGAAAATCGACGCCGACGGCGGGCGGGCCTGGGCGGCGACGATCGATGTGGCGGAATCGGCCGCGGTGGATCGCGTCGTCGCCGAAGCCGAAGCGGCGCTCGGCCCGCTCGATTATCTCGTCAACATCGCCGGCATCAACCAGGTGGTCGACGCCGAACGCATTACCGACGACGACTGGACGCGCATGATGGGCATCCACATCGGCGGCGTCTTCCGCTGCTGCCGAGCGGCGCTGCCCGGCATGATGGAGCGCCGCGCCGGGGCGATTGTGAATATGTCCTCCATACACGCGCTGCGCGGTCAGGCCCACGCGGCGCACTATGCCGCGGCCAAGGGCGCGATCATGGGGTTTACGCGCTCGATCGCGCGCGAGAAGGCGTCGTTCGGCATCCGCGCCAACGCGGTCGCGCCGGGCCCCATCGACACGCCGCTGTGGCGCGGCGCCCATGACCCGGACGGCATCGATGCGGTGATCGCCGAGCGCACGAAAATCATCCCGGCGGGCCGGCTGGGCCAACCGGAAGAGGTGGCGCACATGATCGTGTTCCTGTTGAGCCCGGCGGCGAGTTACATCACCGGTCAGATCATTCCGATCGACGGTGGCGAAACCATGGCCTGACACGCCCGGACGGGGTAAAATAGCCGCCATGTCCGGACCCCTGCATGGTTTTCGTATCGTCGACGTGACCTCGATGGTGTCGGGCCCGTCGGCCACCATGATGCTGGCCGATCAGGGCGCCGATGTGCTGAAGGTGGAAAATCCCAATGGCGGCGATCACACCCGCACCGCGGCCAACCGCCAGGGCGGCTTTTCGGGTTCATTCCTGAACAACAACCGCAACAAGCGCTCCGTCGCCCTGAACCTCAAGGACCCGCGCGGCGTCGAAGCGCTGATGCGCCTGGCCGCGACGGCCGACGTCTTCATCCAGAATTTCCGCCCCGGCGTGGTCGAGCGCATGGGCATCGGCGAGGACGCGATCCGGGCCGTGCGGCCGGACATCGTCTATGTCTCGATCTCGGGCTTCGGCGATCGCGGCGATTATGCGCACAAGCCGGTATACGATCCGTTGGTGCAGGCGCTGTCGGGGCTGGCCACCGTGCAGGCGGGCTCGGACGAGCAGCGCCCCAGGCTGGTGCGCACCATCCTGCCCGACAAGCTGACCGGCATCGTCGCGGCGCAGGCGATTTCATCGGCCCTGCTGGCGCGCGAACGCTCGGGCGAGGGCCAGCATGTGCGGCTTTCCATGCTCGACACCATCATCTCCTTCCTGTGGGGCTCCGACATGGGCAGCCAGACCTTCGTCGGCCGCGACGTCCCGCAGCAGGAGGCGGCCAGCTATATCGATCTGATCTATCAGACCACCGACGGCTATATCAGCGCCGCGGTGCAATCGGACCGCGAATGGACGGCGCTGACCCGCGCGCTGGATCATCCCGAATGGCTGGACGATGAACGCTTCAAGACCCCGGCGCTGCGCATGGACAATATCGACGCGCGGCTCACGCTCACCCAGGAGGTGCTGGCCACCAACAACTCGGCCCACTGGCTGGCGCGCCTCGAGGCCGAGGACGTGCCGTGCGCGCCGGTGCTGACCCGCACCGAGGTGATCGACCATCCGCAGGTGGTGGCCAACGGGATCGTCATCGAGACCGATCACCCGGGCGCGGGGCGGCTGCGTCAGGCGCGCCCGGCGGCGCGGTTCTCGGAAACGCCGGTGGAGTTCAACCGGGGCGGCCCGACGCTGGGCGAGCACACCGAACAGGCGCTGGCCGAGATCGGCTACACACCCAACGAGATCGCCGCGCTGATGGAAGACGGCGTCGCGGCGGCTGCCCGCCCCGCGAGGACAAAAAGCGAGGAAGCCGCCGAATGATCGATTTCTATTACTGGCCGACGCCGAACGGCTGGAAAGTGTCGATCATGCTGGAGGAATGCGGGCTCGACTACAACTTGATCCCGGTCAATATCGGCAAGGGCGAACAGTTCGCGCCGGAATTCCTGGCCATCAGCCCCAATAACCGCATGCCGGCGATCGTCGATCACGATTTCCCCGGCGGGCCGCTCTCGATCTTCGAATCGGGCGCGATCCTGATGCATCTCGCCGAAAAGACCGGCCGCTTCATGCCCACCGATCCGCGCGGCATCACGCAGACGCGCGAATGGCTGTTCTGGCAGGTCGGCAATCTCGGCCCCATGGCGGGACAGCTCAGCCATTTCGTGAACTACGCCGAGGGCGAGCACGCCTATTCGCACACCCGCTACGCCAATGAATATAACCGCTGCCTGGGCGTGCTGGAGCGCCATCTGGACGGGCGCGACTATATCCTCGGCGACTATTCCATCGCCGACATGGCGAGCTGGCCCTGGATACTGATCGCCAAGCCGCTGGGCCAGGACATCGCCGAGTTCCCCAATGTCGCGCGCTGGCGTCAGGCGGTGAAGGAACGCCCCGCCGTGCAGAAAGGCGTCGATCTCGGCAAGGAATTGCGCCGTAGCGCGCCGCCCACAGACGAAGAACGCCAGATGCTCTATCACCAGACCGCCGCGTCGACCGCCGGACAGGCGCGGGATCGCGACGCCGGCTAGATGGTCGCGACGATATTGCCGAGCCGCTTGGTGAGTTTGAGGTTTTCGGCGTAATCGATGGGGGCGGCGATCAAGGCCGGGCCGTTCTGGGCGAAGGCTTCCGCAAGCGCGTCGGGCACCTGGCCGGGGCCGTCGAGGGTGCGGCCCCAGATGCCGAAGGATTCCGCCAGCAACTCGAAATCCGGGTTGTTGAAGGCGAGATCGGAGTGACGGCCATCGAAATGGTTCTGCTGCTTCCACTTGATCAGCCCGTATTCGCCGTCGACCCACACCATGATGACGATGTTCAGCTTCAGCCGCGCCGCGGTCTCGATGTCCTGCACGTTCATCAGGAACCCGGCGTCGCCACAGATCGCCAGGACCTTTGAGTCGGGCTGGGCGATCTTCGCGCCGATGGCGCCGGGCAGCGCGAACCCCATGGAACAGAAGCCGTTTGAGATCAGGCAGGTATTGGGGTCCTCGCACTGGAAATAACGCGCGACCCACATTTTGTGCGCGCCCACGTCCGACAGCACGATGTCGGCCGGCCCCAGGGCGGCGCGGGCGTCCGAAAGGATGCGCTGCGGCTTATAAGGGAACGACATGTCCTCGGACTCGGCGGCGAGATCGTCGGCGATCTGCCGGCGCAGTTCGCTTACCCGCGCGATATCGAACAGCGGCAATTTGCCGGCGAAGCGCCTTTCGGCCTCCTCGTTGAGCTGCCACAGCGCGTCGGCGAGATCGGACACCACATCGACCTCCACCTGATAATCCAGGTCGATCTCGGCCGGATTGAAATCGATATGCACGATGGTCTTGTCGCGCTTGCGGTTCCACAGCTCGGGCGCATATTCCACCAGATCGTAACCCACCGCGATCACCACGTCGGCCGCATCAAAAGCGAGATTGATGTAATCGCCACCCTGGAGCCCCATGGTGAACAGGCAGTGGGGATCGCTCATGGCCACCGCGCCCTTGCCCATGAAGGTGTTGACCACGCCGATGCCGGTCTTCTCGGCGAAGCGGCGCAATTGCGTCGAGGCGCGTTTGCGCAGCGCGCCGTTGCCGGCCAGGATGATCGGGTTGCTGGCCCCGGCGATCACGTCGAGCGCCTGGGTAATCGCCTTGTGATCGGCCGCCGGGCGCCGCGTGCGCACCACCGACATGGGCTTGAGATCGATGTCCTGCTTGGCCACGTCCTCCGGCAGTTCGATGATGGTGACGCCGGGCTTTTCCATCTCGGCGGTCTTGAACGCCTTGCGCACGATCTCCGGGATATTCTCGCCGCCGTATATGGTTTGCGCCCATTTGCTGATCGGCTTGAACATGCCGATCGCGTCCATGTTCTGATGGCTTTCCTTGTGCAGACGCCGCGTCGAGCCCTGGCCGACGATGCCGACCACCGGGGCGCGGTCCATGTTCGCATCCGCCAGCCCGGTCACCAGATTCGTCGCGCCCGGCCCCAGCGTCGCAAGGCAGACGCCGGCCTTGCCGGTCAGCCGACCATAGGTATCGGCGGCGAAGGCGGCGGCCTGTTCATGGCGGCACAACACGAACTCGATGGAGCTGTCGGTCAGCGACAGCATCACATCGGCGTTTTCCTCGCCGGGCACGCCGAAGATGCGTTCGACCCCCTCGGCCACGAGACACTGCACAAACAGATCGGACGCCTTCATCAAAACCCTCCGCGCGACTGCATCTGGCCACCCTCTTGCACGGGGCGTGGAGGCCGGTTCGGAAAACGAGTATCACCGATGCGTATCAAGGATCATAGCCCGGTGGCGGAATTTATGTGGTCGGACGCCCGGATTTGTCAGAGGAGCAGTATCCTTCGAAACGGCCCTTCGGG
>CAZPMO010000236.1:379-5871 GCA_964587515.1 uncultured Rhodospirillaceae bacterium | reverse complement strand
GCTTGGACGTGAATAACCTAGCGAGACTCCACAACTAGGCCTTCGAGACGGCGCTCTATTGCAGCAGATCACGCATTGCCGCGTTGATCTCGCCGCTGCGGTGACGCTGGGTCTTGCCGCTGGGCGGCAGGGTTTCATCGTAGAAGAAGTCCGGCAATTCGTCGTCGGCCTCGGTGAAGCCGGCTTCCTTGTTGAACTTCCATTCAAGCACCAGGGTCTCCCGGCCGAGGTCGCGGAAATACTGCTCCTCGAACGAAGTGCCGTGCGCATCGTTGAGCGCGTTGACCATGAACTCCAACTGCACGTTGGTGACCGAGCGTCCGAACAGGCAAATGCCGAGCGAATCGGCAGCCGCGCAAAGCTCCTGGATATCGAGGCTCGCCTCGGTCAGCTCCTCGGTGGTCTTGCCGTCACACGGGAAGCCCGGCACGTTGCCGGCGGTGTGATCGGCACCCTGGGCGGTCAGCATCATGGAAATGCCGGTGACCTCGATCACACGCGGGTCATAGGCGCTGATGCCCTGCTTTTTGATCACCGGCACGCGGGCGACGTTGTAATGCTCGCCGACGCGCGCGGTCCCCTGAGCGAGGATGCGGCCGCGTTCGTTACCGGCCTTGATATCGGCGAGCGCCTTGGCCATGAATTCATGATCGCCGAATTCGGCTTGGCCGGCCTCCATCAGCACGCCCAGCGTCGCGCCGACCTCGATGGTGTCGATGCCGAGATCATTGGCGATATGGTTGAGACGCGCGACATCATCGGGGTCCTCGAGACCGCAATTGGTGCCGACCAGCCCCAGCGTCTCGTACTCCATGGGCGAGCAAAGCTCCTCGCCCTTGGCGTCCACATAGACGTTGCTGCACCGGATCGTGCAGCCCGGCATGCAGGCGTGGGTCGTCTCGCCGCCGCGCTCCAGGGTGACCTCGCGAATGTAGTCGCCGCCGAGGCGGAAAGGCGTTTCCCTGGAGTCGACCGCCGAGCCGGCCGAGAAGTTACGGGTCGGCAGCCCGCCGATCTTGTTGGTGAAGTCGCCGACCATGGCGGTGCCGAGTTTCGCGAAGGCGTCGATGCCGGCGTCGTCGGCCAACATCTTGCCGTAATCGCGCACCGAGCCCATCAGCTTCTTGCGATCGTGGAAGGACGGCATCTTGTTCTTGTCGATGACGATGGCCTTGACCTTCTTGCTGCCCATCACCGCGCCGACGCCGCCGCGCGCGGCGATGCGCGTCGGGCGGCCCTCGGGATCGGTGAAGGAGATGCCGGCCATCAGCCCGAGATATTCGCCGACCGGGCTGCATATGCCGAGGCTGACCTTGTCGCCGTATTTCGCGAACAGCATCTCGGCCGCTTCCATATTGCCCTTGCCCAGATAGGGCGCGGCGCTTTCAAAGGTGATGTCGCCTTCCTTCGGAATCCGCATCACCACCCAATCCGAGGACGCGCCGTTAAGCGTAAAACCGGCGATCTCGAGTTGGCCCATGGCGAAGGCGAAGGTGCCGCCGGAATTTGCTTCCTTGATGCCGCCGGTCAGCGGACTTTTGCAGCCGACACTGAGACGGTTGGCGTTGGAAAAGTTAGAGCCGGCGAACGGCCCTGCCGAAAAGATCAGCGGGTTCTCCGGCGACAGCGGATCGACCTTGGCGATGCCGCTCTCCAGCAGGGTCTTGGCGATGTGGTAGCGCCCGGCCCGAATGACGGCCTCGCCTTCCAGTTCCTCGGATCGCACCGAGCGGTCATTTAAGTTGATGTGGAGATATTTACGCATGTCGACCTCACCCTGAAAGGAGTTGTAGGAACAGCCCGCCCAATCGCGAAGCCGCAGAATACTCAATTCCTCGACACCGTCAAAGCGCGGCGTTCTCACTCAAAATTGGCGCGATCGTCATATCGCCCTCAGGCATCCCCGCTTACTGTGACCGGATCGGAAAGAGGAGCCGCCCGTCATGAAGATTTTGATCAACGGCAAAACCACGATTGTGCCGAAGCCGCTTCGGGATGTCGCGCTGCTCGATTTCATTCGCGACGTGGCCGGTCTCAAAGGCGCCAAATACGGATGCGGGATCGGGCTTTGCGGCGCCTGCACCGTGCATATCGACGGCGCGGCGGTGCGATCCTGTCAAATACCGGTGGGCGAAATCGCCGGCCGACGGGTCACGACGATCGAGGGGCTGGCGGAAACGGCCGGGACCGGGTCGCTCCATCCGGTCCAGAAGGCGTGGATCGCGGAATCGGTGCCCCAGTGCGGCTATTGCCAGGCGGGCCAAATCATGACCGCCGCCGCGTTTCTGCATCGCCATCCCGACCCGTCCGACGCCGAAATCCGGACCGGGATGAACGGCAATCTGTGCCGCTGCGGAACCTATGGACGCATTCGCCGGGCCGTCGCCCGGGCCGCGAAGGAGGGATGAAATGACGCTCGACGCCGACATCATCGCAATCGGCCGCCGTGATTTTTTGATCAAAAGCGGCTGGCTCGCCGCCGGTCTCACGGTTCTCGCCTCGTGCGGTTCGGTGGGCTCGTTCCTGCCCGCCCTTCCGTCAACCGATGATCCCGAGATGCAGGACGGGCTGGCGTGGATCCAGATTCTGCCGGGCGGCGGCGTCCGCTTCTACTGTCCCAGAATGGAGATGGGACAAGGGGCCACGCTCGGGTTGAGCCAAATCGTCGCCGAGGAACTGAACATCGGCGCGGCGGACATCGAGTGCGTCCTGCCCGACACCGGCCAGACCGCGCCCTTCAAAATGACCGTCGGCAGCGAAAGCATCAGGAATTTCTTCGAGCCGGTTTCGTATGGCGCCGCGCGGCTGCGAGAGACGCTTCGCATTTTGGCGGCCAAAAAGGCCGGCCTGTCATCGGCTTCGGTCCAGGACGGAAGCGGCGGATTCGTCCTGCCGGATGGCGGCATAGTGAGTTACGGCGCGCTGGCGCCGTCGGAGCCGTTGGTTCTGTCGGCGTCGGATCCAGCAAAGACGCCGCCGCGTTACGCGGTGGACCGCAAGGGCCGGTTTCAAGCCATTGGCCAAAGCTGGAAACACCACGAGCTGGAAGCGATCGTGACCGGCCGGACCGTCTACAGCCGGGACGTCTCGCTGCCCGACATGGTGTACGGTCAGGTGATCCGGCCGCCGGCGTTCGGCGTCCGGCTGCAAAGCGCCGATGGCCGCGCCGCCCGGTCCATGAAGGGTGTCATGGCGGTGATCATCGACATCGACGACAATTTCGTCGGCGTCGTCACCGACAACCCTTTCATACTGCCCGCCGCGACGCGGGCCATCGAGGCACGGTGGGAAGCAACCGAAGGCGCCGACCAGCGACGGATCGAGACGCACCTTGATTTGGAGCGGCTTCGCGCCGCGGACGATTTCGAACACACATTATCGTCGGCCGGGGATATGGCCGCCGGGCGACGCAACGCGAAAATTAAACTCGCCGCCCGCTACGACACATCGTTCGCGGCCCATGCGGCGATGGAGCCGCGGGCGGCCGTCGCCTGGGCGCAGGAAGACAGGTTGGAGGTCTGGAGCAGCACTCAGGACCCCTTTTTCGTCCAGCGCCGCGTCGCTCGGGCCACCGGCCGCGAGATCGAAGATGTGGTGGTGCATCCTCATCGCATGGGCGGCGGATTCGGCGGTCGCGTGGTGTGCCAAGCCTCGGAAGAAGCGGCGCTTCTGTCGGCGGCCGTGGGACGTCCGGTCCGGGTGCAATGGGATCGGGAGACCGAATTCCAGAACAACTATTTCCAACCGGGATTTTCCCATCACATCGACGCCGGGGTCACGGACGCGGGAATTCTCAGCCATTGGGAACATGACTTCGTCTCGGCCCCGATCTTGTTCGGGCTGGTCCCCGATAATATCGCCTGGGCGCTCGACCTGGTCATGGCCGACGAGGGAACGGCGCGGGGCGGCCTGTCCCAATACCGGGTGGCGAACCATCGGGTGCGCTATTCCGATATTCGGACCCCGGTTCCGTCCGGCGCCTGGCGCGGTCTCGGCGCGGCGCCCAACAGCTTCGCCATCGAGAGCATGATGAACGAGTTGGCGGTCGCGGCCGGGATCGATCCGTTGGCGTTCCGCCTGAGTAACCTGCCGCCCGAAAGCGGACGGTTGGCGAATGTTTTGCGCCGGGTTGCCGACATCGCCAAATGGGGCGCCCCGGCGCGGCCCGGCGTGGGACGCGGAATCGCGTGCGCCGTATACAAGAACGAGACGCCGGTCGCCGTGGTCGCGGACATACGCATGGACCACGCGGCGAAGAAGTTGCGGGTCATCGAAATATGGTGCGCCCAGGATTGCGGACTGGTCGTCAATCCGGACCAGGTCGAAAACATGGTCATGGGAAATCTGGTCTGGGGTTGCGGCGCCGCGCTGAAAGAGCGCGCCACCTTCGAAGCGGGCGCCGTGGAGCAGCGCAACTTCCACACCTATGAAATTCTTCGCCACGGTGAAACCCCGGAGATGACGGTGTCACTTATCGAGTCCGACGCGGCTCCCGCCGGGGTTGGGGAATCGGCGCTGCCGCCCGTCGCCCCGGCAATCGCCAATGCGGTATTCGCCGCGACCGGCCGCCGCATCCGCCGCCTGCCCATGAGCTACGATAGTGTATTTTCGAAGCCGTCCGAATAATCTGTCCGTGCGGTAAGGTTCTTGGAGGGAGAAATTACCATCCGCGATTTCGCCAAGGCGAGCATGGTCGATCTAGTGGTTCGACGGCTCAAGCAAACCAACCCGGAATTGATCTCGTCCGGCGCGAATACCGCCGATGCGGTTCGCCACGCCCACGTTCCGACCGAGTCCAAACGGGATTTTCTCGACCTTGTCATGCAGGAAGCGGGCGCCGAGACGCTGTTGTCGATCGGCCAGGGAATCCGCGATGTCGCCTACGATCCGTTGTGGCATGCGGCCGTGCGCTCGGCGGACCCGGCGGTTCTGTTCGACAAATGGCGACGGTTCGAGGTGTTCGGCCATTCGCGGAACCGGTTGCGGATCGACCAGAACCACGAGAGGCGCGCGTCGTTCCGGAGATACACCGTGGATGGCGGCACGCCGACCATGCCGGAGAACCTTTTGATCTGCGGCCTGATCATCGCCCTGCTCGAGGAGATCGGCTGTCGCGGTCTCCAGTGCGAGATGCCCCTAGACGATGAAACGACGCATGTTCTCCGCCAGGACCGTCGCTTTTCCGTTCCCCAAGATGCCGGCATGCTATCGACCGACACCTGGACAATCGAATGGCGGACCTTCTCACCCCGCGAGGAAGACACCACACCGCTATCGGAATTTACGGAAATCGCGCCGCCGCATTCCCTGGGCTCATCCGTCAAAACCGCGCTCCGGCTGCTGACCAGCGACGCGGCGCGCCATTGGAAAGTCGCGGAACTGGCGCGCGAGGCCGGCCTGTCGACCCGCTCTCTTCAGCGCGGATTACGCGACGCCGAGCTCAGTTTTTCCGGCCTTGTGCGACTCGTTCGTATCCATGAAGCGTGCCGTCT
>CAZPMO010000236.1:0-369 GCA_964587515.1 uncultured Rhodospirillaceae bacterium | reverse complement strand
GTCTGCTGAAAAACAGCGACGCGCCGATTACCACCATCGGCTTTTGCGCCGGGTTTTCCGACAGCGCCCATTTCAGCCGCGACTTTCGCGCCAGCATGGGCATGACCCCGACGGATTACCGCACCGCGTCATAGAGGTTCGAATGAAACAAAAGAATCCCTCTCCCTTTGCGGGAGAGGGTTGGGTGAGGGGGAAGCGCGTCCGCGCGTCAAAAAACTCTTTTTAGCCGCCTGCCGGCGGCGACCCCTCACCCGCCGCGCTGCGCGCGCCACCCTCTCCCGCGAGGGGAGAGGGTTCGAAGCGTCGGATTCTATCCACTAGAGCGTTTCACGGTTTGACGGAAGCGTAGCCTGCGTTTTGGAAGTAATT
>CAZPMO010000235.1:0-6003 GCA_964587515.1 uncultured Rhodospirillaceae bacterium | reverse complement strand
GATTTCATTACCGCCGACGGATCGAGCGGCTTCAAGGCCGAAGCCGGGCGCTATCACCTCTATATCTCGCTCGCTTGCCCATGGGCGCACCGCACCCTAATATTCCGCCGCCTCAAGGGCTTAGAGGATATTGTCGGCCTCTCCGTCGTCGATCCCTATATGGCGGATCAGGGCTGGGCTTTCGGCGACAGCGAAGGCTGCGTCGCCGATCCCTTGTTCGGCGCGGCCGCTATGCACGAAATTTACACCCAGGCGCGGGCCGACTATTCCGGCCGGGCAACCGTGCCGGTGCTGTGGGACCGCGAGCGCGCCACCATCGTCAACAATGAATCGTCCGAAATCATCCGCATGATGAACAGCGAATTCGCCGCCCTCGTGCCCGAGACGCAGGATTATTGCCCCGATTCGCTCCTGGGCGAGATCGATATGGTCAATGAGCGGGTCTATACGGATATCAATAACGGCGTCTACCGAACCGGTTTTGCCGGCACGCAAGCGGCCTATGAGGAGGCCTTCGATCAGCTTTTCGCCGCCCTGGACTGGGTCGAGGAACGGCTCGAGACGCGGCGATACCTTTGCGGCGCGGAGCTGACCGAGGCGGATTGGCGGCTCTTTCCGACGCTGGTGCGCTTCGATTGCGTCTATTTCGGCCATTTCAAATGCAATCTCCGGCGGATCGAGGATTATCCGTGCCTTTCCAACTATTTACGCGAGCTCTACCAGATCCCCGGTATCGCCGAGCTGTGCAATTTCCGCCATATCAAGGAGCATTACTACCGCTCCCATGAGAGCATCAACCCGACCCGCATCGTGCCGCGCGGACCGGAGATGAAGCTCGACCAGCCGCATGACAGGGACCGGCTCTGAAGGCAATCCGGCGCACATTTGATGGCTAACGGCCGCCCGCCCGGCGCGCGGTTGAAGGATGGCCTTGGCCGTACCGCGCCCAAATCCTGGCGCGATAGCATCGGCAACTATCGCGACCCGCGCTTCGTTGCCATTTTCTTCCTCGGCCTTTCCAGCGGTTTGCCGCTCGCGCTTGTGTTCGGCACGCTTACCGTTTGGATGGCGAAAGAGGGCGTTGATAAAACCACGGTAGGCCTCTTTTCCGCCGTTACCCTGCCCTACGCCTTAAAATTTCTCTGGGCGCCTGTTCTCGACCGGGTACGGTTTCCACCGCTGACACACCTTCTCGGGCAGCGCCGCGGTTGGACGGTGGCAACTCAGCTCGCCTTGATTCCGGCGATTGCCGCCATGGCGCTGACAGACCCGGTGGCGAACACTGGGTTGATGGCGATTTTCGCCCTGATCGTCTCGTTTTGCAGCGCCAGCCAGGACATCGTCATCGACGCCTATCGGGTCGAATTGCTGGAAGAGGAGAAAATCGGCGTTGGCGCCAGTACGGCGGTCTTCGGCTACCGCATCGGCATGTGGATTGCGGGTGCCGGCGCGCTGAATATGGTCGGCGGGCTCGGTTGGAGCACCGTCTATTTGATCATGGCGGCGCTCATTCTTATCGGATTGGTCACGATTCTACTTAGCCGCGAGCCGGTACATGGTGCGGACGCTGAAGCGGAGGCGCGCGAGCGCCGGGTGGCCGAATATTTAGCCAAACGCCCGGAATTGTCGGGTCGCCGTGCGGCGGTTCTGGCGTGGCTGTACGGTGCCGTGGTCAGCCCGTTCGTCGATTTCATGACCCGTCCGCAATGGCTCGTCATTCTGCTTTTCATCGTTTTCTACAAGTTCGGCGACGCCATGGCCGGCGTCATGACCAATTATTTCATGGTCGACCTCGGTTTTACCGAGGCGCAGATCGGCAATGTGGGCAAAACAGTCGGTTTGATCGCCACATTGATAGGCTTCGTTGCCGGTGGCTGGCTCATCACCAATATGGGTTTGCTATGGGCGCTGTGGATATGCGGCGGCGTCCAGATGTTCTCGAACCTTATGTTTGCGGTTCAGGCACTGGTTGGCCATGACATCGGAATGCTGGCGCTGGCCGTCGGGGTCGAGAATCTCGCCGGCGGTATGGGAACGGCCGCGTTTGTCGCCTATTTGACCGGCCTCTGTAATCTCACCTATACGGCGACGCAATATGCGCTCTTAAGCGCGGTTGCGTCTGTCGGGCGCACGATTCTCGCCGCGCCCGCCGGTCGGTTGGCGGAAATGTTGGACTGGGTGCCGTTTTTTCTGGTGACGACGATTGCCGCGCTGCCCGGCCTGGCGTTTTTGCTCTGGCTGACCGTTGCGCACCGCAGAAGGGAGTCCGGGCAGGACCCGGGACTATCCCAAAACTAAATAAATTCAGCAGGTTAGCGCTTTTCCGGCTTGATCGCGTGTTTTAGGGCGGCGAGCATTTCGTCTTCTTCGCTGGGTGCCGAGCTGGCGGGGGGCGCGCCGTCTAGTTTCGGCTCCTTGGCGCGGCTGTCCTCGGCCGCGTCGGCGGCGGCCTCTTCCGCGACCATGATTTCCTCCGCCCAATCGCCGTCGCCATTGGGTTTGGCGGGTTTTTGCCCGCCGCTCTTCGCATCGCTCTTGGCTTCGCTCTTTTTGCCGAACCAGCCGCCATCGGATTTCTTGCCATCGCCATCGCCCGATCCCGGAGCCATGCGCTGGCTGTTTTGGATCGCGCGCTCGTTCAGCGCCTTGAAATCGAATTTGAGGCGGCCGTTATTTTCCTTGCTGTCCTCCGCCGGCGCGGCCCGTGTGGCGGATGCGGCCGGTGCGCTGGCCGGGCCGGGCGCCGGCGATCCGCGTCCCGTTTCGCCGTGCCAGGGCTCGTCCGGCGCGCCGTAATAATGTGACGCCGTCGGCCCGCTCATCGGCGCGCCGCGCTGTTGCGGCGCCGGCTGGGGTGCGGGCTGGGCGGGGGGCGGCGTGGCCGCGATGCGGGCGCCGAGCGCCCGCACGGCGGATTCCAGCGGCGCCACCGAATCGCTGATATTGCGCGCGGTGTGCACCCGATTGCTGCTCAGCGCCGCCTCGAGCTTGATCGCGAGATCGGCAAGGCCGCGGGTGATCGATGCGATGCGCTCTTCGCCGCGCTCGGCCCGCTCGGCGACGTTCTGCATTACGGTGAGCAGCGATTTCTCGCGCCGCTCGGCACCTTCGAGCCGCTCGGCCAGCAGGGTGAGGGCGCGCGAGCGCTGCTCGACCAGGCCGATCTGTTCGGCCAGGACGTCGACATCGCGGCCGCCATGCTCGATGCCTTCCATGCGCCGCGTAAGCGAGGCGATGGCATCGTTACGTTTTTCCGAGCGCTCGAAGCGCTCGGCGAGGGCGAGGAGCGCTTTGCCGAGGGGGGTTTCGTCCTGCTCCGGCCCGGCCGGAAGTCCGCCCTGGACATCGGCGGGCCGTTCGCGCCTGGGGCCGGTGCCGAGCTCGTCATTGGCCGCCAGGGTCAGCGCGTTGGTGACCCATTCGCCGATGGTCTCGCGCCGCCGCGCCGCGGCCTTCGCCGCCTTGGCGCGGGCCTCGCGCGACACGCCGCGAACCGACCAGGGCGAGGGCGTCTTGGCTCGCGGTTTGGCTTCGCGTTCGGCGCCAAACCGACCGTCAATATTGTTTTTCGGCATTACATTTTCCATCTGAGATCGCTCTACGGTAACGAGTCGTCACATTCGAAACTAGTTCATCGATCACATCGGCCGGGGAATTTGTCCTACATAACACCGCCATTGGAATGTTACAAGTGTTCACATCAATTGTTCGTTTGATTCCAGGCGATTAGTAGCCCCCACCAATTGTGTGTCTGACGGTATATGACGCAACATATGGAGAACCCTGCGCGAGTAATGCGGACAGTATCGCGGCCCCTCACCGGCCGATCGCACCATAATTTATTAATCTAGTTTGTAGGACATAATGTCATACATGCAATTAAATTTTTCTTGATCGGTATTTAACCGATTGTAATGACAGCAAAAAGCCCTGTCAGGGCTGGTCGTCCAGCGCATAGCCGGCGGCGCGGACGGTGCGGATGATGTCGCGCCTGCCACCGGCATTGAGAGTGCGGCGCAGGCGCCGGACATGGACGTCCACCGTGCGCGCCTCGACGTAAATATCCCGCCCCCATACCGCATCGAGCAATTGCTCGCGGCTGAATACCCGCCCGGGATGCTCCATGAAATGGCGCAGCAGGCGAAATTCCGTCGGCGCCAGGCGCACCGCCTCGCCGCCGCGGGTCACACGAAATTCGCCGAGATCCATCACCACATCGGCGAATTCGATAGTCTCGGCGGCAAGAGCCGGGCGCAGGCGGCGCAGCACGGCGCGCACCCGGGCGGCCAACTCGCTCGGCGAGAAGGGTTTGACGATGTAATCGTCGGCGCCGCAATCGAGGCCGCGCACCCGGTCGCTCTCCTCGCCGCGCGCGGTCAGCATGATCACAGGCAGATTCTGGGTTTCCGCCGAGCGGCGGATGCGGCGGCAAATCTCGATGCCCGAGAGGCGCGGCAGCATCCAGTCGAGCAGCACGAGATCGGGCTGGCGCTCGGCGATCATCAGCATCGCCTCCTCGCCATCCACCGCCTCGCCAACCTCGAAGCCGTCGCGTTCGAGATTGTAGCGTACCAGGGTCAACAGATCCGGCTCGTCATCGACCACCAGCACATAGGGGGTCATGGCGGGGGTCATGGCGCGCTAGTCCGGCATTCCGCCGGTATCGTCCGGCGCCGTGGCGAAGGGCGTGATGTCGCCCTTGGGGCGCGCCTCTTCGATCGGCGTGCCGGTGACCAGGAAGCTGATGGTCTCGGCGACATTGGTGGCGTGATCGCCCATGCGTTCGATATTCTTGGCGATGAAGAGCAGATGGGTACACGGCGTAATGTGGCGCGGATCTTCCATCATGTAGGTCAGCAATTCGCGGAACAGGCTGTTATAGGTCTCGTCGACCTCCTCGTCGCGGCGCCATACCGCCAGCGCCTTCTCCGCGTCGCGCGCCATATAGGCGTCGAGCACATCCTTGATCATGGTCTGGACGATCTGCGACATGCGCGGAATCACCGCCATGGGGCGCATCGGCTCGACCTGGGCCAGCGCGCTTGCCCGCTTGGCGACATTGGCGGCGTAATCGCCGATCCGCTCCAGATCGCTGGAAATTTTCAACGACGCCGTGATTAGCCGGAGATCGACCGCCATGGGCTGGCGCAGGGCGAGGAGGCGCATGACGAGCTGGTCGACCTCATGCTCGAGCTGGTCGACCGGCTGATCATCGGCGATGACGCGCGCGGCCAGTTCCGGGTCGCGCTTGATCAGGGCTTCGATGGCCCGGGCCAATTGCTGCTCGACCATGCCGCCCATGCGCAAGATCGTGCCGGTCATCTGGTCGAGCTCTTCGTCGTAGCGTTTGACGGTATGCTCGGGCAAACCCTCCTCCTTTCGCGCGCGCTTCCGGCTTAGCCGAAGCGCCCGGTAATATAATCCTGAGTGCGCTTCTCTTCCGGGTTGGTGAAGATCTGCTCGGTTTCACCGAACTCCACCAGTTTTCCCAAATGGAAAAACGCGGTGTACTGAGAGACGCGCGCCGCCTGCTGCATATTGTGGGTACGATGGCGATGGTGAAGTCTTCTTTTAGTTCGTCGATCAGCTCCTCGACCTTGGCGGTGGCGATCGGGTCGAGCGCCGAGCAGGGCTCGTCCATCAGGATCACCTCGGGGCTGATGGCGATGGCGCGCGCAATGCAGAGGCGCTGCTGCTGCCCGCCCGAGAGGCTCGTGCCCGACTCGCTCAGCCGGTCGGCGACCTCCTCGAACAGGCCGGCGCGGCGCAAACTGTTCTCGACGATCTCGTCCATCTCGCCGGCCGAATTGGCCAGGCCATGGATGCGCGGGCCATAAGCGACATTGTCATAGATCGATTTGGGAAACGGATTGGGCTTCTGAAAGACCATGCCGACCCGGGCGCGGAGCTGCACCACATCGAGCTCGCGGGCGTAGATGTCCTCGCCGTCGAGCAGCACGTTGCCGTCCACGTGGCAGCCTTCGATGATGTCGTTCATGCGGT
>CAZPMO010000234.1:0-6027 GCA_964587515.1 uncultured Rhodospirillaceae bacterium | reverse complement strand
CAGACGATTCGTGTGAATCCCCACCCGATTCTCTCAAACCGTGAAACGCTCTAGATTATTCGGCGGCCGGGGATTTTTCCAGCGCGTCCAGCATATCGGCCGGGGTTATGAATTTCCGGCGTGGCGCGCCCGGCGCGGCAGCTTCTTCTTCCAGGCGGTTGATGGTCTGCCACTGGTCATAGCTGACCACGCGCAGGCCGCGTTCGCGTGCGTGACGGTCGAAGGCGTCGCCGCCGTTGCGGGGCGCTCCGGAGGTTTCCGAGACCAGCAGATCGACCACCGCCAGGGAATCATTCTTGTTGGTGCCGATGGTGCCGCTGGCGCCGCGCTTGACCCAACCCACGGCGTAAAGTCCGGGCCGCACGCGCCCGTCCTGGTGGGTCACGATCCCCTTTGCGTCGTCGAACGGCACCCCGTCGATAGCTTCGGCGCGCGAGCCGATGCAGGTAACCACCAGACCGCAGGGAACATCGAAAGTTTCTCCGGTCGGGATACAGCGTCCGTCTTCAACCCGGGTGCGCTCCATGCGGATGCCTTCGACGCGATCGCCGCCGAGGATCTCGACAGGTGAAGCGTAATACCCGAAATGCATCCGTTTGGCCTTGCCGGCGGTATCAACATCCAGGAAGCCGCGCATGGTTTGAATGTTCTTTTCACGCAGCCGCAGGTCTCGATCGCTCATGTAGGGCGCGACGACCTGGTCGGGCAGGTGGGCGGGATCGATGATCGGAACGCAATTCTCCAGATGCCCCATCTCGCGCAGTTCGACGTTGGTGAACGCCGCTTCCACGGGGCCGCGTCGGCCGAACACGTGAATGTCGCGAACCGGCGAGGCGTTGATGGCCGCGCCGGCATAGGGGGCGAGGTCGGTGACCGACATTTCCTTTTCGGTCTTGGCCAGGACCCGCGCGACATCGATCGCGACATTGCCGAGTCCGATGACCGCGACCGCTTCGACGTCGAGATCGGGGTCGAGGTCGAGAAATTCCGGATGGCAATTGTACCAGCCGACGAAGGCGTTGGACCCGAAGACGTTTTTCTTGTCCTCGCCCGGAATGCCAAGCTTGTTGTCATAGGGCGCGCCATAGGCCAGCACCACCGCGTCGTACATGTCCTCCAACTCGGCGATGGATATATCGCGGCCGATTTCGACATTGCCGATGTACCGGACGCCGTCGGCGACCATCGTCTTCTCGAAAGCGCGGCTGATTTTTTTGGTGGTCTGGTGATCGGGCGCGACGCCGCCCCTGATCAATCCGAAGGGCGAGGGCAGCTTGTCGAAAATATCGACCTTGCACCCCGGCACTTTGTCGAGCTGTCCCTGGGCGGCGTACATCCCACCGGGACCGGATCCGATAATCGCGAAGCTTCGGCTCATGCCTGTCCTTACCTAGGAGCCTATCCGAGTAATGGTTACGCGTTGCGCCGCGCCCGCAAGGGCTTGGGCGAGGAAGGCGGCTCGCCGCGATGCTGGCGCATCGCAAGCGCCGGCTGACGACGTCCCAGGCCCTTCGGGTTGACACGGGAGACCCGAGTGCCGCGTCGCGAATGCTTGATGATGCACCACATCGTCGGCGCATCCGCTCCTAACACTCGGGTCTCCCGTGTCAACGCAATGCATAACCATTACTCGGATAGGCTCCTAAAGCGCTTTATTCTTGAGCGCCCGGGGCGCGTTGGCCGGTATGATAGCCGAGATGCCGCGCCGGTAAAGACCCCCCGCGCCGTTTGTGACAATTGATCCACAGAATAAAAGACCCGACGAAATGCGCGCCGGCTCGTTTAACGCCGGTAAAGGAAGCGTTCAGCCCGCGTCAACCGTCCAGGTGCGCCCGCCGCGCAACAGCGCGTTGAGGTCGGTCGGCGGCGTTTTCTTTTTCGCTTCTTCGTTCTGGACGATGACCGCGTCGTTATAGGTCGGCGCCGGATTGCAATACAGCACCCCGATGGCCACCGGGAAGTCGGGGTATTCCATTTGAGCCAGCAGGCTGGCGGCCGAGCGGTTGGTCTCGTCATGGACCAGGATATCGGCCTCGGTGATGTCGTCCTCGCCGATGGTGACTAATTCGAGGTTCATGGTGCCGGGTTTGAGCCGCAGCCCCTTGTCGCGCTCGGCGCCGAAGATCAGCGGCTTGCCGTGCTCGACGATGACCTGCTTGTCGGCGGCGACCTTGCGCCCCGTCCAGCCTTCGAAAGCGGCATCGTTGTAGACAATGCAGTTCTGGATGATCTCGACGAAGGAGGCGCCCTTGTGCGCGTGGGCGCGCTTGAGGATCTCGGGCAGATGCTTCTGGTTGGTGTCATATGAGCGGGCGACGAAGCGCGCGCCGGCGCCCAGCGCGAAGGCGCAGGCGAATACCGGCGCGTCAACCGAACCCTGGGGCGTCGAGGGCGAACGGGTGCCGAGCTTGGAGGTCGGTGAATACTGGCCCTTGGTCAGCCCGTAAATTTCGTTGTTGAACAGCAGCATCTGGATATCGATGTTGCGCCGCAGCGCGTGCATCGTGTGGTTGCCGCCGATCGACAGCGCGTCGCCGTCGCCCATCACCAGCCATACGTCGAGGTCGGGGTTGGCCAGCTTCGCGCCGGTCGCGAAGGTTGGACCACGCCCGTGAATGGTATGAAAACCATAGGTCGACATGTAATAGGGAAAACGCGCGGCGCAGCCGATTCCGGAGACGAACACCAGTTTTTCCGGCGGCAGCTGAAGGTCCGCCATGGTCTTCTGCGCGGCCTTGATGATCGCGTAATCGCCGCAGCCGGGGCACCAGCGCACTTCTTGATCGGACGCGTAATCGGCCGGCTTGAAACTCTCGGGGGCCGTTTGAACATTCATCTCAATTCTCCAACTGCGCGCGAATTTCCGCTTCGAGGTCGGAGACCTTGAACGGCAGACCCGAAATCTGATTGAAGCCGACCGCCGGCACCAGATACTCGGCGCGCAGCACGGTTACGAGCTGGCCGTTATTTATTTCCGGCACCAGGATCTTGTCGAACCCGGCCAGCAACTCGCCGAGATTACGCGGCAGCGGCCAGATGTGGCGGATGTGGATATGCGAAACATCGAGGCCCGCCTCACGACTACGCGCGACCGCCTGGTTGATGGCGCCGTATGTCGAACCCCAGCCGACCACGGCGAGCTTGCCGGTCTCGCTACCGACCGCGACGTCCTGCGCCGGAATGTCGTTGGCGATGCCGTCGACTTTCGCCGCCCGCACCTTCGTCATGCGGTGATGGTTGTCAGCGTCGTATGAGATATGACCCGAATCGTGATCGCGTTCGATGCCGCCGATGCGGTGCATCAGCCCCGGCGTTCCGGGAACCGCCCAATTTCGCGCAAGCGTCTTCTCGTCGCGCAGGAACGGATGGAAACCCTCGGGATCGGTGCGGAACGTGACCTTGAAATCAGGGATGTCGTCGACGTTGGGAATCTTCCACGGCTCGGCCGAGTTCGCGAGATAACCGTCCGTCAGCAGAATCACGGGTGTCATGTATTTGACCGCGAGACGCACCGCTTCGATGGCCGCGAAAAAGCAATCGCCCGACGTGCTCGATGCGATCACCGGCAGAGGAGCGTCCGCGTTGCGGCCATACACCGACTGGTAGAGATCGGATTGCTCGGTCTTGGTCGGCAGGCCGGTCGACGGTCCGCCGCGCTGGCTGTTGACCACCACCAGCGGCAACTCGGTCGCGAAGGCGAGCCCGATGCCTTCGGTCTTCAGCGCGACTCCCGGTCCGGAGCTCGACGTCACGCCGAGCGAACCGGCCCACGACGCCGCGATCGCCGAACACACGGCGGAGATTTCATCCTCGGCCTGGAAGGTGGTCACGTCGTACTGCTTGAGGTTGGCGAGCGAGTGCAGCAGTCCCGACGCCGGGGTGATCGGATAGGAGCCCAGGAACAGGTTCAGCCCGGCCTTCTGCGCGCCCACCACCAGGCCCCAGGCAATCGCCTCGGTGCCGGTGACGGCGCGGTAGACGCCCGGTTCCACCTCGGCCTTGGCGACCGCGAAGGCGTGCGCGCCGCTCGGCAGTTCCGCGGTCTCGCCATAGGCGTGGCCCGCGTTCAGGGCCGCGATATTGGCGGCCGCGATTTCCGGCGCGCGTTCGCCGAAGCGTTGCTCCAGCCAATCGATGGTGGGCTGGCGGTCGCGGTCGAACATCCAGCACATCAACCCCAGCGCCCACATGTTCTTGCAGCGCAGCGCCTCCTTGTTGGAGATGTCGATGCTCTCGACCGCCGCCAGGGTCATCTTGGAGACGTCGACCTCGATCACGACGTAATTGTCGCAGGTGCCGTCCTCCAGGGGATTCGTGTCGTACCCGGCCTTGGCGAGATTGCGGTCGGTGAACACGCCGGTATTGACCACCACCGTGCCGCCCTTGCGCACGTCGCCAAGATGCACCTTCAGCGCCGCCGGGTTCATCGCCACCAGCACGTCGGGCTCGTCGCCCGGCGTCATGACGTCGAAGGACGCAAAATTGATCTGGAACGCCGAGACCCCGAAGGTGGTGCCGATCGGCGCGCGAATCTCCGCCGGGAAGTCCGGGAAAGTCGCCAGATCGTTGCCCATCAGGGCCGTCGATTGGGTGAACTGGGTGCCGGTGAGCTGCATCCCGTCGCCGGAGTCCCCGGCGAACCGGATGACCACGGAATCAACGGATTTACGGCCGTCCGCGCCCGATGAATCAGCCGCCGCTAAAGTCGTCGCCATGTGTCAGGTCCGTTATCGCGATTTTGTTAGTACACGAATGGATTTATGGTGGGTTGCCGCCCAATGTCAAGGCGAGTCGATACCATCACTTCCATGGGGTTTATAACATGCGGGGTAGTCCTTCCGGGCAACAATGTTCGTGGTCAAAGCCCGGATCGTGGAGTATTGACATGGGACGGGGGAATCGCCTCTAATTTGTATGTACACAAACAATAATTTACCGGGCGGAAGGTTCGCGGAACATGGGGAATTATCTTCGTCCGACCGATGTGAGCGAGGCGCTGGCGGCGCTTGACGCCGCGCCGCGCATGATCATCGCGGGCGGCACGGACTATTATCCAGCGCGGGTCGGCCGGCCGCTCGATGACGATATTCTGGATGTCACGGCCATCGAAGGGCTGAACGGCATCACCGACGACGGGGCCGGCTGGCGCATCGGCGCGCTGGCGACCTGGACCGATCTGATTCGCGCCGATCTGCCGCCTCTCTTCGATGGGCTCAAACGCGCCGCGCGCGAGGTCGGCGGGGCCCAGGTCCAGAACGCGGCCACCATCGTCGGCAATGTCTGCAACGCCTCGCCGGCGGCGGACGGCGCGCCCAATCTGCTGGCGCTGGACGCCTCGGTGGAGATCGCGTCGGCCGATGGCCGGCGGACCCTGCCGCTGGCTAATTTCATTCTCGGCAACCGGCGGACGGCTCTTGACGATAACGAAATGGTGACGGGAATTGTGGTGCCCGGCGTGGCGCGTCCGGCGCGCGCGACGTTCCTGAAACTTGGCGCGCGCAAATATCTGGTGATATCCATCGTCATGGTATCCGCCGTGCTGGAAATCACGCCCGACGGCGCCGTTGCCGCGGCGCGCGTCGCGGTCGGCGCGTGTTCGGAGGTGGCGTGCCGTCTGCCGGCGCTCGAAGCGGCGCTGGTCGGTCAGCCGGTCTCGGCCGCCCTCGCCGATGTGGTCGCGGATGCGCATCTCGCGCCGCTTTCCCCGATCGGCGATATCAGGGGCAGCGCGGCATACCGGCTCGACGCGGCGGCGACGCTGGTGCGCCGCGCGCTGGCCGAACTGGGAACTTAACGGAGAGATGGTTATGAATTGCGTTGACACCGATCTCCCACGTCAACCCGAAGGACCGCGTTCTACCAAGCCCCCGCTTGTCACCCCGGACTTGATCCGGGGCCCAGCGGTGGCGCGAATTAATCCGCAGGTTAATGAGGTCTCTGCAACACCGACTTCCCGGTGGAGCCTTGTTCAAACGATCCGGCCTTTGTCCGTCGGATCGCTGGGCCCCGGATCGGGGTCCGGGGTGA
>CAZPMO010000233.1:0-6230 GCA_964587515.1 uncultured Rhodospirillaceae bacterium | reverse complement strand
AATATTGTTCCATGCCAATGTTATCGCCATCGACAAACATCATCCACATTGATACAGACAGAAAGAAATCTCTTTTATTATTGTCGTTTTCATATAAAGGTTGAACAATATTAATAAAAGAATCTACGTACTCTTGGTAATATTTAGTCGCACGAAGGGGAATCATGGGTTGACCGGTTTCGTTTTCGTCGAATCCCTCTTTTTCTATAATCGGATTAATTATTTTCTCTAGAATTTCATTATGGCTGTTTTGCACTCGTTCAAATAAATTAGCAAAATCTTCAGGTGTATCGCCCTCTGACAGGTCGATTGACATCAGCGATACGCTGCCATCGTCGTCTCTCTCTGGTAGGTCCCATCTATGGGACACGAATTTGAACAAGTCTGGCCAATCTGTTTCATTGAGACTTGGAAATGGCCGGTATAGCTGGTCTATAGTCGGATTCTTATCAGATTCGCGCATTTGCCCAAGATACTTAGGCAATCCAGTTGTAAGAACTTGCAATTCCTCATCATCCACCTTGCCGTCTAGAAACGGTATCAGACATAAAGTTGCCCATAACGCCTCACCGTCATTCGTTATTTCTATTTGTGCCAAATTTTTTTGGATCAAATCTGTAAACTCAGACATTAAATTTACCTCATATTGATCTGCGGTGCCCAGACTGACATTTTTTTTATTATGAACTGGTCCCACATTGTTGGACAGGTTGACGGCTTTGTTAAGGTGTATTCCGCTGCCTGATCATACTCCCAGAAGGCCTTCTGATCGATTCTCTTTTTGCCGTTGTTGCGGCAGTGGAGATGTGGGCAAGTCGCAGAGCAGCCTGTCCATCATATTCTCGGAAGAGCCGTGCGCATACGCTTCTGCCGGCGTCCGGCCCGCTATGGCGGTGTGGGGCTGCTCGCCATTGTAGAAGGCGATCCAGTCGCCGATCACCCGCTCCAACGCCGTGCCCCGCACCAGTTTATCACCATCGTGAACTCGCGGACATGGCTCGAATTGATCGGTGAGAAGCCGCCGATGAAGCCGTCAACAGCGATAGCGTATAAGCGGGTTGGCCTTCCTTGGTGCTTGAGTGTCACTCTCTTCAATGTCATGATTTTGTCGAGGCTAAATCAATGATCAGAATACTGCATACTGCTGATATCCATCTCGACTCGCCACTCAAATCCTTGGCGCTGCGAGACGAGACATTGCGTGAGACGATCGAGTCTGCAACGCGCGCAGCATTTGTGCGGGTCATAGATTTTGCGCTGTCGGAACGTGTGGCGGCGTTGCTAATCTCTGGCGATCTCTTTGACGGCAAGGAGCGCAGCGCAACCACGGCTGCATTCTTGACCGGACAGTTGGACCGCCTACGAGTTGCAGATATCCGGGTGTTCTACGTCAAGGGCAACCACGATGCAGAAAACCCGATAACAGGCACGCTTGATCTGCCAGACAATGTGCATGTCTTCGATGCACGCGGCGGTAAAGTGCAGCTCGCCGAAGATATCTGGATTCACGGCGTTAGCTTTACCGACCGCCACGCACCCACGAGCCTTCTGCCACGGTTTTCAGCACCGGTAGCCGGGGCGGTAAACATCGGCATGCTGCACACGTCTCTCGCAGGGGCCGCGGGTCACGACACATACGCACCGTGTGCTCTCGGCGATCTTGTAGGCATGGGGTTCGATTACTGGGCACTCGGCCATGTCCACAAGCGGCAGATCCACGCTGAGGCGCCATGGGTGGTGATGCCCGGCATGCCGCAAGGGCGGGACATCGGAGAATCCGGTCCAAAATCCGCTAGCTTTCTGACGGTCGCCGACGGGAAGATCCACGTGGAGGAGGTGCAAACCTCGGCTGTAGAATTCCTCAGTTCCTCGCTGGAGATAACTGATGCGGAGAGCGACGACGCCCTGCGCGCCATGCTGCGCCATCATCTGCGGACCACGGCCCAAACCTTGTCGGCCCCGGCAGGTGTTTTACGAATAACATTGTCCGGCACGCCAGAGCGGCATTGGCATATCCTGCGCGACCGCGATTACTGGAACGCACAGATAGCAAAACTAGCGCGGGAGAAAGACTGCCTCTGGCTGGACAAGTTGGTCCTTGACCTTGATGCCCCAACAGCAGGTGACGGCACCGCGAGCGCCACCGAAGAACTGTCAGGCATGATGGCGGCCATCCGGAGCGAGCCCGGCTTTGCCAGCGCCGCAGTGTCTGAGATCGACGAAGTGATCCAGGATCTCCCCCCGGCGATCCGCGCGCGGATGCTGCCGGATGAAGGCGCGGGCGAGACGCTGACCCATCAACTTGCCAAAGAAGGGGCACGTCGGATACTGGCGCGGATGAGGGGGTCCGAAAACTGATGCGGCTACGTAGCCTCTCTCTGGATCGCTTCGGCCATTTCACCGATCGGCATTTCGACTTCGGCGAGGTCGGTGATACGAACGATTTCCACATCATCTACGGGGCGAACGAAGCCGGTAAGACCACGATAATGGAGGCGGCGCTACGCCTTTTCTACGGCTTTCCACACCGCGAAGCCTACGCCTTCAAGCATCAACGCAACAATCTGCAGGTCTCTGGCCAGCTAGAGGTCGACGGGCGACCCCGACGCTTCACGCGCCTGCCCAAGCGCGCCGGATCCCTGGTCGATGAAACTGACACTGCCTTGCCGGAGACCGCACTATCGGCACATTTAGCAGGCCTCTCGGAGGAGGACTACCGCAACCTCTTCTGCCTAGATGATGAGACGATCGAGCGTGGCGGTGAGGAGATCGCACAGGCGCGCGGCGATATCGGGCGGCTGCTTTTTTCTGCTGCCGCCGGCGTAGCGGACCTGAGCACTGTGCTGGAGGGCGTGCGGGAAGAGGCCGATACGATCTGGCGCAAACGGGCCAGCAAGACGCGCGTTGCCGAGCTAAAGCGTGAATTGGCGCAGGTTGAAAAAGACATCCGGGAGCGTGACGTCTCAGCCAATGCCTGGCGCGGCTTGAAGAAAGCACTTGCCGATGCGCGGGGTGCAGAGGATGAGGCGAGAGAGGCTCGCGATGCACTCCATGAAAGGGCCGCACAAATAGCGGCCAAAAGCCGCGCCGTGCCACTGCTGGCTGAGATTGATGCTCTTGCAGAGCGGATCGCGCCGTTCTCTGCTTATCCTGAACAGCTGGATTTTGATCCGGAAATCCTTGTCGGTCTCCTCGCCGAGGAAAGTCAGACGAAGGCCGACATCCAGCGTTTGACCACGGACATAGAGGAGACAATCGCCGCTCTCAACGGCATGGACCGGGCTCCGCAGCGAGTGGCGTTATCAGAGAAGCTAGACGCGCTAGACGATTTGCGCGCCCGGAACCTGACCGCCGGGCTGGACCTTGAGCGTCGTCGCGAACAGGTGCGCGGGGCTGAGACCGCCATGGCGCTTGCCGCCCGCGACCTCGGGGTAACAGAAGACACCAATCCATGCAGCCTCGTCATGTCGCCAGCCCAGATTGAAGAGCTCGAGAGTGCGCGGGAGGCGTTGCAAAAGCCCGCGAGCGCGGCAATTGCCGAGGCGCGTGAAGTCACGGATCTGACCGAGCGACGCGACGGCGCACAAGCTGAGTATGACGTCGAAGCAGCGAAGGCACCTGCCGAGCACGGGATCGCTGATATCTTGGCCCGCCACGACGCTGAACGCCTGGCCCCGGCCTTCGCCAAGGCCCGACAAGCCATTGATGCTGCCGAGACAACCGAGCGCGATGCGCGCGAGGCACTTACAGTCGGGTCTGTATCGTTCGAAAAGATTCCCGACAGCCCGACCAATCCGATCAAGGCGAAAGCGTGGGCCAACAGTCATACCGACATCCTCCAGAAAATCACACAAGAAGAGGACGCATGCGCGCAGCACCTTGAGGATGTCGTTATCCGCAATGCCCAGGCGGATCTGATGACGTCAGACAGGGGCCTTGTTTCGGACGCTCTAGCGGAGGCTCTCAAGGCAGAGCGGGATCGCCTTTGGCAGGCGCATCAAACGACCTTGAACAATGAAACAGCCCAGGACTTTGAGACTGCAATGAAGGCTCTCGATGCCGCGTTACAGTCCCGCGTGCTGCAAGCGCGCGATCTGGGACAGTTGCGACAGATCGAACAAGCACGCGCCGAGGCGCAGGCCCGCGCCGATCAGGCCAAAATCCGTCTGACTGCGCTACGCGACAAGCTCACGGCGCTTGAAACCGAGGTAAACGAGGCCGCAGCTGCTGTTGGTCTGCCCATTCCGCAGTCGCCTGCGGAATGGCTCGACTGGGTGCAGCGCCACGCTGCCGCTTCCGATGCGTCACGCAAACTTGCTCAGCTCAGAGACACACATCAAACCGAGCTGGATCACGCGCAGCGCCTGATCGAGGCACTTGATCCACATCTCACGCTTAAGACCCCGGATTTCGACAGCGCTTTGGCCTCCGCGCGCACTCTGGCAAAGGCCGAACACGAGGCGATTGCCGCAACCACCAAGGCACTAGATATCCTCAGCGGTCTCGAAGACGATCTAACCCGGCGAATCGAAAAGCAAAAAGTTGCGCAGAAACACGTAGAGCAGGCCGAGGCGGTATGGTGCAGCCTGGTCTCTGACTTCCTCGGGGATGCTGTGGCACAAGAGACCCTGCTTGCGTCGCTTGATCCGCTAAGGACCCTGCGCGAGCACTCTGAGAAGCGCGCCGATGCAGTGCAACGCGTGATTACCATGGAAAATGATCAAGCACAATTCTCGCAGGAACTTTCCGTAATCGCCTCCGACCATGACCTGCCTTTGGCCGACACTGCCGTGGAGACTTTCGCCATGCTTCAGGGCTTGTCTGAAGTGGCCCAAAATACGGAGGCCCAAGCGGCAGAGCTAACCGAGAACATCGCTAACGCCCGCATAGATCTGGCAGAAAAACGGAGGCAGCTCGAAGGAATATGCCAAAACACTGATGCTATGGGCCGGATCTTCCCGGACGTAACACCGGTTGACACGCTCGATGCGTTGCGCCGTGCCTCGTTACAAGCGGAACAGGTCATAAAAGACCGCAAAGATAAGACCGAACTGGAGCGCAGGGTTCTCTCGGAGCTGGATATCCAAAATTTGGAGGCCGCCCACGAAATACTCAAAGATGTCACACTAACGGCACTGGCGGCTGCGACCGAGACCGTCAAGGCTGAACTAACAGAAGCAGAGCACGTACTGACGGAGGCGATCGAGATACGGACGGCGGCCGATCGGGCCTTGGCCCAGGTGACCGGAGGTGTCGATATCGCGTTGCTGACAGAACAAAAAGCCACGCTGGAACTGGAACTGGAAGAAGCTGCACTGGAGCATCTGGAACTGTCGCTCGGCCACAGGCTGGCCGATGAGGCAATCCGCCGGTACCGCGACACCCACCGCAGTGACATGATGGCAGCGACCGAACGCTGCTTTAGCGAACTGACACAAGGCGCCTACATACAGCTAACAACCCAACCTGACGGCACTGATGAAACCTTGCTAGCGGTCGACGTCGATGGCACCGCAAAGCGGGTCGCCGAAATGTCCAAGGGCACGCGTTTCCAGCTCTACCTTGCACTGCGTGCTGCCGCCCATGAACAACTCATTGGGCAAGGTACCTGCCTGCCGTTTTTCTGCGATGACGTCTTCGAGACCTTCGATGAGGACCGCACCAGTGCCGCCTGCCGCGTCATGGAACAAATCGGGCGGAACGGACAGGCCGTCTATCTCACCCACCACCGCCATGTGGTTGATATCGCAAGGGAGGTTTGCGGCACAGTTCCGATCGTACATGAGATATGATTGATACGAACTCTCATTGACCCTAAAGTTTCCAGGTCGCGGAAAAAAAGTTTGCAGAGGACACCATGGACAAGCCGCTCTGCGCCTTGCCGCCCCATCGACATCGCCCAGACCTCCGATCAAATCACTGCCCGAGAGAATCAGACAGCGCAGCACGCGTCCAGAGCAGACTTCGTCAACGGACTGCTATGCCCGCCATGAATAATTCGGGTTAGCAGCCCGTTGATTAAGTGGCTTTGCTGGCTCTCACTCCCAGACGATGAATGGGGCGGCGAGTGCCGTCTGGCCGCCTCTTGAGAGCCCCAATGCTACCATCATGGCCCTGATGGGCGTGAGCAGCGCGCAGATAACGCCGCATCCGTGCGCCACTGCCTCGTCCCCCGAGTGCAGTTCCGCCGCAACCACCGCGCCGGTGTCCAGATCCACCGCGTGCTCGGG
>CAZPMO010000232.1:0-6275 GCA_964587515.1 uncultured Rhodospirillaceae bacterium | reverse complement strand
CCCGGCCACGATCGCCTGTCTTCTGGGATCGGCAATGCTGTTCCATCTCGAAGACGGTTGAGAATCCGGGCCGGAATCGCTTCGATCGCGGGGCCGAAGATGGTATATTCGCCGCCCGCCGGACATCTATCCTAGATGTCGGCGTTGTACGGCAACTGATTGAATCGGCATGATTAATCGACGAAGATGGCGAATGGCGAAAGCCCGATGGGCCGGAATTGCCACGGCGGCATTGCTATCTATCGCGGGGCACGCCGCCGAAGCGCAGCAGGTGCAACGCATCGCCGCCATCGTGAACGACGACGTCATATCCATGTTCGATCTGAACGCACGAATGCGCATGATCATCGTGACCTCGGACCTGAACGATTCGCCGGAAACACGCTCGCGCATCGCGCCCCAGATATTGCGATCCCTGATCGATGAGCGGCTGCAGATGCAGGAAGCGAAACGTCGGAACGTCAGCGTCACCGATCGCGAAATGAAGCGCGCCGTGTCCTCAATCGAGACCCGCAACAACGTCTCCAGTGGCGGACTGGACAAATTTTTGGGACGAAGCGGTATCGAGGTCCAGACGGTGAAGGCGCAAATTCGCGCCGGAATCGCCTGGAGCAAGCTGATTGGCCGCCGCTTGCGGCCGCGTATTTCGATTGGCGAGGAAGAGGTCGAGGAGGTGCTCGTGCGTCTCAAGACCAACCGCGGCAAGACGGAGTATCGGCTGGCGGAAATTTTTCTCGCCATCGACACGCCCGATGACGAGACGCGCGTACACGGCATCGCCAATCGTATGGTCCGGCAAATTCGCGGCGGCGCCCGCTTCGGCGTGCTCGCGAAGCAATTCTCGCAGAACGCGACGGCGGCGGTGAGCGGTGACCTTGGCTGGATTGCCGAGTCCGAACTCGACAAGGAACTTCGCACCGCGGTGTCGAAATTGAAACAGGGTGAGATCGCGGCCCCGGTGAGGACCCCGGCCGGACTGCGCATCATTCGTCTCAGCGCCAGCCGCAAGATCGCCGGCGCCGATCCGTCACTTATACGGATTGGGCTGAAACAGGTTCTCCTGCCGTTTCCCAAATCTCCCAGCAGCAGGGACGTGGAGGCTCAAATCGACCTAGCGAAGACCGTTCGGAGCAGCATATCCGGCTGCCGCGACATGGCGGTGATGTCGAAGGAAGTGGGCTCGCCCGTTCCCGCCGATCTCGGAAAGTTCGCACTGACCGATCTGTCACCGGGCATTCGAAACGCGATCAGCGGGCTTAAGATCGGCGAAGCGAGTCCGCCGGTGCGGATGCCGAACGGATTCCTTTTGCTCATGGTTTGCGAACGCGACGAACCCAAGTACAGACTGCCCAAACGCGAGGACATCGTGAACCAATTGACGCGCCGCCGGCTGGATATGATGGCGCGGCGTTACCTGCGCGATATCCGGCGCGCCGCGATTGTGGACGTCCGCGTATGATCCCTGACGGTCCGCCGCTCGCGCTCACCATGGGAGAGCCGGCGGGGATCGGCGGTGAAATCGCGCTCATGGCGTGGCGTCGGCGCGACTCCGGCATACCGCCCTTTTTCCTACTCGATGACCCGGCCCGGATCAGGGCGCTTGCCGAAAGCACGGGCCTTGACGCGGATATCGCCGAGATCGACGAACCGGAACAGGCCGCCGGGCTGTTTTCCTCGGCGCTTCCGGTTCTGCCGGTGCGGCTCGGCGGACCGGCGACCCCGGGCGCGCCCAATCCGGCCAACGGCGCCGCCGTGGTCGGCTCGATCGAGCGTGCGGTGGCGCTGGTGATGGCGGGCCGCGCCGCCGGTGTGGTCACCAACCCGATCCACAAGGCGGCGCTCTATGCCACGGGGTTCAAGCATCCCGGCCACACCGAATTTCTCGCCGAGCTTGGCGGTATCACCGGCGCGCCGGTGATGATGCTGGCGTGTGAGGGGCTGCGGGTGGTGCCGGTGACCATTCATGTTTCGCTTGCCGAAGCGGTCGCGACGCTGACGACCGAGGCCATAATCCATTGCGGCCGGGTCACGGCGGCCGGGCTGACCGCCGATTTCGGCATCGCCAGGCCGCGCGTCGTGGTCGCCGGGCTCAATCCCCACGCCGGAGAGCAGGGCCATATGGGGGACGAGGAAGCGCGCCTGATCGTCCCCGCCGTCGACCGGTTGCGCGACGACGGCATCGCGGTCCGCGGCCCCTTGGCGCCCGACACCATGTTTCACGCGCGCGCGCGTGAAGGCTACGATGTCGCCCTTTGCATGTATCACGACCAGGCGCTGATCCCGCTGAAGACCATCGATTTCGACGGCGGCGTGAACGTGACGCTCGGTCTGCCGTTCATTCGGACCTCGCCCGATCACGGCACCGCCTTCGACATCGCGGGCGCCGGGCGCGCCAACCCGGATAGCCTGATCGCGGCGTTGAAAATGGCGGCCGCCATGGCCGCCCGCCATGCCGAAACAGGCGTCCTTGCCTGAAACGCCGCCGCCCCCGCGCGATTTGATCGCGCTGCCACCATTACGCGAGGTAATCGCGCGCCATGGGCTCGCGGCGCGACGGTCTCTCGGTCAGAATTTCCTGCTCGACCTCAACCTGACCCGGCGCATAGCGCGCGCCGCGGGCGATCTCGCCGGGGCGACGGTCATCGAGGTCGGGCCCGGTCCCGGCGGTCTGACCCGGGCGCTGCTGGAAACCGATGCGGCCCGAATCATCGCGATCGAGCGCGATCCGCGCTGCGTCGAGGCGCTGGAGGAGCTGCGGGAAGTCTATCCCGACAGGCTGACCGTGATCGCCGGTGACGCGCTCGAGGTGGACGCCACGGCGCTGGCGGGAGGCGGGAAGGCGCGGATTGTCGCCAACCTGCCATACAACATCGCGACGCCGCTGCTGATCGGGTGGCTGCGTCAATCAACCGCGTTCCAGTCCTTTACGCTGATGTTCCAGCGTGAGGTAGCGGACCGGCTGGTCGGGGCGCCGGGGAGCAAGCAATACGGGCGGCTTTCCGTGATTGCCCAATGGCTGTGCGAAGTCGAGCGCCTGTTCGACGTCTCGCCCCAGGCCTTCGTGCCGCCGCCCAAGGTCACGTCGTCGGTGGTGCGGCTGATCCCCCGCGCCCGGCCGCTGGCGCCGGCGGCGATGGAGGATCTCGAACGCGTCACCCAGGCTGCCTTCGGCCAGCGCCGCAAGATGCTGCGCTCGTCCCTAAAGTCGCTGACTCCCGACGCGCTAGCTATGCTGCGCGAGACCGGCATCACCCCCACCGCGCGCGCCGAGGAGCTTACCGTGCCCGAGTTCTGCGCGCTCGCGCGGGCGGTGGCGGACCCTTAGGGCCGCCGATTTTCACCCACCTTATCGATGGTTATGGCTGCGGCACGACCCGGATATAAGGTAGCGGCGACTTCCAGCCATTGGGATATTTTTTCTTCGCGTCCTCATCCGAGACGGCCGGCAGGATGACCACGTCCTCACCCTGGTGCCAGTTTACCGGGGTCGCCACCTGCTCTTTCGCCGTCAGTTGGCACGAATCCAGCAGGCGCAAGATTTCATCGAAATTCCGCCCGGTGCTCATCGGATAGGTGAGCGTTGCCTTGATTTTTTTGTCTGGCCCGATAATGAACACCGAACGGGCCGTTGCATTGTTGGCGGCCGTGCGTCCCTCCGACGTATCGCCCGCATCGCCCGGCAACATATCGTACGCCTTTACCACTTTGAGTTCCGGGTCGCCGATCAACGGGTAATTCACCGCGTGGCCCTGCGAGCTTTCGATATCCAGGGACCATTTCTCGTGATCGCCGACGCCATCGACGCTGATCCCGATCGTCTTGCAGTTTCGCTTCTCGAACTCCGGTTTCAGGCTCGCCATGTAACCGAGTTCGGTCGTGCAGATGGGCGTAAAATCCTTCGGGTGCGAGAAAAGAATGGCCCAACTATCGCCGATCCATTTGTGGAAATCGATTTCCCCCTGAGTGGTCTCGGCAGAGAAATTTGGCGCCTCGTCATTGATCCGCAAAGTCATGATTTACCGCTCCCTTGATCAGTTTTCGTGCGCATACACCGTAATAGGAGAATCGGCCGCATGCGCGTCACGACGTCGTGAAGTAACTGGTTTGAACCGCCGCCCATTTTCACTTCGGGTGGTAGCGGACGACGGTGTGCTGGGATAGCATTCGCCCATGACCGTTATCGACATTCACACCCACATGATATCCGAGGGCTGGGTTGATCAGCTTCGCCGCCACGGCGCGCCCGAATTCGCGGTCGGCCGCCGCCCCGACGGCGTCGAGGCGCTGATCGAAAACGGCTCCATGACCATGCCGCTGATTCCCGAAATGTTCGACCTCGGCCTGCGTCTGGCCGATATGGACAAGGACGGCATCGACGTGGCCGTCCTGTCGCTGACGTCGCCCAACGTCTATTGGGGTTCGGCCGAGGTCAGCGCCGAGACCGCCCAGATCATCAACGACGCCATGGCCGAGGCCCAGACGGCGGAACCCGACCGCATCCGGTTCATCGCCGCCCTGCCGTGGCAATATCCCGACGCGGCGATGGCCGAACTGGCGCGCGCCCGCGGCAAGGGCGCGGTCGGGGTGATGGTGCTGGCCAATATCGCCGGCATGGCGCTGACCGATCCCCATTTTGAGCCGGTCTGGGCGGAGATTGACCGGCGCGGCCTGCCGGTCTTCGTCCATCCGACCAACCCGCCGGGCGCCGGCGAGATGGATTTGGGGCCGTTGCGACTGTTGCCGACAGTGGGGTTCACCTTCGACACCACCCTGGCCCTGACGCGGATGGTGCTGGATGGTTTCTTCGACCGTTACGCCAATCTCGATATCATCGCCGCCCATGGCGGCGGGGTGTTGCCGTTCATCGCCTCGCGGATCGATCTGTTCTTCGAAAACACGTCGCCGGCGCAGAAGAAAATATCGCAGCCGCCGAGCACTTATTTGCGGCGCATTTACTACGACGCCGTCTTGTACGATACCGCGACGCTGGCGCTGTGCATGGATCTCGGCGGCGCGGACCGGGTCATGTTCGGGACCGATTACCCGCACGCGACCGACGTGCCGGGAATATTGGAATATGTCGGGGAACTGCCGGCGGATCAGAAACAGGCGGTGTTCGGCGGCAACGCAACCCGGTTGTTCGGCCTTTAGGCCAAAAAAGGGAAAGCCAATATGACCACACTCGACCTCAGTATCGCGCTCGAGCGCTATGACCGCCACGTGCCGTTTTTCATGGGCCTCGTCGAACCGCCCGACGGTCTCACGCTCAGGCCCTATGAGGTCGGCATGGCGCCGCCCCGGCGCGACGGGGTCGACCGACATCGCCGCTTCCTGGAGGACGGGGAGTTCGATATCGCGGAGACCTCGCTGTCCTCGCATATCATCGCGACCAGCCGCGGCGCGCCGTTCGTGGGCATTCCGGTCTTTCCCCGGCGCCTGTTCAGCCAGAACCATTTCTTCGTGAATGCGGCCTCCGGCATCGAGACGCCGCGCGACCTGATCGGCAAGCGGGTCATCGTGCGCACGTTCCAGACCACCATGACGGTGCTCGCGCTGGGCGATCTGAAATTCGAATACGATGTCCCGTGGGAAGAAATAAAATGGGTCGTCGCCGCCGATGAGGTGCTGCCCATGGGCGACGACAAGGGCGTCGAGGTGGAGCGTATCGATCTCGACGCCGATGTCGGGCGCATGCTGGTCGACGGCGAGGTCGACGCGATGATCCACCCGCATCCGCCGCCAGCGGTGCTGGAGGCCGGCGACCGCGTGCGTCACCTGTTCCCCGACCGCAAGGCGGAATCGCTGCGCTATCACGCCAAGCACGGCTACTATCCGATCATGCATGTGATCGCCTTCCGGCGCGCGCTACTCGACGAAAATCCGTGGCTCGCCGGTGCGGTGATGGATATGTGGGAAGACGCCAAGGCCCAGGCCCGCGGGTTCTACGAGGATCCCGGCTACGCCACTCTGGCGTTCGCGCGCAACGATCTGGAGGAGGAAACCGCTTCCATGGGGTCCGACCCGTGGCCGTCGGGCCTCGCCATCAATCACAAAAACCTCGAACGCTTCATCGGCTATTCCCATGATCAGCGCCTGATCGACGCACCGGTCAGCGTCAAAAGCCTGTTCCATGAGTCCACGTGGGATAGCTAGGGGGTGGGTCGGGGACCCGCGTTTCCTCCGGCGGCGCCACGCTTCAACTGGTCGCCCCGGACTTGATCCACTGGTGTCCGGTTTAAATCCCCGCTACCCACCCGTCTTGCCCGGGCTTGACC
>CAZPMO010000231.1:0-6412 GCA_964587515.1 uncultured Rhodospirillaceae bacterium | reverse complement strand
TGGGGTGGCTGAGGGGATTTGAACCCCCGACCTCCTGGACCACAACCAGGCGCTCTAACCAACTGAGCTACAGCCACCACAGGGGGCGAAGGAAAGGGATGTAAAGACCCCTCCCCGGCCCGTCAAGCGCCGAAATGCGCCGCCAGCCGGCGGAGCGCCTCGTCGAGCGAGGCGTCCTCCTTGCAGAAAGCGAAGCGGGCGAAATGGTCGATGCCGTCGCCCTGGTAGAAGGCGCTGACCGGCACCGCGGTGACGCCGGCCTCGACCGTGATATGGCGGCAAAATTCGACGTCGTCGCCGTTGAATCCCAGCGGCCGGAAGTCGGTGGTGATGAAATAGGTGCCCTCGCACGGGATGACATCGAAACCGATCTCGGCGAGCCCCGCGCCCAGCCGATCGCGCCGCGCCTGCATGTCGGCGTTGAGCCCCGCGAAATAACCATCATCCTTGCCGAGACCATAGGCGACCGCGGCCTGAAGGTTCGGCGGCGTGGTGAAGGTGAGAAACTGGTGCGCCTTGGCGATCGGCATCAGCAGGTCTGGCGCGGCGCTGATCATGCCGATCTTCCAGCCGGTCAGCGAGAAAATCTTGCCGGCCGACTGGACCCGCACCGCGCGCTCGCGCATGCCGGGCAGCGTGATCAGCGGGATATGCGGCCGGCCGTCGAAGGCGAGATGTTCGTAAACCTCGTCGCATACCGCGTAGGCGTCGTGCGCGATCACCAGACCGGCGATGAATTCAAGCTCGTCGAGGGTGAACACCTTGGCGCATGGGTTCATGGGCGAATTCATCAGCACGAGCTTGGTGTTGTCGGTGAACGCTTCGGCCAAGGCCGCGCGCGGCAGTTCCCAGCCGGGCGGCTCCAGCCGCACCAGCTTCGGGATCGCGCCGGCGCGGCGCACGATCGGCAGGTAGCAGTCGTAAAGCGGCTCGATCAGCACCACCTCGTCGCCCGGCTCGATCAGCCCGAACAGCGCGCTGGCCAGCGCCTCGGTGCCGCCCGAGGTCACCATCACCTCTCGGGCCCAGTCGAATTCCAGGTCGTAGAAATGCTTCGCGTGGGCCGCCACCGCTTCGCGCAGATCTGGAATGCCCATCATGGATGGGTACTGGTTGACGCCGTTGCGCAGATATTCGGCCGCCGCCTCGACCACGTCCTCGGGGCCGTTGCCGTCCGGGAACCCCTGTCCCAGATTTACGGAATTATGTTCCTGGGCGAGCCGGGACATGACCTCGAATACGGTCGTCCCATACCCCGAAAGCACCGCGTTGCCCGGTTTCACATCGCCTCCGCATCGGTTCGCGTCCGTATCTTATACCCTTAAATAGGGTACGCGGGTCGACGCAACTCCGATCGCGGAAAGAATTTCCGGAATTCGGTCTCAGGCGGCTTGAATGTGATCCACGAACTCGTGGACCGCACGGCGCAATTTCTCGGCCTCGCCCGACATCTCCGTCGCGGCCGAAATGACCTGTCCGGCGGCCGACCCGGATTCGGAAGTCGCTTCGACCACCTCCGCGACGTTACCCGAAACTATTTTCGTGCCCTCGGCCGCGCTCTGAACATTCTCGTTGATTTCCCGCGTCGTGACGCTTTGCTCCTCCACGGCCGAAGAAATGGCGGCGGAAATTTCATTGACCTTACCAATGATCTCGCTGATGCCCTGAATGGCCGATACCGCCTCGTCCGAGGCGTTTTGCATACCGGTGACTTGCGAGGCGATTTCGTCGGTCGCCTTGGCGGTCTGATCGGCGAGCGTCTTCACCTCCGTCGCGACCACGGCGAAACCCTTGCCGGCATCGCCGGCGCGGGCCGCCTCGATCGTCGCGTTCAGGGCGAGCAGGTTGGTCTGACTCGCGATCTCGTTGATCAGGTTGATGACATCTCCGATTTTCTGACCGGCGTCGGAAAGACTAATAACCTTTTCGTTGGTGGCCCGGGCCTCTTCCATGGCCTCGCGGGCGATACGGGCGCTTTCCTCGACCTGGCGCGAAATTTCATCGACCGACGCGGACAATTCGGTGGTCGCCGCCGCCACGGTCTCGACCTTGTTGCTGGCGTCGTCCGAAGCGGATCCCGCCGCGGTCGATTTTTCGCTGGTCTTCTCCGCGATCCGCACCATGGATTCCGCCGTCGACCCAACCTGGGAAACGGATTTGGTCACCGTCTCGATCGATCCGCCGACATCCGCCTGGAACCGGCTCGCCAGTTCCCGCATGGTCTCCTTGCGCTCGCTATTGGCCTTTTCTTCCGCTTCCAGCCGCTCGGTCTGAAGGCGGTCGTTCTCCGCCATATTTTCCTTGAACACCTGGACCGAATTGGCGATTGCGCCGATTTCATCGACCCGATCGCGATCGGGAACGTCGACGTCCTTCTCTCCCGAAGCCAACGACTCGACCACTTGGCGCATGCGCACCAACGGGCCGGAAACCCGTCGCGAAGCCATAACGGCGATGAGCAGCAGGATCGCGCCGCCAATGCCGATCATAATCAGGATTTTTTCATTGAGCGCGGCGCCGGCGATAAGCTGCGGCTCGATCGAGGTCTGCACCTCCAGAACACCGCGCACATCGTTCAGTTTCCAGTCCGTCTTGGGCGAGGTCGCGTGGGAATTGTGACAATTCACACACCCCTGTGCGACCATCTTGTCGGCGATTGCGACACGGACGACTTCTTTGCCCTCTTGATTCTCTTTCTTCACGAAAATCTCGTCGGGGTTTTTCGACAGGAACGACCATGCCTCGGCTTGAAATCCGTCGAGCGTGCGTTCCGACCGGTTGGGAAACGGATACCCACTGTACAGGCTGACCGTCGTGTCTTCTTTTTCCAGCAACTTGCTCAGATCATGGATCAGTGTGGCGGGAAGCGGAATGAAGCCGGGCTTGCCCTTGTGATCGTAGTGCGGTTTAAGACCGCCGCTCTGCAACGCCTTTTTGACCACGTTCCTGGTGTAGTAACCACGCAACGTTTTGAACTGGCTCACCGTCTGGCGGGCGGACACGATCGAATTATCGACGGCGTTCTCTGAAATGAACGACGGCAAGGCCTGCCACAAGGCCACCATGCCAAGGGTGAAGACGATCGGCACCGGCAGGACAGACTGCCAAATAATACTCTTTTTAAGCTTGGAGAAAATATTGAATTTGGTGTAATCGATCATCTAAATTTACCTAAACATTTGTATGGGTTAAAGATCATTCGCATTTCCGTCCTTTCTTTACATTGCATACGCGGACTTAAACATTGGTAAATTATGAATTATTCACAACATTCGATGCCGTCGCGGACTTTTTTGACCGCGCTGTTGCAACCGGCTGCCTCGATCCCTATTGGCTATTTTGTCTATTAATTTGGCAACACGCCTAATGTTTAGGCATATACCGCCGGTGGGCCGACAATACGCCGCCGCCGAATTCGCTGAATTCTGCCAATTATAATGAGTCCTCGAAACTGGCACGATTCCTGCATAGGATGGGGCATCGCACCGCGTCATACGCGGCGGTAATCGTTGGAATGGGTGGTCGGGAACGCCATGAGAAAGATCGAAGCCATCATCAAGCCGTTCAAGCTGGACGAGGTCAAGGAAGCGCTGCACGAGGTCGGGGTGAAGGGTCTGACCGTCACCGAAGCCAAGGGGTTCGGCAGACAGAAGGGCCATACCGAGCTTTATCGCGGGGCCGAATACGTGGTCGATTTCCTGCCCAAGGTGAAAATCGAGGTCGTGCTCGAAGACGGCATGGTCGAACGCGCCGTCGAGGCGATCCAGCAGGCGGCCCAGACCGGACGTATCGGCGACGGCAAGATTTTCGTCACCACCATCGACGAGGCGATCCGTATCCGCACCGGCGAAAAAGGCGCCGACGCCATCTGAGAATTTTCGCGGTCGCCGTTGCGCGCACACGGCGCCATCTGCTAACCACTATCCGCGCGGGACGCCCCGCCGGGACAATCCAAACATCACGTTAAGGGAAAGGCCGAGAATGTCCGACACCAAAAAAGTCTTCGACATGATCAAGGAACACGACGTGAAATACGTCGATTTCCGGTTCACGGACCCCAGGGGGAAATGGCAGCACACCGCACAGACGCTCTCGACGGTGGACGAGGACACCTTCGTCGACGGCATCATGTTCGACGGCTCGTCGATCGCGGGCTGGAAAGACATCAATGAATCCGACATGTGCCTGCTGCCGGACCCGAACACCGCCGTGCTGGATCCGTTTTCGGCGCAGACCTCTCTGATCCTGTTCTGCGACGTGCTGGAGCCGACCACCGGTCAGGGCTATTCCCGCGACCCGCGCTCGGCCGTCCGCCGCGCCGAGGCCTATCTCAAGCAGACCGGCATCGGCGACACCGCCTTCTTCGGTCCGGAGCTCGAATTCTTCGTCTTCGACGACGTGCGCTTCGACGTCTCCATGAACTCGACCTTCTATTCGATCGACGAGGAGGAAGGTCCCTATAACGCGGCCCGCGCCTTCGACGGCGGCAATGTCGGCCATCGGCCGGCGATCAAGGGCGGCTATTTCCCGGTCCCGCCGGTCGATTCCATGAGCGATTTGCGCGCCGAGATGCTGACCGTGATGGAATCGATGGGCGTGGAAACCGAAAAACACCACCACGAGGTCGCGCCGAGCCAGAACGAACTTGGCGTCAAGGCCACCGACATGCTGAAGATCGCCGATGCGGTGCAGATATACAAATACGTGGTGCACAGCGTCGCCCATTCCTACGGCAAGACCGCGACCTTCATGCCGAAGCCTGTCATCGACGATAACGGCTCGGGCATGCATGTCCATCAGTCGATCTGGAAGGACGAGAAGCCGGTGTTCGCGGGCTCGAGCTACTCCGATCTGTCGGAGACCTGCCTGTTCTATATCGGCGGCATCATCAAGCACGCCAAAGCCATCAACGCCTTCACCAACCCGGCCACCAACAGCTACAAGCGGCTGATCCCGGGCTTCGAGGCGCCGGTGCTGCTGGCTTATTCAGCGCGCAACCGCTCCGCGTCGTGCCGAATTCCGTTCTCGTCGAGCCCCAAGGGCAAGCGCGTCGAAGTGCGTTTCCCCGACGCGGCCGCCAACCCCTATCTGGCCTTCACGGCGATGCTGATGGCCGGTCTCGACGGCATCGAGAACAAGATCCACCCGGGCGATCCCATGGACAAGAACCTCTACGACCTGCCGCCCGAGGAACTCCAGGACGTCCCCACCGTCTGCCACTCCCTTCGGGAAGCCACCAACGCGCTCGACGCCGACCGCGAGTTCCTGAAGAAGGGCGACGTGTTCTCCGACGATCTGATCGATGGCTATATCGATCTCAAGTGGGAGGAGGTCTACGCCTTCGAACACACCCCCCACCCGATCGAGTTCCAGATGTATTACAGCGTCTGACAGCCGGTCCACGAACGTCACGGGGGCGGGCCATTGGCCCGCCCTTTTACTTCGGCAGCTCGACCCTCTTCGTCTGGCCGCCGAGGCCGTGGATTTTGTCGTGGGCGCGGATGGTGACGCTTTTCACGCCGGGCGGAATACGCACGCCGGACAGCGAGCGGGTGAAGGGCTGTTCGTTCTCGTGCGGGTGATAGAGCGTGCGCGCGCCCAGCACCTTGCCGTCGGGGCCGACCACGTCCCAGCGGTCGGCATAGTGCTTCCAGCCGGTATCGGCGTGGCGCAGCGTTACGTCGAAACCAAATGTCCCCGCCGTCTCCGCCGTCACCCGAACCCGCTCCACATCGGCCTCGCCGGCGTGGGCGGAAACAGCCGTGAGCAGAACGGCGCCCAGCAGCAATTTGGCCAGCATCTTCAACTCCCCTCTCCGATCGCCACCGGTTTACGGTTTTCGTCGATGCGGACATAGGTGAATTCGCCTTCGGTGACCTTGAAGCGGTCGCCGCCGCCGCGCCGCCGCACCCAGGTCTCCACCCGGGTCGCGATCGAACTCCGACCGGTATGGACGATATCGGCGTAACAAGTGACTTCGTCGCCCACCAGCACCGGCACCAGGAACGCGATCTCCTTCACCCCCACCGTCGCGATACGGCCGCCGGCCCGCTGATAGGCGACGTTGGCGCCGGCCAGGTCCATCAGCGACATCAGCCAGCCGCCGAAGATATCGCCCGACGGGTTCGCGTCGGCCGGCATCGCCGTCATTCGGATCGCGGGATCGCGATCGGGCGCCGCATCGGTCGAATTCATCGAATTTCCTCCGCATCCACATTATGTGGTTGTTCGAAGCCTGTCCTATACGGCATATTGTGGGTTCTCAAAAGCGTTTCGTAGCCTATGTATAGCGTGTTCCATGCCTGACCTGTTCGACCAGCCCATCGCAAAAAACAAAGCCAGCAAGAAGAAACCCGGATATTCCGCCGACAGCATCGAGGTGCTGGAGGGGCTGGAGCCGGTGCGCCGTCGT
>CAZPMO010000230.1:0-6503 GCA_964587515.1 uncultured Rhodospirillaceae bacterium | reverse complement strand
GTGCGGGTCAACATGAACTGGATCGATTCGGAAATTTTCGAGTCCGAGGACGCGATCCATCACCTTTCCGACGTCGAGGGCATCCTGGTGCCGGGGGGCTTCGGCGAGCGCGGCGCCGAGGGCAAGATCGCCGCGGCCCGTTTCGCGCGCGAGCACAACGTGCCCTATTTCGGCATCTGCTTCGGCATGCAGATGGCGGTGATCGAGGCGGCGCGCAATCTCGCCGGCATCACGGACGCCGGTTCGACCGAGTTCGCGGCGACGCCCGACCCCGTGGTCGGGCTGCTGACCGAATGGATGAAGGGTGAAGCCATCGAACGGCGTGGTATCGGCGATAATCTCGGCGGCACCATGCGGCTCGGCGCCTATGATTGTGAACTCGCCGACTCCTCGCTGGTGCGCGAAATTTACGGGTGCGACCAGATTTCCGAGCGCCACCGCCACCGCTACGAGGTCAATATCAACTACCGGCCCCAGCTCGAAGAAGCGGGGCTGGTGTTCTCGGGCCTCTCGCCCGATCACGAATTGCCCGAGATCGTCGAGCTACCCAGCCACCCCTGGTATATCGGCGTGCAGTTCCATCCGGAGTTGAAATCGAAGCCGTTCGATCCCCACCCACTGTTCGAATCCTTCGTGCACGCGGCGGTCGAACGCTCGCGGCTGGTTTAGCGGCGGGGTGCGGGCGGTCATGGCCGCGCCCCATCATGTCTCGGTTCGAGATGTCGTTATCGGCAATGATCTGCCGCTGGCGATCATCGCCGGGCCGTGCGCCATCGAAAGCCGCGATCACGCGTTGCAGATGGGCGACGCCCTGGCCGGGATCGCCCAGCGTCTCGGCATCGGGCTGATTTACAAATCCTCCTTCGACAAGGCGAACCGGACCTCGGCCGACAGCGCGCGCGGTATCGGGCTCGATGAAGGACTTGCGATCCTCGCCGATGTGCGCGCCGAAACCGGGTTGCCGGTGCTGACCGACGTGCACCTGCCGGATCAATGCGCGCCGGTGGCCGATGTGGTGGACGTGTTGCAGATCCCCGCCTTCCTGTGCCGCCAGACCGATCTGATCGTGGCCGCGGCGGAAACCGGCCGCGCGCTCAACATCAAGAAGGGTCAGTTCCTCGCGCCTTGGGACATGACGCATGTGGGCGCCAAGGCGCGAGCCGCCGGCAACCAGGACGTGATGATATGCGAACGGGGAACATCGTTTGGATACAACACGTTGGTATCCGATATGCGGGCTTTGCCTCAGCTTGCCGCCGACGGCGCGCCGGTGGTGTTCGACGCCACCCATTCGGTGCAGCAGCCGGGCGGGCAGGGGACCGTCTCGGGCGGCCAGCGCGAATTCGTACCGGTGCTGGCGCGCGCCGCCGTCGCGGTCGGGGTCGCCGCCGTGTTCATGGAAACCCATCAGGATCCCGATACCGCGCCGTCGGACGGCCCCAACATGATCCCGCTGACCGCGCTCGAACCCCTGATCGCCAGCCTGATGGCGTTCGATGCGCTGGTGAAAGGCGAAAGTTAGAGCACTATCCGCCTGCTTCGGTATGGCCGGCATCACGTCCGGCCGGGGCAACCTGAACCTCCGGCGAAGCGGCGTCCAGGATTTCACGGCGATCGCCGCTGCGCGGCGGATAGATGTGCTCGCGGTTGATGGTCATCTTGGTCTTCTTGACGTCGGGCCCGCTGGCCGCGACGCGCCGTTCCCAGCCTTCGGTATAGAGCGCGCCCCACGGTCCGAGATCGAGGCAGGTCACGTAATAGCCGATCTCCATCGCGAGCATCTCATGGCCCAGCAAATCGCCGACCGCGTTATGTCCCGCGAAACGGCCCATGGGCCGCGCATGTTGGCACGACATCACCGTGGAATGCCCGCCCTCAAGCGGCGCGGCGGCGATGTCACCGGCCGCGAACACGCCGTCGAAGCCATCGACCCGCATATACGCATCGACGGGCACGCGTCCCAGCCCATCATGGGCGACGGGCAGCAGCGCGGCCAGCGCGCTGGCGCGCATCCCGGCGGTCCAGATCACGGTGGCCGCGTCAATGCGCCCGCCGTCGGCCAGCGCCGCGCCGGTCTCGTCGATGGCGGCGACCTCGATGGCAGCGCGCGTCTCGACCCCCTGGCTCGCCAGCGCCGCCGCGATCACGGGCCGCGCTTCGGCACCCATGTCGGCGCCGATATGGGCGTTGCGGTCGGCGAGGATGACCCGGCCATCGGCGAGGCCCACCGCGCGCAGTTTCTCGGGCATCTCACAGGCAAGCTCGATACCGGTAAGCCCGCCGCCGATGATCAGCACGGTATCGCGGGCGGCGCTTTGCGGCTGGTCCGGCAAGCCGAGAAGATGCCTGTCCAGCGCCGCCGCGTCGTCCCAGACGTCTATGCTGAAGGCGTGTTGGGAAAGTCCCGGCAGGTCGGGGCGGCTGAGATCGCTGCCCGCCGCCAGAATCAACCGGTCATAGGAAAGCGTCGCCGGACCCTCCGCCGTTTTGACCGTGACCGCGCGACCGGCCGGATCGAGCGAACCGACATCGCCGATGACCAGGCGCACGCCGGCCGGGTCGAGCACCTCGTTCAGGGGCACGCGCGCGCCGGAAATGTCATTTTCGTAATTGCGGACCCGGATCGCGTGCCAGGAATCTCGGTTGATCAGCGTCACCGCCACCTCATCGGGGCCCACGCCAAGTTCATCGAGGCGCCGCGCCGCGCTCAACGCCGACCACAGGCCCGCGAAACCGCCGCCGATGACGACGATTGATTTCGCGGTGGATTCCCCCGGGGATTTCATCGCCCGGTCTTCTCGTCGATCCGCCCGCCGGCGAGGATTTCCTCCCGGTTGCCGGTCGGCGGATAGATCAGCTCGCCGTTGATCCACATCTTGCGCTTCTTCGCTTCCTCGCCGAAATGGCCCACCTTGCGGTCCCAGCCGGTGGTGAGCACGGCGCCGAAATTGCCGAGATCGAGGCAGGTCGAGTAATCGGTCTGGCGATAGGCCCGTGGCGGTTGGCCGAGCAAATCGCGCGCGGCGTTGTAGCCGGCATACTTACCCATGGTGCGGCCATGCTGACACGACATCAACGCCGGCTGCTCGCCATCGGCGATGGCGCGCGCGATATCGCCGGTCGCATAAACGCCCTCGACGCCGATTACCCGCAGCATGTCATCCACCGGCACGCGGCCGAATTCGCCGAGCGCGCTGGCGCGCAATCCCACCGTAACGATCGTTGTCGCCGTCGCGATGCGCTCGCCGTCGGACAGCGTCACCGCGTCCTCCGTGACGCCCGTGACCGTCGTGTTCAGCCTGATATCGACATCGGCGGCGGCCAGCGCCTCCTGGATAATGGGCCTCGGGTCATCCCCGAGATCCGGCCCCACGACGCCGGCCTGTTCGATCAGGACGACGCGGGCGCGGGACGCCGTCGCGGCGTCGGCATGTACCTCGATCCGGTTGCGCATCTCGGCCGCCATCTCGATTCCCGACATGCCGCCGCCGATGACCACGAAAGTATCATGGCCCGGTGTGTCGGAGCTTGCCGCCACCACACGCAAATGTTCGTCGAGTTTCACCGCCGCGTCATAGGTGTCGATGTTGAAGGCGTGCGCGCCGACGCCCGGGATCGGCGCGTCCCGCAACTCGCTGCCGGTGGCGAGAATCAGCCGGTCATAGTCGAGCGTTTCGGCGCCGCCATTGGTTCGTTCGACGGTGACCGTGCGGGCTTCGGTGTCTATGTCGCGCGCCGCGCCGTCGACAAACGCCACGCCCACCGGGTCAAATGTGGGCAGTAACGGTGCGCGCAGCGATTCCGCGTTCTTCTCATAAAGCCGGGGACGGATGGTGATATAGGGCGTTGGCGAGACCAGCGTAACCGCGATATCGCCGCCATGATGGTCGTTTTCATCGACGGCGTTCAGGGCCGCCATCATGCCGGCGAAGCCGCCCCCGATTACGAGAATTTTTTTCATCTTTCTTGCTCCTCTTCTTGCATTTCTTTATCCGTCGCGCTGTCCACCGGACGTCGTCGTCGGCCGGCGTGGCGCTGGTGGAACCACGCCGAGCGTTCCTTCAGGATCTTACCAGGAAGCTTGCCACTGACCTCGTCGGCGATATCGGCCAGGCTGCGTTCGGCGAGAGAATCGCGCATGCGGCGCTCCGCTTCCATCATTACCCCGTGGATGCTGCATACGCCGCCCGTTTCCCCGCTCGGCGGCGTGTCGCCGTAAAGGATGCAGCGCCCCCGGATATCGCGGCATTCGAACAGCGGTTTGCCGTCTTCGATGGCGTCGACCACGTCGAGGACCGAGACGGTGTCGGCCGGTCTCGCCAGGCGATAACCGCCGCCGATACCCACGGCCGAAACCACCAGTCCGGACTTTTCGAGCCGGGTGAACAGTTTCGCCACATAGGACGGGGATATCCCCTGAAACTCCGCGAGATCACAGCTGCTCGGCTGGGTCCCCTCCGGCGGATCGACCAGATAGAGCAGACAGTGCAACCCGTATTCAACGCCGCTGCCGAAATGGCTCATGATTAACTCCGACTATATTAGTCCGCGTTTATATAGCTGCTCGCCAACTCCATGTAAAGCCCGCTCTTGCCAGCGGGACGGCGAGGCGTTATCAGGTCGCGCATTATTGTTTCAGCGGGAAAACCCCATGACCGCCATTGTCGATATTCACGCGCGCGAGATTCTCGATTCACGCGGCAATCCCACCGTCGAGGTCGAAGTCGAACTTGAAACCGGAGCGATGGGCCGGGCGGCGGTGCCGTCGGGCGCGTCGACCGGCGCCCATGAAGCGGTCGAACTGCGCGACGGAAACCCCGACCGGTACGGCGGCAAGGGGGTGCTGAAGGCGGTCGAAGCGGTCAACGGTGAGATTTTCGACACGCTGTCGGGCATGGACGCGGAGGAACAGAACGCCCTCGACCAGTTGATGATCGAGCTTGACGGCACCGAGAACAAGGCGCGGCTCGGCGCCAACGCGATCCTCGGGGTCAGCCTCGCGCTGGCCAAGGCGGCGGCCGAAGAATCCGGGCTGCCTCTTTATCGCTATGTCGGCGGCGCGTCGGCGCGGCTGATGCCGACGCCCATGATGAACATCGTCAATGGCGGCGAGCACGCCGACAATCCCATCGACTTCCAGGAATTCATGGTCATGCCGGTGGCGGTCGATACGGTGGCCGAAGCGGTGCGCTGCGGTTCCGAGGTCTTCCATGCGCTTCGCGGCCAGCTCGCCGACGCCGGGCACAACACCAATGTCGGCGACGAAGGCGGCTTCGCGCCGAATATCGGCGGAACCACGGATGCGCTCGATTTCATCATGAAGGCGATCGAAAAGGCGGGGTGGACGCCCGGCGAGGATGTGGTGCTGGCGCTCGATTCGGCCGCGACCGAATTCTACAAGGACGGTAAATACGTGATGGAAGGTGAGGGCAAGACCCTCGATGCCGGCGGCATGGTCAATCTCTATGCCGATCTGGTGAGCCGCTATCCCATCGTCTCGATCGAGGATGGCCTCGCCGAGGACGATTGGGACGGCTGGGCGGCCCTGACGTCGGCGATTGGCGACAAGGTGCAACTCGTGGGCGACGATCTATTCGTGACCAACCCGAAGCGCCTCGCGCGCGGGATTGCCGATGGCGTCGGAAATTCCATTCTCATCAAGGTCAATCAGATCGGCACGCTGACCGAAACTCTTGCCGCCGTGGAAATGGCGCACAAGGCCGGCTATACCGCCGTGATGTCGCACCGCTCCGGCGAGACCGAGGATTCGACGATCGCCGACCTCGCGGTGGCGACCAATTGCGGCCAGATCAAGACCGGCTCGCTGGCGCGGTCCGACCGGCTGGCCAAGTACAATCAGCTGATCCGTATCGAGGAAGAGCTTGGCCCGGCAGCGCGTTATGAGGGTCGGGCTACCATAAAAGCTTCGTAATTCAGCTTAAAGCCCCGACTTTATTGACTCTTTTTCCATTTTTTGGTTGCGTATCGAATCACGCTGTGATTCTTTGCCGCCATGTCGTTAATTCGTGAGATCCGCCGCCGCGGACGTCATGTGCTGAGCCCGACGCTCGCCGCGCTGCTGTTCGGCTATTTTGTCCTGCACGCGTTCCAGGGCGATCGCGGCATTCTCGCCTGGATGCGCCTGCGCCAGGAGGTCGCCCAGGCCGAGACCATGCTGGCAAGCACGGCGGTGGAACGCGCCCGACTGGAAGCCCGTACCCGAATTCTCAAGACCGACAATCTCGATCCTGATTTATTGGAAGAACGCGCGCGCATCATGGCGGGGCTGGGCCGCGCCAATGAATTCGTGATTCTGTATTCGACCGTCAACGCGCGACCTTAAAGCGCGATTCGGGCATTTCCTTCCGGCTCCAACCGAACTAGTTCACAAATCTCTGATTCGGCGTGATGCCACTCTTGGGCTGATCCCAACGGTTGGATGTGTCATCATCAAGGGTGTTGCGTTTGAATCCGTCGGTTTCGGCGGTTGTAGTTTTGGGGGA
>CAZPMO010000229.1:0-6597 GCA_964587515.1 uncultured Rhodospirillaceae bacterium | reverse complement strand
CAGACGATTCGTGTGAATCCCCACCCGATTCTCTCAAACCGTGAAACGCTCTAGTCCTTCGAGACGCACCCTCCGGGTGCTCTTCAGGATGAGGAAAGCTAGATATCTCCTCATCCTGAGGAGGGCCAAAGGCCCGTCTCGAAGGATGCGGCCCCGCATCTTGCCGGTCACGGGTGAAGCTGCGACCATGGCGGCGTAACTTTCGGAGTATTTTCCCATGGCCAGGATCGTTCTTGGATTGGCGACGTCGCACAGCCCCATGCTGTCGACGCCGTGGGAGCAGTGGGACGGGCGCGTCGCGGCGGACCGGCAGAACCCGGCGCTTATGTTCCGGGGCGGCAGCTACGCTTTCGATGCGCTGGTGGAGGCGCGCCGCGCCGAGGATCCGGGCCGCGAGGTCTCGCCCGAGAAATGGCGGGCGCGTCACGCGGCCTGTCAGGCCGGGATCGCGACGCTGGCCGGGAAGTTCGCGGCTGCCGCGCCCGACGCCGCGGTGATCATCGGCAACGATCAGCGCGAGCTGTTCATGGAGGACAATTTCCCGGCCTTCTCGGTCTTCTGGGGCGAGACCATCGAGAACCGGCCGCGCACCGCCGCCCAGATCGCCAATTTGCCGCCCGGCGTCGCCATCGCCGAGCGCGGCCACGCGCCGCCCGAGGACGCGGTCTATCCCGGCCTGCCGGCGCTCGGCCGTCATATTATTGAGAGCCTGATGGCCGACGAGTTCGACGTCGGGCAATCGGCGGTGCTGCCCAAGGGTTCCGGTTACGTGAACGGCATCCCGCATGCGTTCGGTTTCGTCTATCGCCGCCTGATGAACGACAACGTGATCCCCAACGTGCCGGTGTTCCAGAACACGTTCTATCCGCCCAACCAGCCGAGCGCCGCGCGGTGCGTGAAATTCGGCAAGGCGCTGGGCCGCGCCATCCAAAGCTGGGACGCGGACGCCACCGTCGCGGTGATCGCGTCCGGCGGGCTCAGCCATTTCGTGATCGACGAGACGCTGGACCGCAAGCTGTTGGACGCGCTGGCCGCCAATGACGGCGACGCGCTGGCGGCGCTGCCCGAGGACCATTTGCAGTCTGGATCGTCCGAGATCAAGAACTGGATTCCCATGGCGGGACTTATGGCCGAGTGCGGCCTCGACATGACCCTGGTCGATTACGTGCCGTGCTATCGCTCGGACGCCGGCACCGGCAACGCCATGGGTTTCGCCTACTGGGAATAGGCGCCGCGTTCAGGCATCCGACCAAACATCCCGCGCCACCTCGACGATGCGGGCCAGCTTCCGGGCTTCGTCGGCTTCGGTCATGGGGTTGCCGCGCACCGAGCTTGCGAAACCGCACTGGGTCGACAGCGACAGGCGTTCCAGGGGCGCGTATTTCGCGGCTTCCTCGATGCGCCGTTTGAGATCGTCGGCGGATTCGAGTTCCGGCGTCTTGGTCGAGACGATGCCCAGCGCCACCACCTTGCCGTCCGGCACGAAGCGCAGCGGCTCGAACGTACCGGCGCGCTCGGTGTCGTATTCCAGGAAATAGCCGTCGACATCGATTCCGTTGAACATCACGTCGGCCACGAAATCATAACCGCCTTCCGCCGCCCACAGCCCCTCGCGGTTGCCGCGGCACTGGTGCAGCGTCACGGTGACGTCGTCGGGCAGGCCGGCGACGCACTCATTGATGCGCTTTGCATATTCCTGGAGCTGGTCGTGCGGCTCGCGGCCCCAGTCGCGCACCACCTGCTGCAGGGCGGGATCGCACAGAAAGGCGATCGAAGTGTCGTCGAGCTGGATGTAGCGCGCCCCCGCCGCCACCAGCGCCGCCAGCTCCTGGCGGTAGGCCGCGACAAGGTCATCCCAGAACCCGTCGATATCGCCGCCATAGAAGGATTCGCGCACGCCCGTATCGCCGCCCATGAAGCAGTGCACCACCTGGGGCGCCGGGATGGTGACCTTGGGCACCGCGTCGGTGTTGGCGGCGAGAAATTCCAAGGCGCGCGCCACCGCGCTCCGACGCCAGCCGATCTTGCCGCCGACCCACAGGGTGGAGAAATCCTGCTGCTTGCCCTCGGCGTTGCGCCACGCGAACGGCGATGACGCGCCCTCGCGGGTCGCGGAGAACCCGTCCCAGGTCATGATCAGCTCCAGCCACCAGCTGCGGCGGCGGAATTCGCCGTCGGTGGCGAGGCGCAGCCCGGCGTCTTTCTGCAACGCGATGGCCTCGCGCACGCAATCGTCCTCGACGGCGCGCAAATCGGCGTTGTCGTGGGGGCTGAGGTTCTCGTCCGCCGTCTGCGCGCCGAGGAATTTCTCGCGCGCCTGTTTCAGCCGTTCGGGCCGCAGCAGGCTGCCCACGTGGTCGGCGCGGAAGGGCGGTTTCCTGGTTTCCGTCATGTCCTCATCCCCAGATGTCCTCGGCGATTTCGATCACGCGGCGAAGTTTCGCGATCTCGTCCTCGACGGTGAGATCGTTGCCGTGCGCGGTCGATGAAAACCCGCATTGCGGGCTCAACGCAAGCTGGTCGAGGGCGACGTATTTCGCGGCTTCCTCGACGCGGCGTTTGATATCGTCGGCGGTCTCGAGCTCCGGCCGCTTCGACGTCAGCAGTCCCAGCACGATGGTCTTGCCCGGAGGCACGAACCGCAGTGGCGCGAAATCGCCGGACCGCTCGTCGTCATATTCCATGAAGATGCCGTCGACCTCCAACTCGTTGAACAGCACCTCGGCGACCGGCTCATAGCCGCCCTCGGCGACCCAGGCCGAGCGGAAATTGCCCCGGCACATATGGACCGTCACCGCCATGTCATCGGGCCGGCCCCGGATCGACTCGTTCAGCAGCCGGCAATAAGTGCGGGGCAGGGCGTCCGGGTCCTCTCCCAGGCGCGCCGTGGCTTCGCGGATGGACGGGTCGCACAGATAGGCGAAGTTGGTGTCGTCGAGCTGTACGTAGCGCGCGCCCTTGGCGGCGAGGCCCATGATCTCCGCGTTATAGACGGCGGCGAGGTCGGCGAAGAAGCCATCCATGTCGGGATAGGCGCCTTCGTCGATGGCGGCGCGCCCGCCCCGGAAATGCAGCATGGACGGCGACGGGATGCACACTTTCGGCGTGGCTTTCGTCACCGATTTCAAGAACTCGAAATCGCGCGCCTGGATGCCGCCCGGATTCGCCAGCTTTCCCGTCACCCGCATGGTCGGCGGCTTGTGCTGGACATCCACATCATCGGCGCGCTTGAACGACGACGCGAACTGACCGGCGGTGACCTCGACGCCCTCGATCCGGCGCAGGAAATCGCTGCTCCAACTGGTGCGGCGATATTCACCGTCGGTAACGCCGGTCAGGCCGATATCCTCCTGCAGGCGCACCACGTCGCGGATGCAATCATCCTCGACCTCGCGCAGGCCGTCATCGTCGATTTCGCCCGCCGCGTGCCGCGCCCGCGCCGCGATCAGGCTTTCAGGGCGCAGTAGCGAGCCCACGTGATCGGCGCGGAACGGCGGTTTTCCCGATCCGCTCATCAGATGTCCTGGCAGCCGGCGCGCTGGCGCAGATACTCCCAGGCCCGGTCGCGGCCGAGCGTGCCCTTGGTGGTCACCGTCGCGGCCTCGATCTCGCCCGGCGACAAATACGTGACGTCGCCCATCTGCATCGCCTGCGACTGAAGCCGCGCGTTGATCTGGGTGTAAATCGAGGTCAGCACCGACTGGTGGATGTTTTCGGCGGCGACGGCGCAGCCATGGCCGCGCATCAGCGCCACCGTGTTGTCGCCCAGCGCCTTGGCCAGGTCGCGGCCCTGCTCGATATTGACCACCAGCAGGTTGGTGTCGCCGAACTTGTCGCGGATATCCCAGATCGGGATGTCGTCGCCCATGCGCGCCGCCACGTGCAGCATGGGGCGCAGCTTCTGGCCGGTGACGCCGAACGGGATCAGCTCGTGGGCGTGGTTGTGCACCACCGAATTCACGTCGGGCCGGGCCTCGAAGATGGCGGCATGGATGAAGCGCTCGGCATAGACCGGCGGGCCGTTTGGATCGATGGGCTCGCCGCCGAGATCGAACTCCAGGATATCGTCATAGGTGACCAGCTCCGGGCTGCGCGAGCGCGCCATTAGGAAGCGGTCGGGGCGTTCCGGGTGTCGGATGCTGACATGGCCGAACGCATCGACCACGCCCTCGCGCGCGAGTATCCGGTTGGCGCTGACCACATGGCGCAGCGGCTCGATCAATGACCCCATGGCTGGGCCTCCCTGCCTGTTGTTCGCGCCGGCAGGGTAATTGAAGCGCCCGGATTGGGGAAACGGGGAATGGCGGCGGGCAGGTGAAAATTCCGCGCGGCCGTCCAAACTTCGGTTTTCGGGGTAGAGAGGACCTGAACCGGCGATATGCCGGCATTTCGATCCCGTACACCGTTTTCATCCGGAGAGTGACCGAAGTACTTGCAATCCTCAACGACACATGGCGCGGCGGCTTGCGCGTTAATTCAACCGGCTTCATCCTCCGGGGTGACCGCTGCCTTGAGCCGCTCCTTGGGCGGCACGATGTCGGTGATCAGATCGCGGATCAGCCGCTTGTTCGCAAGCGGTTCAATCGTCGCACCGGCCTCGCTGAGGCGCGACATGCAGGCGTAGCCGGTCTTGCCGTCGACCCGCACCATGCATTCCTTGCACGAGTTGGCGTTGATGCAGCTGTAGCGGATGGCGAGAGAGGAATCGACGTGGGTGCGGATCCACATCACCGCGTCGAGAACCGAAATGCCCTCGCGGTAGGGAACCTCGTAAGTCTCCATGTGCCCCGGCTCGCCGGGCGCGGCGCGCCGAATGCGCAGCGTGACAGTGGCTTCGGTCATGCCGACGCCTCTTTCGGCACGAGGGCAATGTCGGCCCGCGCCACCTCGGCCCAATCGAGGAGAAGGTTGCCATCGCCGCCGAGGCGGATCACCTGGTTGCGCTCGAGCGCGGGCTCCGCCGACGGCAGGTCTTCGCGCTGGTGGGCGCCCCGGCTCTCGCGCCGCCGCAACGCCGCCATCGTCACGGTCTCCGCGGTCAGCAACGACGCGCGCAGGTCGAAGACATCCTGCATCTCCATGTCGAAGCGGCCGTCGCCGTGGTGGCCGAGTTTGTCACGCGCCTCGATGCGCATCTCTCGGATATGCGCCAGCGCGCGCGTCATTCCCTCCTCGGTTCGAAGCACGCCGACATCATCCCACATCCTCCCCTGAAGCTCGGCCCACATCTCGCCGCTCCGGGCCGCCTCGGCGCCGCGCGGCCGGGTGCGGTCGCGTACCTCCCGGATACCGTCGAGCGCCGACGCCGCGTCGGAGTTATGCCAGGCGAGAGACTGCGATCCCGCGCTCTCGGCGGCGAAGCGTCCGGCGCGCTCGCCGAACACGAACGCCTCGGTGATTGCGTTGCCCGACAGCCGGTTGGCGCCATTGGCGCCGCCCACCGCCTCGCCGGCGGCGAACAGCCCCGGGACGCAGGTCTCCATCCGCTCGTCTACCCGAATGCCGCCCATGTGATAGTGGGCGATCGGCGCGACCTCGACCGGTCGCTCCGACAGGTCGATACCGTTGGCGGCCAGCCGGTCGATGATCGGGCCAAACTCGGCCCGCAGGTCGGCCTCCGGGATATGTTGGAAGCTGAGATACGCCCCGCCGGCCGGCGATCCACGCCCGGCCTCGAGCTCCTTGGTAATGGCGTAAGTGGTAATGTCGCGCATCGCGGTATAGGTGCCCGAATCGGACTCGCCATAGTTTTCAATGAACTCCTCGTGGTTGCCGTTGAGGAGCAGGCCGCCGAGCTTGTAGCGGAACGCATCCCACATGATCGGGTCCATACCGACCAGGCGGGGCGCCAGATGCCCGATGGGAAAGAACTGGGGAAACTCCATGTCGATAAGCTCGGCGCCCGCGCGGAGAGCGAGCGCATAGGCGTCGCCCCCCATGTTCACCGAGGAACTGTTGCGCCGGTACAGCTTGGTCAGCCCGCCGCCCGCCACCACGACCGACTTGGCTGCGATGGTGACCGGCTCGCCTGTCTCGACGTCGAGCGCGACCGCGCCGGCGATGCGGCCGTCATGCACCACGAGGTCGATGACCGATAGCTCGCTGACGCGGGTGATTCCGTCGCCTTGCGCGACCTGCGTGCGCAGCGTCTTGGCGACCGCCGGGCCGGTGTAGAGATACTCGACATAGACGCACCGCGGGACCTGGTGTCCCGGCGCCATCACTTGGCGGAGACGGCCGTTGGCGTGGCGCGCCCAGCCCACCTTCCACGCATCCATCTCGCGGATGCGGATCGGCCCCTCCTCGCACAGGATGGCTGAAAGCTTCTCATTGCACAGGCCGCGTCCGGCGGCGAGCGTATCGGCGAGATGGTGGGTCCAGTGATCCGGGACCTCCTCGGCGATGGCGCCGGCCACGGTCATCTGCGCCATGATCGTCGCGCCGCCTCGCCCGATAAGGCTCTTGTCGACCAGCAGAGCCCGTGCGCCGTTGCGCGCCGCCGCCACGGCCGCATACATGCCGGCGCCGCCGGCGCCGATGATCAGCACATCGGTAGTCAAATTCGTCATCCGAATTACTCGTATGGAGGTCTCTCCC
>CAZPMO010000228.1:5868-6747 GCA_964587515.1 uncultured Rhodospirillaceae bacterium | reverse complement strand
CATCAGCTTCTCAAGGCAGGGTCGAATGAACAACCTATTGAGACATCACATCTAGACCAGCGCTCTGTCCGACCCCGGCCGGCGTCAGACCCGGACGATGGACTTGATCTTGGCGCGGCGTTGGCCGGATCGCTGGGCGATCTCGTTGTCCTGAGCCTCGATGGCGGCGCGGGCCAAATCCTTGGCGGAATCGCCGAACGACTGGTCGAGCAGGTCGTTCGAGACGCGCCGGTTCGAGGTCACCATGCCGTCTTCGTAGTTTACGTTGAACATCGTGAACGCAACGGCCTTGCCCTTGGGTTTCTTGCGAGCCATGGCTCGGCCTCCATCGGAACGGAAAGATTGGAGGAGATACGGCACCGCGCCCGACTCGCGTCGGAGGCGGCGCCTTGCATCTTTATTCGATGATGGTCAGGTTCTCGGCCGAAGATTTTCCGTTCTGTCCGGTCTGAAGCTCAAAGGAGACCTTCTGACCTTCGTTCAGCGTTCCCAATCCGGCGCGCTCGACGGCCGAAATGTGAACGAAAGCGTCTTTCGAGCCGTCTTCCGGCTCGATGAACCCGTAACCCTTGGCCGAGTTGAACCATTTTACAGTGCCAGTCGTCATTGTCGTTTCCTCTAACAGGGGAATTAATTGCGCACCTTACACCATGTAATGGCGCGGTCGATTTAACGTCCACATTGTCAGGGGATAACCAAGCTAGTCAGCGTACCGGTAATTCAGGTAGCACCAAACGAATGCAATACGTTTCGCGGAATATTTATACGATATGGCGGAAAAGTCAATAACCCGCATGGAGAGGCGGCCCGTATGACGGGTCGGACGGGGTTTCGATTTTGTCCGGGAACCCCGGCGATCTCAGAATTCGAAGACCTGAT
>CAZPMO010000228.1:0-5858 GCA_964587515.1 uncultured Rhodospirillaceae bacterium | reverse complement strand
GTTGCGGGGTCGAGGCCCATTGCCGCGCCGATATCTGCTCCATGATGACCGAACCGCAGCCGGGCTTGACGTGCGAGATGAAAATCTCGGGCGCCCCATCGAGTTGTATCAATTCCTCGAACAACATTTCGGGGCAAAGGTGGCCGCATATTTCGGCCATCGGCCGGTCGGCGTCGCTGAAGGCCGTCTCGATGATGAGATATTTCAGGTTATCGATCCGATTGAGGACGTCCCATGTCTCATCGCAGCACGTGGTGTCGCCGCTGAACACCAGGCTCGCGTCTCCGCTGTCGATACAATACCCGACCGCCGGCACGGTATGTTTCGCCGGGGTGGGGGTGAGCCGGCGGTCGCCGATCTCGACCGGCGTGCCCATTGTGATCGGCGCGTAACGCATGGCGGGCTGGTCCGGCGACGGGATCTGGGCGAAGTCGGGCCAGATTTCCCAGTTGAAGATGTGCTCCTCGACGATGCGCCGCGTCTCGTCGGTGGCGTGGATGGTGAGCGGGCGGTCGCGCCGCGCCATGGTGACCTCCACCAGAAGCGGCAAAAAGGCGGTGTGGTCCACATGGCTGTGGGTCAGGAACACGTGCTCGATCTTTTGCAGTTCCGGTGCCGCCAGTCCCCCTACGCCGGTGCCGGCATCGATCAGAATATCGTCGTCGATCAGAAATGAGGTGGTGCGGAGACCTTCCCCGATGCCGCCGTCACACCCCAATATCTTGAGTTCCATCGAATTCTCTCCGGTCCACGTCTCGGTGTGGACGCTTGGGTCAATTGCCCCAATCCGAATGGTAGAGATCCTTCGCCGTCACCAATGTGACGTAGGTCACATTTCGCGATTTCATTGTGCGCCGGGTAAATCCGGCGAAGGCGCCAGGCGCAAATGGCCCGGCAGAGTATCGCCCCGGTTATGCGACCCCGCAGGCGGCCATATCGGTCGACAACAGCTCGTACCGGTCGCCGTTCAGATAGGGTTCGAAAGCTTTTTCAATGGATGCATGGAGCGCTTCCATTTTCGAGTCCTCGAAGCCTTCCAGTCTCGCGCCGAACGCGCGGAGCAACATGGTCTCCCAGAACCGCCCGTCTTTTGGCCTGAAATTGGTTCTGACAACCTCCCTTTCCTCGATGTGGCTGAAGCCCGCCGCCTTGAAAACCGCTACCAGGGAATTTTTTTCGCTGAATCGATATCGCCGCGCGGCGCGATGGTCGTCGTCCTCTTCGCCCAGGAATTCGAACACCGCCGGCCACAGAATCGAAAACAGGGTGTTCTTGTCGTGCGCGCCATGGGTCATATAGGCGGCCTTCTTTCCGGCTTTCAACACCCGCCGCGCGCCCCGTAGCGCCAGCACCGGGTCCTTGGCGGACATCAGACCGAACCGGCAGGTCACGGCGTCAAATGTCGCATCATCGAAGGGCAGGGCCTCCATGCGCGCGTTTTCGAATGTGATGTTCTCCAGGCCCAGCTTGTCCGCTCTCTTTCGGGCCCCGGCGAGCATCTCCGCGCTGGCGTCGAGCGCCGTGACCGATCCTTCCGAACCGACTTTCAGGGCGATGCTGATGGCCGGATCGCCGGCTCCCGATGCGATGTCGAGGACGCGGCTTCCAGGCTCTATCCCCGCCAGGGTGATGAGCAGCTGGTTGAGGTCGTCTGTCGTCGAGACGGTTTCCGGCGCGGTTTTCGCCCAATAAGCGCCGCGCGTCGCCCAATCGGTGTCATTTTGGTTTTCTTTTGCCGTCACCTGGCGATTCCTCTCTGAAGAATTGGGTGCCCGATCAAATTGTGACCTAAAACCCCGCCATCCAACAGACCGGATTTCGATCGATTGACGTTCGGGCCTTGATGGACTCCTTCATCTACCAACCATACAATCCGGCCCGTCGGTTGTTCTGAAAGCACACGCATCACATGGCCGAACAACGCGTCCAGAGGCGATTAGCGGCGATCATGGCCGTTGATGTTGTCGGCTATAGCCGCCTCATGCGTGAGGACGAGGCGGGCACGCTGGCGCAGCTCAAGACTCTCCGGAAGGAATTGCTCGATCCAAAGGTCGATGAATACGGCGGAAGGATCGTAAAGACCACTGGCGACGGTATCCTGGTCGAGTTTCCAAGTGCGGTCGACGCCGTTCAGCACGCGGTCGATGTTCAGTTGGCGATGGAACGACGCGGTTCCGACGTGCCGAAAGATCGCCGCATTGAAATTCGGGTGGGCATCAATGTCGGCGACGTGATCGTCGAGGGCGACGACCTCTTTGGCGACGGAATCAACGTGGCGTCCAGGTTGGAGGGAATAGCCCTTCCGGGGTGCACCTGCATCTCCAGTTCAGTCTACGAGCAGGTTCGGCACAAGATCGATATCGCCTACGAGGATTTGGGCGAACAGTCGGTCAAAAACATCGCCGACCCAGTTCACGTCTACCGAATTGCGCGGGGCGGCGCGCAACCGCCGAGCGATGCGCTGGTATCCTCGGAGGCGATGTTTCGTCGGCCCGCGGTCGCCGTCCTGCCGTTCGAGAACCTGTCCGACGATCCGGGCCAGGAATATTTCGCCGACGGGCTGACCGAGGACGTCATCACGGCGCTTTCGCTTGGGCGGTCGTTTCCCGTCATCGCGCGCAACAGCACTTTCGCCTTCAAGGGCAAGTCGCCCGACATCCGCAAGGTCGGCCAGGAGTTGGGCGCTCAGTACGTGATCGAGGGGAGCGTCCGCAAGTCCGGGAACCGGGTGCGCGTCACCGCGCAGTTGATAAACGCGGAGACCGGCCACCATGTCTGGGCCGAACGGTACGACCGGGATCTCCAGGACATCTTCGAACTGCAGGATGATCTGACCAGCAAGATAGCGGCGACGACCGCGCCCGAGCTTGAGCGGAGCGAGCACCGGCGGGCGGCGGAGGGACGGCCTCGTGATCTTGGTACGTGGGACCGGGTTCAACAAGGCATGGCCCAGCTTTATGAGTTCAGCAAGGACGGCAACGAACGGGCGCGCGAGACATTCAACAAGGCGCTCGCGATCGAACCGAATTACAGTCGGGCCCATACCGGTCTGGCATGGACCCATAGCGGCGGCGCGGGGCGTGTGGGACGCCGGGAAATTCCCGTTTGCTTCCCGTCACGGTAGCGCGTCTTATTTTCTCCTCTTTTCTCCGATGTGGATTTTCCCCTAGGATTGCGGCGGACGGCCCCAATCAATGAGCGGGACCAGGACGGGAGGAGGATACTCATGGCGGAAATCGTGCAACGGGTCGAGCACCTGGCTGTCAAAAGCGAGGCCGGCGCGGAAAAGCTTGGGAATTATCTGGTCGAAGCGTTCCAGTTCCTCGCGCTTTTCGTGATCGGCGGGACCATCGTGTGGTCGGCCGCCGCCACTTATATCGGATTGATGGAAAAGCAGGCGGCCTCCGTCGAGGACATTCTGCTGCTGTTCATTTTCCTCGAGCTCGGGGCGATGGTGGGCATCTATTTCAAGACCAACCGTCTGCCGGTGCAGTTCCTGATTTACGTGGCGATCACCGTGATGACGCGCTCGCTCGCCAGTTCGGTGAGCCTCCAGAACCTGCCCGACGAACGCATCCTGGCCATCACCGGGGCGATCCTGATGCTCGCCGGCTCCGTGTTCGTGCTGCGCTACGCCAGCTACAAGCTGGAGCCCTTCCTCTCGCACGTGGAATCGGAGGCCCCGGACGCGACCCCCGACCAGCGCGCGCCGGTCTGACGGGGCCGCTTCATTTCCCGTCTGTCCGCTGAAAATCCTGCCATATTAGCGTTTCGCCAAGGGATTCCTGACAGTTTGGCGGGACGACGAATGATGATTTTCCCGTGAGCGCGAGATGTCCGGAACGACCGAGATTTATATCTGCCAGCCCGGCCAGGCGATCAAGGAAGGCCGCATGGAAATGGGCTCGGTGGACTCCCGCGCCCAGGCCGAACATGACGCCGAAAGCCGCCTGAAATTGGACCCCACCATCGCCAAGATCGCCTATTACGCGGTCAGCGAGGGCGGCGCGTTCCGCTGCTTCTACACCAAGGAAAATCCCAACGTGGTCAAGCCCAAGCGCAAGGTGGGTTCGGCGGCGCTGAGCGTCGGGCGCGGCCGCGCGAAAAAGAACGCGAAGCTTTCCCTCGCGCGACGCATCCTCGCCGCGATCGGCCTCGACTGAAATAAATCCGGCGCGCGGATCAGTTATCGATGCCGGCGTCGAACTTGAAGCCGATCGCGTTCATCCGCGTCACTGTCTCGGCGCCGAACTGCTCGGCGATCTCCGCGCCGAGACCGGGCGAGAACGCGACATTGTCGAACGCATCGCCCTCCGGCGTCTGGATGGTCACGCACAAATAGCCCAGCTCGTCGGAAACGTTGGTGAAGTTGCGGCAGACGCCCGGCGGCACCGAAATGAAATCGAGCGGCTCGAGCACGGTGCTGTGCTCGCCCTCGTCGCCCCAGGTAATCTCGAAGCGGCCGCGCACGCAGAAGAAATTCTCCACCGCCTTTTCATGAACATGCAGGCCCGGATTGTCTCCCGGCGGGCATTCCGCGAGGCTGATGGTCAGCCCCGGCGCGCCCTTCACCGCCGCCATGCCGTTGCGCCCGGCCCAGCCTTCCGGCGACATAACCGGGTAGACGCATTTGGCGGAAACCTTCTCGATGGCGTCCGGCGAAATCCCCTTCGCGTCGTTCTGGGTCTGCTTATAGGGTCTGAGCTCGCCGAAGCGCGCCGTGCGCCGCCCCATTTCCTCGTCGGATACGTCATTGGTTTTCATGTCGGACTCCCTCCAGCCGGTTCGCCGCCGATTTTGACCCACTCCCATGGCCGCATCAACGACGTTCTGCACGGCTGCCCGGGCATGCGCATCATTCGGGGGCTGGCATCCTTCGAGACGGGCCTCCGGCCCTCCTCAGGATAAGGAGATACTCAGCTTTCCTCATCCTGAGGAGCACCCGAAGGGTGCGTCTCGAAGGATGCTGCCCGCATCATTCGGGAGCCGCCGCGAAGACCTCCACCTCGACCAGCATTTCCGGCTGCGCCAGGGCGGAAATGAACAGCAGGGTGGAGGTGGGATCGTGATCGCCGAGATAGCGGTCGCGGATGGCGAAATGGGCGTCGCGGTGGCGCGGATCGGTGAGGTACTGCACGACCTTGTAGACGTTCTCGATCCCCATGCCGTGCGCTTCGAGACATTTCAGGCAATTGGCCCAGGCCGCTTCGGACTGCGCCTCGATCCCGTCCGGGATGCCGCCGTCGGGCAGCGTGCCCACCTGGCCCGAAACGCTCAGCAGCTTGTAGCCGGACGGCACCGTCATGGTGTGGACGTATTTACGGACGGGAGGCGCAACGCCTTCCGGATTCATCGGCTGGAACATCTCTGGCACCCCCGGCAAAATTTCAGACAATCGGCTTTCGCTCGGCAAAATTCTGGCGCAAGCGATCCAAAATTGGAAGGCCGGCGGCCGCCTATGCCCGGTTCCGCCGCAGCCACCTGATGCGCAGCGCCCGGACCGCCCAGGCCACGAAAGCGACGCAGAGCATCGGCCAGACGAGCAGCAGATCGAGCCGGATATTCATGCGCGCCGGCATGGCGAATTCGTACCCGACATAAATAGCCAGCGCCAGCCACGGCAGAAAAACCGTCCAGCGGTTGCGTCCGCCCGCCAGCCGCCACGGAAACAGCGACGCCAGCGTCACGGCGGCGATGGCCAGAAGGCAGCCGTTGAGGACGTAATTTAAGCCGGCATCCTGCACGTCGATCAGCATGGATGACCTTATAGACCGGGTTTCATCACCCGCGCGAAAATACAGCGGTCAATTTTTCGTAATCCCATTTCGAGAAAAGGCGAAAAAGGGACATCCTAAATT
>CAZPMO010000227.1:0-6772 GCA_964587515.1 uncultured Rhodospirillaceae bacterium | reverse complement strand
GGATTCGAGGCGCTCCCGACTCGGCACCGCGGTGACGCCGTCCCAGCCCATCACCTCGCAGAACTTCTCGGTCTGCATGTCGATGTCGATGGTGATCCCGCGCATGTTGCCTTCGGTCTGGGGCGGGTCACCGAGGATCCGCCCGGGGATCGAAATCTCGACCGGGTTGATGCCCTCGCGGAGGTTGAAGGCGTGTCGGATCTGGGCGATCCGCTCGCCGGCCTTCAGCATCTCATCGAACGTGCCGGTGTGCCCGGCGACATCCTTCATGAAATCGGGAATGAAGGTGTGCGGGTACGAAGACCAGGCGAAGAGGCAGACGCCCGACGAGTTGACCACGTGCACCGCGTCGACCAGCCACTTGTGCCAATCGGCGTGGGTGTCGTACTTGTGGGCGTCGTAGCCGGCCGGCTCGTCGACATCCGGCGGAGCGACCAGTTCGCCGCCCTGGGTGTGGCGGCCGGGGGTGGCGTCGAGCTTGTAGGTCGGCGCCAGGCCCGGGGTGAACTTCGGGTCGTGCATTGCGACTTCGGAGCCGCCGACGTGCATCGCGTACTGCTCGGAGCCCTTGCCGATCTTCTCGGCGGCCACTTTGACGCCGTCGGCCAGGATGTCGCCGAAGCCCTTGCGGTGGGCCATCATCTCGATCAGCGTAATGAGCGAGTCGGCGTCGCCCCAGGCGAGTTCCAGTCCACCGAGATCCTCGGCAGTGATCAGCCCTTCCTCGAAGCACTCGACCGCGAACGAGGTCGTGACGCCGGCCGAGATGGTGTCGAAGCCGAAACGGTTGCACAGCTCGTTGAGCTTGAGCAGGTGCGGGAACGAGGACATCTCGTTCATCAGCCCGAAGGCGGCGGCCGTCTCGTACTCGACCTTGTGGTGCTTGGTGCCGGCCAGCGGGCCTTCCTTGACGCTCATGTGCCCGCCGCAGGACATGGTGCAGCGCCAGCAGCCGTACTTACGGTCCTGGTAGGTCTCGATCAACATGTCCTGCTCGAAGGCATCGCGGCCTTCCTTGAAGTCCACGTTGGCGCGCCCGCCCCAGTTCTTGATCGGGCCGTCGCCCGAGTACGAGGACTCGCCGGTGATGCCGATGGTGCCGTAGTCGACGAAGGTGTCGTACCCGCCCTTGCCCTGGTCGGCCAGTTCCTTGCCGGTGGGGATGTAGCGACGGCGGGTGGCGGCGGCGGCGGCGGCGTCGAGCATCGGTAGTTCCTGCTCGCCGCGGGCGACGATGGCCTTGACCTTCTTCGAGCCCATAACCGCGCCGACCCCGGAGCGCCCGGCGGCGCGGCCGTAGTCGTTCATGACGCAGGAGATCAGCGACAGGTTCTCGCCGGCCTGGCCGATCAGCGCCACCTGGGCCTTGCTGATGCGGCCGTCACCGCCGTATTCCTTCTGTAGGGCTTCTTCGGCCTCGTTGGCGTCCTGACCCCAGAGGTCGCTGGCGTCATGCAGGCTGGCCTCACCGTCGTCGAGCAACAGGTAGACCGGCTTGTCGGAGATGCCGGAGAAGATGACGCCGTCGTAGCCGGCGGCCTTCATGGCGGGGCCGAAGGTACCGCCGCAGTTGGCGTCGCCCCAACCGCCGGTGAGCGGCGACTTGCAGCAGACCACGAAGCGGTTGCCCTCGATGCTGGGGCTGCCGGTGAGCGGGCCGGTGAAGACGGCCAGCAGGTTCTCCGGCCCGAGCGGGTCGGCCCCGGCGGGCATGCGCTCGTAGAGCAGCCGGGCGGCGACGCCGTAGCCGCCCACGTAGTCGCGCAAAATGTCGTCGGCGATGACCTCGTCGGATAGGGTCCCGCCGCTCAGATCCACGTTCAGGATCCTGCCCATATAACCGTTGGCCATCGTTCCACCTCCTGCGGGCGGGCGACCGCCCGAACTGTCTGCTTGCCATCCTGCCGCCGGTTTCCGCGGCCCAAGGAGGGGATTAGTGTATAACCCGACCAAAAGTGCGGCAACACGGTCCGGAAACTGAACTCAAACCGCGCGGCGGGAGCCGTGCCGACACCCACAAGGGAGAGCGCGATGATCGATTTGCAGGGACGGGTCGGCCTGGTGACCGGCTCGGCGACCGGCGCCGGGGCGGCGACGGCGATCGCGCTGGCCGAGCGCGGCGCCGGAGTGTGCATCAACTACTCGCGCTCGCAGGCCGACGCCGAGGAGACGCTGGCGAAGGTCAAAGCGCTGGGCGTGCCGGCGACGATCTTTAAGGCGGACGTAAGCGACCGGGCCCAGGGCGCGGCGCTGGTGGCGCACACCGTGGCCGAGCTGGGCCGGCTGGACGTGCTGGTCAACAACGCCGGCATGACCCACTTCGTGCCCCACACCGACCTGGACGGGATGAGCTCGGAGAAGTGGGACGACATTCTGCAGACGAACCTGAAGGCGCCGTTCTTCGTGGCGGCGGCGGCGATGCCGCACCTGCAGAAGTCGGACGGCGCCGCGATCGTGAACATCTCCTCCCTGGCCGGGATCGTCGGCTCGGGCAGCTCGATCGCCTACGCGGCGTCGAAGGGCGCGCTGATCACGCTGACCCAGTCGCTGGCCCGGGCGTTTGCCCCGGAAGTGCGCGTCAACGCCCTGGCGCCGGGCGTGATCCTGACCCGCTGGGTCGAGGGCAACGAGGAATTCGTGCAGCAGTACATCGACCAGACCAAGGTGAAGAAGGCCTGCCCGCCGGAGTCGATCGCCCACGCGGCGATCTTCCTGATCGAGTCCGAGGTGATCACCGGGCAGACGGTGATCATGGACGGCGGTTTGACGCTCGGGTAGGGGCGAACGGTCGGAAAGACCGAAGGCCCGGGGAAGTGCGCTTCCCCGGGCCTTTTTGCGTCTACGCGGCCGGGACTAGTGCCCCATGCGGAACGGCGGGTACTGCTCGACCAGGCCGAAGGTGAAGCAGTTGACCCGGTGCTGCCAGCGCGTCACGCCGGTCAGGATCTCGAACGAGAAATCCGGGTAGCCGCCGGTGAAGATGACCGCCCACGGGGTTATTAGAAGGACGAAGAACGCCAGGATGCCCAGGAAGAACAGCACGATGATGTGCGGGATCAGCATGACCAGGATCGGGACGTAGAGGAGCCGCGCCACCGCCAGCCAGCGATTCGGGGACTCGTTGGGCAGGCAGTCGACATCGGCCGGGTAGCCGTTGCCCTCCGGGGCGAAGGGCGGGTAGTCGTCGGCGATTCCGTATATCCAGGCGGTCAGTCGCCAGCTCCAGCGCAGCGAACCGAGGATGAAGTCATGAAACCCGGCGGGCAATTGCCCGGTGAAGAGCACGATCCAGTAGCCGATCCAGGCCATGATGCCGGCCGCGATCTGGTAGAAGAACAGCACAACGAAGTGCGGAATCGCCAGGATGAGCTTGACCAGCAGGATCAGCAGGACGGCCATTAGCCTGGATGGCGCCTCGGGCTTTTCGGCCCAGAGTGTGGCCGCATAGTCGGATGTTGGCGCGGCGGCCTCGACGGTGCCGGTGTCGTCAGTCACGATTTGCTGCCCCCGGTGCTTGACAGTGACGGCGACAGGATAGCCTACTTTACATAAAGTCGCCACCCCCGGGATTCGGCGCTGGATGAACGGCGGGCGGCCTCGGCGCGCTTCATCTGGTTGCTGACCTCGAATCGGCCGACGGCGGGCCATCCCGACCGGCCCGCCGATCGGGTCGAGGGGCAGGGCCGCCCGCTACTCCGCTTCGAGCCGCGCGATGACCTTCTTGGCGATCTTGAAGCTGTTCTTCGCCGTCGGGAACTCGCCGCCGCGGACGGCCGCGATGTACTGCTCGACGATGTAGGCGGTGGCCTTCGCCGAGTCGCCGAAGCGCTGCGAGTGGCGCGGCAGGAAGTCCGGGTTCCAGCCGGCGACGTCGTGCAGGACCTGGATCTCGCCGTCGCAGGCCGGCCCGGCGCCGATGCCGATGGTGGGGATCGCCAGCCGCTCGGTGACGATGCGGCCGAGTTCGTGGGGGATGGCCTCCAGCACCACGGCGAAGGCGCCGGCTTCCTGGATCGCCAGCGCGTCGTCGAGCAGCGCGCGGGCCGAGTCATAGTCGCGGGCCTGGGCGTGGAAGCCGCCCAGTTGGTGCACTGCCTGCGGGGTCAGCCCCAGGTGGCCCATCACCGGCACCCCGGCGGACACGATGGCGCGGATGCGGTCGGCGACGGCGCGCCCGCCCTCCAGTTTCACCGCATGGGCGCGGCCGCGCTGGATCAGGCGACGGGTGTTGCGCAGCGCCTGGCGGTCGGATTCCTGGTAGCTCATGAAGGGCAGGTCGGCGATCAGCAGGGTGTCGGTGGCGCCGCGGGCGACGGCGGCGGCGTGGTGGGCGATGTCGCGTACCGTCACCTGCACGACCGAGTCGTAGCCCAGCACGTTGGTGCCCAGGCTGTCGCCGACCAGGATGGCGTCGATGCCGGCGGCTTCGACGGCGCGGGCCGCCGGGGCGTCGTAGGCGGTCAGCAACGCCAGCTTCTGGTCGGAGCCCTTCCGGGCGCGGAATTCGGTGATCGTGAGGGCCATGGCCGCTACCGCCGTTGGTTGGAGATGGGCCTCTATTCTCGCACTAGGTGGAAGCGGGCGCCTCACGCAGGGCTTTGTAGGTATTTTTGGCCAGGGCCAGGTCGGTCAGTTCGACCCCCAGGCCGGGTCGCTCGGGCACGTCCAGGTAGCCGTCATTGTGGGTCGGCTCGTAGGCGCGGTCGACCAGGCCGTAGTGCTCCGGCAGTTCGTAGGGGAACCACTCCTGGATGACGAAGTTGGTGGTGGCGAAGTCGGCGTGGACGGTGGCGGCGGTGGCGACCGGCCCGTTGCAGTTGTGGGGCGCGAAACCGATGTGATAGGTCTCGGCGTGGGCGGCGATCTTGCGGATTTCAGCGATGCCGCCGCAGATGCCGATGTCCGGCTGGATGATGTCCAACGCCTGCTGCTCGATGTACTCGCGGAAGCCGTAGCGGGTGTAGATGCGTTCGCCCGAGGCGATCGGGATATCGACGCGGTCGGAGACCTTCTTCATGGCGTCGACGTTGGTCGGTTCGATGGGCTCCTCGTAGGCCATCGGGGCGTAGGGCGCGAACTTCTGGCCGAAGCGGATGGCGGTGCGCACGTCGAGCCAGCCGTGGACTTCGACGATGATGTCAACGTCGGGCCCGACGGCCTCGCGGACGGCGGCGACGCGCTCCACGATGGGCCCGTCCCGGAAGGTGTCGATGTGCTTCGGCGGGATGGCGTCGTTGAGGGTCGGGCTGCCCATGAAGGGGTCGAATTTCATGGCGGTGAAGCCGTCGTCGACGACTCGTTTGGCGGAGTCGATGTAGTCCTGCAGCTTGCCGGTGGTGCGGGCGTCGGTGTACCAGCCGTTGGCGTAGAGGCGCAGCTGGTCGCGGCACTTGCCGCCCAGCAGGCGCCAGACCGGCACGTCCATAGCCTTGCCGGCGATGTCCCAGAGGGCCTGTTCGAGTCCGCTGACCCCACCCATGAAGAGCACGCCCGGGTTGCGTCCCCAGAAGCTCTCGCGGAAGGCGCGGTCGTAGAAGGCCTCGATGTCCAGCGGGTCGCGGCCGATCAGGTGATAGGCGGCGATCTCGCGGGCGGCGGCCTCGGTGCCCATCGCGCCGGTGGCGTAGACCGGGGTGCACTCGCCGGTGCCGATGATGCCGGCGTCGGTGTGTACGCGCACGAACACCAGGTTGCGCCAGGTGGAGTTGATTATGTGGGTCGTGACTTCGGTGACTCTCATCCTGATCCCGCCTTTGCGGTGGTGCCGGTTTGGTAACGGGGAAGTTAGCAGAAAGCCGGGACCGGTTCTCAGTCGACGGCGAACTTCGCCAGGGCCGCGCGGTCGACGTCGAAGCCCAGCCCGGGGGCATCCGGGATGGCCACGCAACCGTCGGCATCGACCGGCGGCTCGCCGCCCAGCAGCTCCATGCGGATCGGGTTCTCGGTGACGTCGTATTCGAGCAACGGCGGCACGCCGAACTCGATCCCGGCGGTGGTCGGCAGGGCGGCCAGCAGATGCAGGCTGGCGACGATGTGCAGCGAGTCGGCCCAGCAGTGCGGGAAGCAGGCGGCGCCGTGGGCCGTCGCGAGCGCGGCGACGTCCAGGCAGGCCCCGTAGCCGCCGGCGCCGCTGAGGTCGGGCTGCACCATGTCCATGGCGCGAGCCGCCAGCGCCTGCTGGAACTCAACGAGATCGGCGTAGCCCTCGCCGCCGGTGACCGGGAGTTCGAGCTTGCCGCGCAGCTCGCGGTAGGAATCCAGCTGGCGCTTCGGCAGCGGCTCTTCGTACCAGAGCACGCCGAGGTCATCGAGAGCGCGGCCGACCTCCAGCGCCACCGGGTAGGAGTAGGCGCAGTTGGGATCGACGGCGACCCGCATACCGCTGCCGGCGGCGTTGAGCGCGGCGCGGATGTCGTCCAGGTCGTCCTCCGGGGCGGAGCGGCCGATCTTCATCTTGTAGTAGCGAAAGCCGCGCTCGCGGGCGTCGGCGATTTCCCGGCGCAGCAGGTCGCGGCGATCGGGGAGATGGTTGTAGTAGTAGCCGCCGGAGGCGTAGGCCGGGACGCGGTCGCGCCGGATGCCCAGTAGCTGGGCGACGGATAGGCCGAGGGTGCGGCCGAGGGCGTCGAGGAGGGCGGTCTCGACGGCGGCGAGGGCGTTGCGGCCGCGGCCGTGGACCGGGGTGAGCTCGGCGAGCAGTCGGCCCCAGTCGCGCAGGTCGCGGCCGGGCAGCAACTCGGCCGCGGCGGCCAGGCGCTCTTCGCCGCCGCCC